>NZ_JBIALS010000001.1:0-447012 GCF_042873655.1 Streptomyces sp. NPDC004609 | reverse complement strand
GTCTGGTCCAGCCTGCGCCCTCCCGGGCCCCCCCCCCCCCCCCCCCCGGCGGCCGCCCGCGCGCCCCCCCCCCCCCCCCCCCCCCCCCCCCGGCGGGCCGGTGCCTCGGTGCCGCCGGGCGCGGTGGCGACGACCCGGATGCCGTACGGGGCCGCCTCCAGGGCGAGGGACGCGGTGATCGCGTTGACCCCGCCCTTGGCCGCCGCGTACGGCACGCGGTTGACGCCTCGGGTGGCGACCGACGAGACGTTCACGATGGTGCCGGAGCGCTGGGCGATCAGACGCGGCAGCACGGCCCGGCAGGTCCACAGGGTCGGGAACAGCGAGCGCCGGACCTCCGCCTCGATCTGCTCGGGTGTGTAGTGCTCGTACGGCTTCGCCCAGATCGTGCCGCCCACGTTGTTGACGAGGCAGTCGATCCGCCCGAGGTGGCCGTGCGCCTCGCCGATCGCGGCGGCGGCGCCCTCGTACCGCTCCAGATCGGCGACGACGGCGTGGGCCGCCAGTTCGCGGGCGGCCTCGTGGACCAGATCGGAGCGGTCGACGAGGACGAGTTCGGCGGACTCGGCGGCGAGCCGGCGGGCGACCTGGAGGCCGATGCCCTGGGCGGCGCCGGTGACGACGGCCCGCTTGCCGGCGAACCGGCCCGGGTGCGCGCTCACGATCCGGCACCCGCTCCCGCGCCCGCGGTCACCGCGAACTTCTCGTAGTGGAAGCCCGCCGGGGTGACCCCGAGGGCGGCGATGTGCGCCCGTACCGCCTCGACCATCGGCGGCGGCCCGCACAGGTATACGTCGGCGTCCCCGTGGTGGAGCGTCCCGGCGTCGATGAGGGTGGTGACGAAGCCCTTGTTGGGGGCGGTGGAGTTCTCGTCGGCGACGCAGTGGTCGAACGTGAACCCGGGGACGGCCTTCGTGTACGCGGCCAGCGTGTCCAGATGGACGAGGTCGCGGTCGCGGCTGACGCCGTAGATCAGATGGACCGGACGCGCGGCCGGGGCATCGGCCTGTGCGAGGCGCTCCAGCATCGACAGCAGGGGCGCGAGTCCGGTGCCGCCCGCGAGGAACAGGGCGGGGCGGCCGGATTCCCGCAGATAGAAGCTGCCCATCGGCCCGGTGAAGCGCAGCGGGTCACCCGGTTTCGCCTCGTCGCGCAGATACCCGGACATCGCGCCGCCGTCGGTGAGCCGGACGAGGAAGGAGGCGAGGTGCCGTCCTGGGCCCGAGCTGAAGGAGTACGACCGGGTCAGCTCCGTACCGGGAACCGTGATGTTGACGTACTGACCCGGCAGGAAGTCCAGGGTGTCCCGGTCGTGGACGTCGAGGGTGAGGCCCACCGTGGTGTCGGAGTGGCGTTCGATGTCGGCGACGGTGGCGGTGAAGACGGCCGCGGCCGTCTTGGCGGCGGCCGAGGTGGAGGGGATGCGCAGGACCAGATCGCTGCGCGGGGTCATCTGGCAGGGCAGGCAGTGGCCGAGGGCCGCCTCGTCGTCGGTGAGCGCGTCCTCGATGTAGTCGCCGCCGTCGTAACTCCCCGACTCACACAGCGACTTGCAGGTGCCGCAGGCGCCGTCGCGGCAGTCCAGCGGAATGTTGATACGGGCCTTGTAGGAGGCGTCGGCGACGGTCTCGTCCGGACCGCACTCGATGAACCGGGTGATGCCGTCCTCGAAGCTCAGGGCGACCTGGAATGACATGGAATCGCTCATCTCACATGTTCGGATCAGACGTGGTAGACGTCGACCACGTGGTGCACGTAGTCGTTCTTCAGGACGACCTTCTTGCGCGCGATCAGCGGCTCGGGACCCGAGAAGTCGATGCGGTAGAAGGAGGTGCCGAAGTAGGTGTCGACACTCTGGTAGCGGTAGTAGAGCGTGAACCAGTTGAAGCGCACGTCGACCAGTCCGCCCTCCTGCCGGCCGGTGATCTCCACATGGGTGATGTTGTGGCCGGTGCGCGGCTCGGGAAGGCTCGTGGCGCTGGAGCGGTCGGTGCGGATACGGAAGACCCGGTCCTCCAGGCCCGCCCGGCTGCCGTAGTAGATCAGGGAGATCTCGCTCCCCGGGTCGCGGGTGAGTTCGTCGTCGTCCGCCCAGGCGGGCATCCAGAACTCGGCGTCGGGGCGGTAGCAGTCGATCCACTTCTCGAACTCGCGGTCGTCCAGATACCGGGCCTCGCGGTAGAGGAACCGGCGGACCTCTTCGAGGGTGATCGCCTCGGCCGTCGCCGTCATGGTCAGGCTCCCTTCAGGGCGTCGCGCATGGTCCGCAGCCAGTAGCCGTGCTGGATGGGGTACAGCCCCTCGTCCTCGGTGCGCACCCCGCTCGCGAGCGGCTTGAGACCGATGCGCTCGGCGTCCTCGTCGGGGCCGTCGATCTGGTGGGTGGCGCCCCGGCTGAGGTCGTTCCAGGGGGCGGCCCCGGCGAGATACGTCTTCTGGCAGGAGCGGAACTCCTCCAGATCGTCCGGGGTGGCCATCCCGCTGGCGTTGAAGAAGTCCTCGTACTGCCTGATCCGGGTGGTGCGGGCCTCGGGCGACTCGCCCTTGGGGGCGATGCAGTAGATCGTGACCTCCGTCCTGTCCACGGAGAGGGGCCTGAAGTGCCGGATCTGGGAGCTGAACTGGTCCATCAGATAGACGTTCGGATAGAGGCAGAGATTGCGGGAGACACCGATCATCCAGTCGGCCCGGTCCTCGCCGAAGGACGCGACCAGTTCGTCCCTCTTCTCGTTCAGCGGCCGGTTGGCGGGATCGAGCCACTTCGTCCACAGCAGCAGATGGCCGTGGTCGAAGGAGTAGAAGCCGCCCTTCTGCTTGGACCAGCCGCCGGCGTCCATGCTCCTGGTGTCGTTGGCGGACTCGCCCGACGTGCGGCGGGCGGTGGTGGCCGCGTAGTTCCAGTGGGTCGCCGAGACGTGGTAGCCGTCGGCGCCGTTCTCGGTCTGGAGTTTCCAGTTGCCGTCGTAGGTGTACGTGGACGAGCCGCGCAGCACCTCCAGCCCGTCCGGGGACTGGTCCACGATCATGTCGATGATCTTCGCCGCCTCGCCGAGGTGCTCGTCCAGCGGCTTGACGTCCGCGTTCAGACTGCCGAAGAGGAAGCCCCGGTAGCTCTCGAACCGGGCGACGCGGGTCAGATCGTGCGAGCCGTCCTTGTTGAACTGCTCCGGATATCCGGCGCCCCGCGGGTCCTTGACCTTCAGCAGCTTGCCGGTGTTGTTGAACGTCCAGCCGTGGAACGGACAGGTGAACGTCGTCCGGTTGTCGGTCTTGCGCCGGCACAGCATCGCGCCCCGGTGGCTGCACGCGTTGATCAGGGCGTGCAACTCCCCCTGTTTGTCACGGGAGATGACCACGGGCTGCCGCCCGATGTACGTGGTGAAGTAGTCCCCCACTTCGGGAATCTGGCTGTCGTGCGCCAGATAGACCCAGTTCCCCTCGAAGATGTGCCGCATCTCCAGCTCGAAGAGCTCCTCGTCGGTGAAGACGTTCCGGCGTACGCGGTACACGCCGTTCTCGGGATCCTCCACCAGGGCGTCCTCGACGATGGTCCGCGCACGGCTGTGGGCTTCGGCCATGGTCCCGTCCCTCCGGGTAGCAGCGGCCACCGGATCGGCGGCCGTTCATGACACTGACGTTTCAGCACCATGACACCGGGGTGGGGATCGGGCCCCAGGTGTTTCCCCAGGGTTGACCCAGGGGGGTATTGATATCTCCCGCGTCTTAATACGCTGCCATCACGTATTTGTCGGGTATGGGATTCCCTTCCTACGATGAGGCGCAGCAGAGGCTCATTCGAGGGAGTTTTCCCGAAAGGCCCCCGAGGAGTTTTCCGATGGAACTCAGAACCCTCCGGTATTTCGCCGCCGTCGCCGAAACACGTCATTTCGGCAGAGCCGCGGAACGGCTTCACATGGCCCAGCCACCGCTCTCCCAGGCGATCCGCCGGCTGGAGGCGGAACTCGGTGTGGAGCTGTTCAGCCGCACCACCCGGCAAGTCGCCCTGACGGGTGCCGGAGAGGTGTTCCACACCGATGTGCTGCGCATCCTCACGTCCGTCGAGGAAGCGGTGGCCCGGGTGTCGCGGTTCGCGTCGGGGGTGGAGGGGGTGCTGCGGATCGGGCTGACGGGGTCCGCCTCGTACCGGCAACTGCCCGTCCTGGCCCGGCTGGTGAAGGAGGAGATGCCGGGAGTGATGCTGGAGGTGCACACCGAGATGCTCACCCCCGCCCAGGAACGGGGACTGGCCGAACGCAGCCTGGACGTCGGAGTGCTGCGCCCGCCGGTGCGGCAGGAGGGCATCGCCCACCGGGCGCTGGCCGACGAGCCGCTGGTCGTCGCCGTGCCCGCGGCGCACCCGCTCGCCGACGCGGACACCGTCCGCGTCGAGCGGCTGCGGCACGAGGACTTCATCATGTACGGCGCGGCCCTCAGCTCCGTGGTCAACGACACGGTCGTACGGAGCTGCCTGGCCGCCGGGTTCTATCCGCACGGCGCCTACGAGGTCACCGAGACCTCCGCCGCGCTGGCCCTGGTCGCCGCCGGGCTCGGGGTCGCCGTACTGCCGGACTCGATCCGCTCGGCGCCCCGCGAGGGCGTCCTGTGCAAAACGGTCGAGGACGCGCTGCCGGTCCGGCTCGGCCTGGCCTGGCGGGCGGACGACACCTCGCCGCTTCTGAGGAATCTGCTGGGAATTCTCGAAAAGCACGACATTTTCCTCGACGGGACCGACGGGCCGGATGGGCCGGATGGGCCGGATGGGCTCGACGAAACCGCGGGACGTGAACCCGACAGACCCGGCAGACCAGGCAGACCCGAAGGTCCCGACAGACGCGAAGGAGCGGCATGAAGATCGCCCGGATCGAAGCGATCCCTTTCTCCATTCCCTACAGAAAGCCGCTCAGATTCGCCAGCGGCGAGGTGCACACCGCCGAACACGTCCTGGTGCGCGTGCACACGGACGACGGGCTGACCGGCACGGCGGAGGCCCCGGCCCGGCCCTTCACCTACGGCGAGACGCAGGAGTCGATCGTCGCCGCGATCGACCGGCTCTTCACACCGCAGCTCACCGGTCTGTCCCCGCTGGAGCGGGAGGCCGCCCATGAACGGCTCGACCGGACCGTCGGCAATCCGGCCGCCAAGGCCGCCGTCGACATGGCCCTGTGGGACATCGTCGGCCAGGCAGCCGGAATGCCCGTCTCCGGCCTGCTCGGCGGATACGGCGACCGGATGCGGGTGAGCCATATGGTGGGCTTCGCGCCCGCGGACCGGATGGTCGCCGAGGCCGAGCGGATCCGGGACACGTACGGCATCACCACCTTCAAGGTGAAGGTCGGCCGACAGCCCTACACCGAGGATGTCGAGGCGTGCCGCGCGCTGCGTGAGGCCCTCGGCCCGGGGATCGAGCTGTACATCGACGGCAACCGGGGCTGGACGGCGTCCGAGGCGGCCCGCGCCCTCGGGGAGATGGCCGATCTGGGGCTGACGTTCGCCGAGGAGCTCTGCCCCGCCGACGACGTCCTCGGGCGGCGCTGGCTGGTGAGCCGGAGCCCGGTCCCGTTCATCGCGGACGAGAGCGCCACCCGGCCGGCCGAGGTCACCCGCGAACTGCTCGGCGGTTCCGCCACCGCCATCAGCGTCAAGACGGCCCGTACCGGGTTCACCGCCTCGCAGCGGGTGCTGCACCAGTGCGAGGGGCTGGGCGTCGAGGTGGTGATGGGCAATCAGATCGATGGCCAGATCGGCAGCCTGTGCTCGGTCGCCTTCGGCGCGGCCCACCGCTCCACCGCGCGCCGGGCCGGTGAGCTGTCCAACTTCCTCGACATGAGCGACGACCTGCTCACGGAGCCGCTCGCCATCGAGGACGGCGCCCTGCGCATCCGGGAGGACGCGGGGCTCGGCGTCGAGATCGACCCCGAGAAGCTGGCGCGCTACCGGCAGGACGGGTGAGGGACCGCCCCCGCCTCCCGCCCCCTCACGGCCGTCCACAGCCGGACACCGCCTCCACCGCCGGACGCCCGGCACCCGGCACCCGGCACCCGGGACCCGGGACCCGGGACCCGGGACAGGAATCCGCCGCCGCAACCGGTGACGGGACCGGGCTCGGGAACCGCCCACCGCCCGTGCAGGGAACCCGATCACCGGACCGACCACCCGAACAGCACAGAACGGAACGCGACATGACCGACACCACCGTCCACCCCGAGCACACCGGTCACCCCGAGCACACCGATCCCGCCGTGCAGGCGACCGCCGCCGCCTCCGGAGCCGCCGCCACCGACCGCTTCCGTACGAAGCGGCCCGCCGGCACCGCGGCGGACACCCGGCGCGTCGACACCCTGGCCACCGAGGTCATCTCCGCCGTGCACGAGGTCATCCGCAGGCACAAGGTCACCTACGCCGAGTACGACGCCCTCAAGGCGTGGATGATCCAGGTCGGGCTGGACGGCGAGTGGCCGCTCTTCCTCGACGTGTGGATCGAGAACGTCGTCGAGGAGGTCAACAGCGAGGACCGCCAGGGCAGCAAGGGCACCATCGAGGGCCCGTACTACGTCCCGGACGCGCCTTCCTTCCCCGCCGAGGCCACGCTCCCGATGCGCGAGGACGAGGGCGGCACCCCGCTGCTCTTCCAGGGCCGGGTCACCTCGGTGGACGGCACCCCGCTCGCCGGGGCCAAGATCGAGATGTGGCACGCCGACGCCGACGGCTTCTACTCCCAGTACGCCCCCGGCCTGCCCGAGTGGAATCTGCGCGGCACCGTCGTCGCCGACGAGCAGGGCGGCTTCCGTATCCACACGGTCGAGCCCGCGCCCTACCAGATCCCCACCGACGGCTCCTGCGGCCGGCTGATCTCCGCCGCGGGCTGGCACGCCTGGCGCCCGGCCCACCTCCATCTGAAGGTCTCGGCCCCCGGCCACCAACTGATCACCACCCAGCTGTACTTCCGCGGCGGCAGCCATGTCCAGGACGACATCGCCTCGGCGGTCAAGCCCGAGCTGATCCTCGCCCCGTCCCCGGCGTCGTCCGGCGACGGCAACGGCAACGAGGTCACGTACGACTTCGTCCTCGACCGGGCCTGAGCACGCCCGGCCCGAGCACGACCGCAGGCACAACGTGGAGGTACGACGATGCTGTTCGCAGTGACCATGGACGTGGCGATCCCGCACGACCTCGACCCCGGGGTACGCGCGGACCTGATCGCCCGCGAGAAGGAGTACTGCCGGGAACTCCAGCGGAAAGGAGTCTGGGTCCACATCTGGCGCTGCGCCGGCCAGTACGCCAACCTCAGCGTCATCGACGTGCCGGACAACGAGGAACTCCACCGAGTGCTCTGGAATCTGCCCCTGTTCCCCTATCTGACCTTCTCGATCACCCCACTCGCGACACACCCGTCGTCGCTGGGCCAGGACTGAGGGAAGGCCGGGGCGAGAGCGGGGCGGCGGGATGCGTGCGGGGGGCGGGAGCACTGCTCTCGGATTGGAGCGGGGGTAGCGGGCGGGAGCACTGCTCTTGGACCGGAGCAGAGGTAGCGGGCGGGAGCAGCGCTCTCGCTCCCGAGCAGAGGTAGCGTGAGCACCGCTCCCGGTCCAGAGCACCGCGCCCCCCGCCCCGACCACCCGAGCACCGCTCCCGAACCGGAGCAGCGCCTCAACAAGCGAGCGCCGCTCTCGCTTCAGAGCAGGGATAGCGTGAGCACCGCTCACAGCCCAGAGCACCGCGCCGACCCCGCACCTGAGCACCGCTCTCGCATCAGAGCACCGTTCAAGGGGCCGCAGCAGGAGCGCCGCTCTCCTTCCCGAGCACCGTCCCCCTCCTCCTCAGCGAGCAGTGCTCACGTTCAAGAGCGCCCCCCACCCCGAGGCGAGAGCACCGCTCTCGTTTCGGAGCTGATGGCTTCTCTGCCCGGGGCCCAGTACCGTCGGGGGCTTGCGTACGCAATGACGCCCAAGGCCCAGGGGGAGCCCGATGGTTGAGCTGATCCGCTTTCGTACCGAGGACGGCGGCGAGGCCGTGGTCGAGATCGCCGACGACGAACCCGGGGTGGTCTCCGTCTCCCGGGTCGGCGACGCGATCGCCGAGGCCACCGGCTCGCTGGAAGCCGGGCTCGATCGCGTCCGCGCCGTCGCCCGGACCACTCTCGACCGGCTCGTGGCGATGCCCGAGCCGCCGGAGGAGGTCACCGTGGAGTTCGGCGTCCGCTTCAACGCGAAGGCGGGCGCGGTGATCGCCCACACCGAAGCGGAGGGTCATCTCAAGGTTTCCATGGTCTGGCGGCGCCACTCGGGGGGTGCGCCGGAGCAGACGGCCCCGTGAAATCCCGTTTCCGCTCGTACACTGGACACAGCGAGTGTGGGCACGGTGACTCTCGGGGGAGACGATCTTCGTGGGGCCGGAACGAGGCCAGGTGCGGGTGCTGTCCCCGGACGGCACATTATGGGGAGCCGGCGTCCTGGTGGCCGCCGGGGGAAGGACGGCCTGCGTCCTCACATGCGCGCATGTGGTGACCGCGGCCCACCCGGGGGCCGCAATTCACTGGCTGGCGACTGCTCCTGACGGTCCGCCAGCGGAAGCATCCCCTCCGGACCAACCGGGACCGTCAGGGCCGCCGGGGCCGTCGGGACCGACACCCGCCTCGTACGCCTCACACGCACCGCACCCCCCGGAAACCCCTCACCCCCCTCACACCCCTCACACCCCCACCCTCCTGGTCGACCTTCCCGGCCGCAGCTGGTCGGCGCCCGCCCGCCCGGTGCCCGGTGCCTGGTCCCCCGCGCCGCCGCTGAACGGCACCGATCCCGGTGCGGCGCTGGACGGCAGCGCCGACTTCGCCGTCCTGGCGCTCGACGCCGGGCACCCCGGATTCCCGCGCGGCTGCGGCCCGTTGCCGCTCGCCCGCTGCGGCACTCCGGAGGGACAGCCGGTCGCGGTCATCGGATATCCGCGCGGCGCCCCCGCCGGACTGATCGCCACCGCGCGGCTCACCGGGGGCGGCGGCCCCTGCCCCGACTGGGTGCAGCTCGACGGTCTGCAGACCACCGGCGCCGCCGTGGAGCGCGGCTTCAGCGGCGCGGCCGTGTGGGACCCGGCCCGTCGGCGGGTCATCGGGCTGGTGACCAGCGCGTACACCGACCGGACGGCCAAGGTCGCCTGGATGCTCCCGGTCGAGGCGGCCGTACGACTGTGGCAGCCGCTCGCGGGAGCCGTCCGGGCGCCCGCCCGGCGCCCCTGCACTCCCCCGCCGCTGGAGCGGCAGTACGAACTCGCCGACGCGCTGCTGGACATCCCGCAGATCGGGTACGACTCCGGGCGCACCCTGCGCGACGCGCTCCCGCCCGCCGTCCGCCGCAACATCCGTGACCACGCCTGGCCGCGCCAGCAGCTCCAGGCCGTCGTCGAGGGCTGCACGGACCAGCCGGACGGCTGCCCGGCACTGCGGTCGGCCGTGCTCACCCTGGGCGGCGGCTCGTCCTCCGCGCTCCGGGCGGTGGCCCTCCTCGACGGCATCTGCTGCGCCGGCGGCCCCGGATCGGAGGACGGTGCATGACGATCGCCCACCGCGTACTGCCGAGGTTCCTGATCGACGCCGTGGCGGACGTCGACTGCCTCCAGGACACGAGGACGCTGCGACAGGTGGTGGAACGGCTGGGCGACCAGGCGCGCGGGGCGCTGGACACGGGGGGCGGGTCACGGCGCGGGGTGATCGTGGAGCTGATGGAGGAGCTGTGCGTACGGCCCGCCGGGCTGGCGCAGCTGGTCGAGGCACTGGAGATGCGGGAGGGCAACTCGTCCGCGATCCGCAGGCTGAAGGCGGCCACCGCCGCCTGGGAGGTCGATCTCTTCGACGACGAGGAGTGGGACGAGGTCTTCGGGCTCCTGGACGGGGTGCGGATCCCCGACCTCCAGCGGCGCTACTCCCTCTTTCTGCACGGGCTGGGTCTGCTCGCCGCGCCGTTCCCCTGCGTGGAGCCCTGGGCGGTGTTCCTGCATGCGGCGACCCTGAACGCCCGGCCCGGCGAACCGCTGCCCTGCTTCCAGGTGCTGCAGCGGCTGCTGGCCCTGGGAGCCGAAGGCGAGCAGCAGATCCGGATCATCGAGTGGGCGCGGGACCATGAGCCGTACCGCGCCGACCAAGGACCGTCCGAGCCGCCCGAGCCGTCCGAGCCGCCCGCGGAGAAGTCCCCGGCCCGGGAACGGACCGATGTCTGGAGCCCTGCGGACTACCTCATCATCCGGCTCCATCGACTGCTCGACGCCTCGGGGGGCAGGGATATGCTCCTCTCCCACTGGTGGCGGGTCCACCCGGGGGAGCAGCTCCGGGGCGAGGACCGCCGGATCGGTCTGAGCGACGCCGAGAGGGAGGTGCGGGCCCTGGTGCGGCAGGCGGAGAGCGAGTGGGCGTACTTCCTCAAATCGGATCTTGCGTTGGAGTTTTTCCTTCCTCAAGATCTCCTCAACCTCGGTGTGGAACGATGGCGCAAAGCTTCGTTCCAAGGGGTGGGCGCCGTGCTCGGGGAGGACCATCAGGTCGTCGTACGCAGTCTCGACCGACTCAACCGCCGTGACATGCACGGACGTTGGGGAGAACGTTGGGACTCGTTCGCCGACGGCCGCGCCGGTCGGGTCCACTGGTTTCCCGAGGACGGCAGGACCCGGGTGCACCCGGGTCCGCAGCCCGCGGTCGTGGTGCTGAGCGGACCGCCCGGCGGCCCGCGTGAGGGGCGGGCGGCAAAGGCCGATCCGGACGAGCTGAGCGAGGCACTGCGCGACGGTGTTCCGGTGGCCCTGTGGGACCGCAGGGAGGGAAGCGACCCGTTGTTCCGGGACGCGCTGCGCTCCCTGCTGGACCGTCACGATCCACGGGAATTACCGGCCGTCGTCAAGGCGTTGCGCATTGCGTGCAACGGACGCGATCCTGAAGGCGACGTGATGATCGGCCGTTATGTCGCTCTGCTGTGGGACGACCCGAACCGGATGCCGGCAGCGCTTGCGGGCACCCCGTCGGCTCTGCCCACTGATGGGGAGGAGGGCCCTTGACGCTTCCCGACGACATCCCCGTCATGGACGGCGGACCGGGCTCCGCCGCCAACCGCTGGTGGATCTACCGGGGTACGGGCGAGCCGCTGCGCGACACCACGCTGGGCGAGCTGCTTCCGGAGCCTCCGCCCTGGCGCCGGTTCGACGGCGGACCGCTGCTCCAGGCCCCGCCGGGTGACGACGCGGAGATCGAGCGCCGTCTCGGCGCCGCTCCCCCGGCCCCCGGGCTCACCGGTGTCGCCCAGACCGAGGCGGACATGGTCAACGCGGCACTGCTGCTGCGCCGTCCGCTCCTGGTCAGCGGCCGTCCGGGCACCGGCAAGTCCTCCCTGGCGCACCGCGTCGCCCGGGAGTTACGTCTCGGCCGGGTGCTGCGCTGGCACATCACGAGCCGGTCGACGCTCCAGCGCGGACTGTACGAGTACGACGCGATCGGCCGGGTCCAGGACGCGGCGGCCACCCGGGCGGCGGCGGGCGACGCCGCCGGGGAGCAGGCCGAGCCCGACATCGGCGCGTACATCCAGCTCGGGCCGCTCGGTACGGCGCTGCTGCCGTACGGGGAGCCGCGGGTGCTCCTGATCGACGAGCTCGACAAGAGCGACCTCGATCTGGCGAACGATCTCCTCGGCGTGTTCGAAGAGGGTTCCTTCCAGATACCGGAGCTGCGGCGCGCCCGGCGCAGGCACCCCACCGCGACGGTGCTGACCGACGACCCCGGCGGCGAGGCGGAGATCACGGGGGGATCGGTCACCTGCCACGCCTTCCCGCTCATCGTGATGACGTCCAACAGCGAGCGCGAGTTTCCGCCGGCGTTTCTGCGCCGCTGTCTGCTGCTGGAGATACCGGAGCCCGGCGCCGACGAACTCGCCGCGGTCGTGGCGGCGCACCTCGGGCACGACACCTCCGACCAGTGGCGTGACGAACTCATCTCACGCTTCCTGGAACGCAGCCGCGAGCGCGGCGGGCTCTCCGTCGACCAGCTGCTGAACGCCCTCTATCTGACGACCGGGCAGCGAGGCCCCGCACTGGCCGAACTGGCCGAGAAGTTGTGGCACCACCTGAACGGGAGCGGGCCCGGAACGAGGACAGGATGACCGGGCGGGCACAAGGCCCGTCGCCGCAGGTGTCCCAGTGGGAACTGCTGGACGCGCTGTATCTGGCGGCCTGCCAGGACGCGGCGGCGCCCTTCCCGTACCGCGACTGGCTGCCGGGGCGGTCCGGCACGGGCTCCCCCGGCTCCCGGCCCGCACGGAACACGGCCGACCGGGCTCCCCGCGACGACGGCCCCGACCACCCCGGCGACCCGGACACCCCCGGGGCCCCCGACGGCTCCGCTCCCGACGGCGACGGCAGCAACGGCGGTGACCGCGACCTCGGCGGTGACGGCACGACCCGGGCCACCGGGAGCGCCGGAGGCCGGGACGCCTCCCCCAACGGGCACGTCCCGCCGGACCGCTCGCCGGAACACGACGACGACCGCGGCCCTGACCCGGGCGGCGCACCGGCGGACCTGCCCGGGCCCGCCCGGGCCGCGTCACCGTTCGACCCGGGCGCCGAGCCCTTCGCCGCGCCGGCGGGCGGGGCCTGGCCGGTGTTCCCGCGGCAGAAGGGCGAGGGGACCGGTGTCTGGCCCGCCGCCCCGGCCCTGCCCCACCGGCTGGCGCTGGCCCGGTCGCTGCGCCCGCTGCGGCTGTACCGCCCCCGGCCCGATCTGCTCGAACTCGACGAGGACGGCACCGCGGAGCGCGCCGCCGCCGACGGGCTGTGGCTGCCGGTCTGCCGTACCGCCGAGGACCGGCGGCTGGACCTGACCCTGCTGGTGGACACCCATCCGTCCCTGTCGATCTGGCAGGACACGGTCCGTCAGCTGCGGGAGCTGCTGGAGCAGACGGCGGCGTTCCGCGCCCTGCGGTCGGCCCCGCTGGACCTCTCGGCCCGGGGAGCGGGGCGGCACGGCTCCCGGCGTCCGGCGGACTCCGGCGGAGGCCCCGACACCCTGGTGCTGGTGGTCACCGACGGGGTCGCGCCGGCCTGGCGCGACGGCACCGCGGCCTCCCGGCTGCACGCCCTGGCCCGGTCGTCGCCGGTGGCCGTGCTGAGCGTGCTGCCGCAGGAACTGTGGGAGTTCACCCTCCCCACGGCCGTACGGGCCGGGCTCGTCGTCCCCCGGACCGCCGCGCCCAACCGGCTGATCGGGATCGAGCACGTCTCCTTCTCCTCGGCGGGATTCGGGGAAGCGCCCCCGGCCGCCCCGAAGGGCGCGGTGGCGGTCCCGGTCGTGGAGCTGAGTCCGGGTTCGCTCGACCGCTGGGCCCGTCTGGTGGCCTCCCCCGGGGGACGGCACCGGGTGGCGGCGCTGCTCACCGGCGCGGGCGGCGATCTCGGGGCCCGCTCCCCGGCGCCGGAGGCACTCCCGGGGCCCCTGCCGGGACGCGCCCGGGAGACGGTACGCCGTTTCATGGCCGAGGCGTCCCCCATGGCGTTCGCGCTGGCCCGCAGACTGGCGGCGGCTCCGCTGAATCTGCCCGTCATGCGTCTGGTCCAGCGCACACTGCCCGGCGCGGAGTCCTGGAATCTCGCCGAGATCATGCTGTTCGGTCTGCTGCGGCGCACCCACCCCGGCGATGACGTGGAGGACGCCCAGCGGGTGTCGTTCGACTTCGCCGAGGGCATCCGGGAGGAGTTGCTCGGACTGGGCACGCGCGCCGAGACGATGGGTGTGCTGCGCCAGGTGGCCGCGCATCTGGGCCCCCGGCTGGCGTCGTCGGTGGCGGGCGGCGATGCTTTGGTTGCCTGGCAGGCCGACGCGGCCGACCCGCCGCTCGACGACCGCACCCGCCCCTTCCTCCGGCCGCTGCGGACGGCACTGGGCGCGCTCTCGGGGCCGTACCAGGCGCGCGCGAACCGTTTGCAGCAACTCCTCCACCCCGAGCGCAGTACGCCACTCCCACCCGACCCACCAGGACGTATGACACAGGGTCACCGATCAACTACGGTTGATGCCGAGGTGACACACCTGCGCTTCGATCCCGTGTCTCCCCCAGGAGGTTCCGTGTCCACCGCGTCGCAGTCCGTTTCCGTGACCCAGCAGAGGGGGTCGTCATCCACCCCGCGGCGGATCGGTGCGAATCTCCCCTTGCGGAACAGGAACTTCACCGGCCGTGAAGAGCTTTTGACGAAGTTGCGTCAGCGCCTGGCCACCGGTATAACCACTGCCGTCCTGCCCGAGGCTCTGCACGGCATGGGCGGTGTCGGAAAATCCCAGATCGCAATCGAATACGTGTACCGGCACGGCAAGGATTACGAGCTGATCTGGTGGATTCCGTCCGAACAGACCAATCTGATCGTGCAATCCCTCATCGAACTCGGGGAACAGATGGGATTGCGGGCAGGCGCCGACCGAAGCGCCGTGCCCGCCGTCCTGGAAGCGCTTCGCGTGGGCAATCCCTACTCGAACTGGCTCTTGGTCTTCGACAATGCGGAGAACCCGCACGAGGTCCGGCAGTTCTTCCCGCACGACGGTCCAGGACGCGTGATGGTCACTTCCCGCAACTCACAATGGTCCACGCTGGCCAGTTCACTAGAGGTCGATGTGTTCACACGTACGGAGAGTGTCGCTCTGATCAAGCGACGCAGTCCGCAGATTCCCGATGAGGCCGCCAATCGGCTGGCCGACGCACTCGGCGATCTGCCACTCGCGGTGGAGCAGGCCGCGGTTTGGCTGGCGGAAACGGGGATGCCCGCTCATCAGTATCTGGATCTTTTCGAGACCAAGTGCTCGGAATTGCTGGAGGTCGCTCCCCCCGCGGACTACGACCTCCCGGTCGCCGCGGCCTGGAATGTGTCGCTCGACCGGCTGCGTGACGACCATCCGGCGGCCCTCCAATTGCTCCAGATCTGTGCGTTCTTTGCGCCCGAGCCGATCTCGCGTAATTTCTTCGAGGCGGTACGGGGAGTCGGCGCGCCCGCGGAATTGCGGGCCGCTCTGGACGATCCCATCAAGCTTTCGCAGGCCGTTCGGGAGATCGGCCGCTATGCGCTCGCCCGGATCGACCACCGGAATTCCACCATTCAGGTCCACAGGCTGGTGCAGCGGGTGCTCATCGAACAGATGAACACTCAGGAGCGTGCCGCCATGCGGCACTACGCGCACGAGATCCTCGCCAACGCCGACCCGAGGAACCCGCAGCGCCTGGAGGACTGGCCCCGCTACTCGGCCCTGCTCCCGCATGTGCGGGCCACCCGCATGGTGGAGTGCGAGGACCCGTGGGCCCGTCAGCTCATTCTGAACGAGGCCCACTTCCTGCACGCCCGCAGCGATTTCGCGGAGGCGCTGAACGTCGCGGAGGAAGCGGTCGGGCTGTGGCGGCGGACGCTCGGCGACGACCACGAGCAGGTCATCGCGATGGACCAGGTCCGCGCCCTCGCGCTGCGCTGGCAGAACCGCTACGACGAGGCGTACGAGCTCCAGTCGGAGCTGGTGGAGCGGTGCCGCCGGGTCCTCGGTGAACGCAACGAGGTCACCCAGCGCGCCCTGAGCGTGATGGCGATCCTGCTGCGGCTGCGGGGCGACTTCTACCGGGCCCGCGAGCTGGACCAGCGCGCGTACGAGACGACCCTCCAGGCATTCGGCCCCGACGACCCGGGCACCCTCCAGGCGGCGCACAACTACGCGGTCAGCCTGCGGCTGGCGGCCGACTTCGAAAAGGCGCTGCGGCTCGACGAGGAGACGTACGAACGCCGGGTCGAGGTGCTGGGCGAGGACCACCTCCAGACCCTCAGCAGCCTCTACCAGGTCGCCATCGACCTTCAGGAGCTGGGGCGTTACCACGCCGCCGCGGACCATCTGACGATGCTCAGGGGGCTGAGCCTGGAAAGGCTCGGCGAAGAGCACGACATGTCCGTCCGCATCACCCGCGAGCTGTCGGTGACCCGGCGCAAGCTGGGAGATCACCACGGCGCCCTGAAGCTCTCGTCGAAAGCGCTGGAGCTGCTCCGCGGTACCTCGGGCGAGGACTCGCTGGAGACGGCGCGAGCCGCGCTCAACCACGCCACGGATCTCCGCCAGACCGGCGATCTCACGGCGGCGGCCCAACTGGGCCGCCGGACCATGGAACAGTGCCGTGAGCTGCTGGGCCCGGACCATCCGCACGTCCATGCCACCGCCACCAATCTGGCGGTGACCCTCCGGCTGCTCGGCAGCATCAGCGAGGCCCACGATCTGGACCACGCCGCGGTGGACGGCCTGAGCGGCGTCCTGAGCTCCAACCATCCCCGTACGCTGCTGGCCCGGACCAATCTGGCCAGTGACTACTACGCGGTCGGCCAGTTCCAGGAAGCCTTCGACATGGACACCCGGCTGCTGGAGATCAGCACGGCCGAACGCGGCGAGGCGCATCCCGCGACCCTGGCCATCAAGCTCAATCTCTCGTACGACCTGAAGAGTCTGGGCGAGACGGCGAGGGCTCAGGAGATGCACGCCGAGGCGCTGGCCTCACTCCGCAGGGTCCACGGGCCCGAGCACCAGGCCACCCTGGACGCGGAGAACTTCAAGCGGGCCAACTGCGACATCGACCTGCTGAGCATCTGAGATCCCCCGGGCATCCGGCCCCGGCCGGGCATCCGGCGCGGGGCCCGCGCCCGGTGGCCGGGCCCGGTCCGCCGCACGGCTCCCGCCGTCCGACCGGTCCGCGCCGGAGGCCGGGTCCGGGTCGGGTGGCGGGCCGGTGTCCGGAGTCCGGGCGCCGTCCGGCCTCCGGTCCGTGGCGGGCGTCCCCGGACCGTCCCGCGTCCCTGTGATGTCCGCAGCCGTTCCCGTCTCCGGAACCGTTCCCGGACCCCGGACCCCTCCCGTGTCCGGGGTCCGGCCCCCGTCGCCCCCGGGTGTCCGGTGGGGTGTCGTTCCGGATCCGAGCCAGTCGGCCAGCTCCTGCGGGCCGGGCGGCTCGGATCCGAGCCGGGACAGCGCCCGGTGGAGCGCCAGGACCAGTTCCGGGCGCTCCAGCAGTACGCCGCCCCGGGGTTCACCCGCCAGGCCGACACCTATCCAGGCGGCCGGCAGGGGCTCCTCCCGGGCGGCCGCACGGTAGCGGTGCAGGGCCTCCTTGGTGTCCCCGGCGATCAGTGCGGCGTCGGCGACGGTGGCACCCGCTATCCCGCGGGGGCTGACGGCCCCGGAGTCCAGCTCCGCCCTCACCCGGTCGAACGCCTCCCGGTCGCTGAACCACAGCCGGGCGAGCCAGGTCCGGGCACCGCCCCGGGGTGTCGGCCGGGGTGCGGCCACGCGGACCGGCGGCAGCAGCGGGGGCGGAGGGAGCCCGCTCAGCAGGCGCTGCGCGAGGGTGTCCGCGCCGTGCTCGTCCACCACCAGATGCGCGGCCCGCCAAGTGGCGCGTACGTCCCGGGAGCAGAGCGCGGCCAGTTCCCCCGGGGGCCCGTGGACGGGTTCGGCCCACCACTGCCGTACGGACCGGGTCAGGGTCTCGACGACATGCCCCCCGGCCGCGGTCAGACCCGTCGCCGCGCGCAGGGCGGCCAGGGCGGTCCGCAACTGCCACCGCAGCAGCGCGAACTCGAAGTCCGCCCGCTCCCCGTCGACGGCCCGGCGCCGGTGCCAGAAGGCGGCGACCCCGGCGAAGGCGTGCGCCCCGAAGAGCAGACCGCGCACCGGGCGCGGGTCGTCGCGCCAGGGGGCGAAGTAGGTGGGCTCGGGGCCGTTGCGCGGGGACACGAACAGCGGGGTCAGATCGCCGACGGCCGTCAGCAGCTGGTGGTATGCCTCATGGATGAGGGTGGCCGCCAGGGCGGGGGCGTCGGGAGGCAGGGACAGGGTGATCGAGCCGTAGGCGTCCGGGACGGACGCGCTGATGACGCGCGGCCCGCCGGTTCCCTCGACCGGGACCAGGGCGCGGACCGTCCCGGCCACCGTCCGGTGCGCCAGGGGGTCCCAGCGGCGCAGCAGTGCGCCGGCCTCGGTCAGGAGTGCCCCCCAGCGGGCCGCTTCCCCGCCCGGGAGTTCCTCGGGGTCGCGCAGGGAGCGGAAGTCGCGGTACGGGGACAGATGGTCGAGTACGGCCCCGGAGCCCGCGGGCCCGACCACGGGCAGCGGCGACCAGCCCTCGGCGGGTGACGACAGGTCCTCGGGCATCCGCACGGAGCCGCCGTCCCCGAAGACCACGGTCCCGCCCTGCCCGCACTCGACCCCCACCACCGCCCACTCGCCCCGGCCCACGGTGCCCGTCAGACCGAGGCTGGGTAACCAGAGCCGGCCGCCGCGCGCCGGGACCCGTAAGGAGCAGCGCACACCCGCCCGGATGGCCGCGGCGGCCGCCAGGGAGCCCATGAGGGTCGCCGCCGCCCACGGCGGCGGGTCCGACGGGGCCGTCGCCGCCATCCGGGCGAGCTGCCGCACCTGCTGGAAGGCCCACGCCCCGACGGCGGGATCACGCAGTACCGCCTCCACGGCCGCGGGGTCGTCACGCTGTACGGAGGCGAGCAGTGCCCAGGCCACGGCCGGGCGGGTAGGGGGTGCTCCGTGGTGCCAGGAGCCGTCGTCCGCAGGGCCCGGGTGGCCGATCGCGTGGCCGCCCGGGTGGCCCGGGGGGCTTGAGTGGGCCGAAGGGCCGGCATGAGCCGGGTGACCGGAGTGACGGGGATACGCGGCATGGCCCGGGTGGCTCACGTGCCCCGAGTGGCCGGACGGGGTGGTGTGACCGGAAGGGTCGGACTGGCCGGACAGTTCGAGGACAGCCGTGAGCGCCAGCAGCAGCCGGCTGCGCTGTGCCGACTCCAGCAGCGCCATGTCCGCTTCGTCCGCCTCACCCGCCGCGACGCGCGTCAGCGTACGGAGCGGGACCCGATAGGGCTCAGCGTCGATCAACTGTCACGGACGGGCCTGGGGCGCGCCCCACGGGGCGGCGTCGCACGTCGGGGTGAGGCCGCTCTCGCACAAGGGGGCCGAAGCGTGGGCCAGTTGGCCCTGAAGTGCGGCGAGTGCGTCCGAAAGCCCACTCACCTCTCCGAGTTGGTTCAGGGACACGCCTGACAGATCGATGAGGTCCGACCGCAGGCTCCCGGTGGTTCCCGCCGTGTACACCATGTCTCCATGGTGACTGAAGCTTTCCTCTCGCGGAAGACCCACTCTCGCCGACCGGTTTCGGCCCCCGGGGGCGGCGCGGTGATCACCGGCTAGGACGTGCCGAACCAGCCCGGCGTGTCCAGCAGGAACGGTTCCCCTGGAGTCACCCGGCGCAGGTCGTCCTCGATCTCACGGAGGCGGTCCTCGCCGAGGGTCCGGGCCCAGTCGGCCCGGAGGCGTTCGAAGATGCGCGCCGACAGCGCCAGGCACTCCACACCGCGGCCGGTGAGACGTACGATCTTGCGCCTGGCGTCGTGTGGATCGGTGGCGCGTTCCACGTACCCGAGGCGTTCCAGGGTGTCGATCGTCTTGCCCGCAGCCTGCTTGGAGACCCCGAGCCTGCGGCCGAGATCCGCCGCGGTGGTGCCGTCCGGGCCGATCGCCTGGAAGACGTAACCGTGCATCGGCCGGACGTCGGGGTGTCCCTGGCGGGCGAGTTCCCCATGGAGCTCGTCGACGAGAACGCGAAAGGCGAGGAGCAGCCGAAGCGGCAGTTCGAAACCGCGGGATTCACTTGACACGATCGACAACCACGTTCACCATTTCGACAACCATATTGTCGAGTTTAAGGGATCCCGCGATGTCTGTCATCCGCCATGCCCAGAGCCGCCGTACCGAGACCCCCAATGCCGTCATGACGACGCTCGCCTCGCCGACCCTGGGTGGCGCCGGACAGGCGCTGTGGCGCGTCGACATGCGCCCGGGTGCCGCGGGCCCGCTCCACACGTTCGACGCCGAGCAGGTGTGGACGGTCCTGGACGGCGGGGCGACCGTCGAACTCGACGGCGAGCGGCTCACCGTGCGGCCGGGCGACACGATCGTCATGCCCGCCACGGCGCCACGCCGAGTGCACGCCGACCCGGACGCGGGTTTTGCCGCGATCGTCGCCGCACCGCCGGGCGCGTACGCCGCCGCGCCCGACGGCACGGGCAGGACGGTGCCGCCCTGGACCGTATGACCGCCACACCGCCGGCCCCGGATCCCGGGCGCCGGCACGGCTCGGAGGGGCGGCCCGCCGACACGGGCCGGGAGCACCGGCCTGCCGGGCGCGGGTGCAGACACCGCCGGACGCGCCGGGCCGGGTTATCGGCCCGTCGGTACGGATCCGGGCGCCGGCCCCGGACGCAGCCGAGCGATACGCAGGGAGCACCGCGCAACGGGGCCTCCGCCACCGGGCGACCGCACCGGCCCCGAGGCACAGGTCCACCCCCTGCCGGTGACACGGCCTCCGGCAGCCGGACGCCCGACACCGGACATGAGGGGCATCGGCCATCGGGCGCCGGGCATCCCGCGCCACGCGCCGCCGCCGTACGCCTCCGCCTTGCCGTACGCCGCCCAGCGGCCCGCGTCCCGCCCGCCCCGTACCTCACCCGGACGCCACACCGCACCCGCACGCCACACCACGCCCGCACGTCACTCGTGGCCGACGTGGGTGACGCCGTCGTCCCCGAGACGCCGCTGGACGTCCTCCAGCAGGACGCGGAGCAGTTCCGTGAGAGCGGCCTGCTGCTCGGGCGTGAGCCCGCCGACCAGGTCCGCTTCCCGGTGGAGCACCTGGTCCACCGTCGCCTCGACGAGGTCGTGCCCCGCCTTCGTCAGCGTGACCTGAACCGTCCGGGGGCGGCCCTCGCCGGGCCTGCGGGTCACCAGGCCCTCGCGTTCGGCGCGGGCGACGCGCTGGGAGACGGCGCCCGCCGTCACCAGGGAACGGCGGCCCAGCTCACGGGTGCTCAGGGTGTACGGCTCGCCGCTGCGGCGCAGGACGCTGAGGAGATCGAGGGTGGCGGAGTCCACCCCGGCGCGCGCCAGGACCCTGCGCCGGTCGTCCCCGAAGAGCTTGGCCAGCTGCCAGAGCGGGGTGACGATCCCGATCGAGCCGACCGGGGTGCCGGGGCGCTCGCGCCCCCACGCGGCGGCGATGTCCTGGGCGGGGGATCCGGCCGCCGGGCCGCCCGGGGCCCCGCCATCGGGCGCCATCAGAGGATCTCCTGTCACTGCGACTCCTCCCTCGTGCTACGTTTAGCTCTAAATTTAGACCTTAACGAGAGTCTGGGGGCTCAGCATATGACACGCACCATCCTGATCACCGGTGGCGGTACGGGCATCGGCCGCGCCACCGCCCGGCACTTCGCCGGGCAGGGCGAGACCGTGATCGTCACCGGCCGCCGCGCCGGCCCGCTCGACGACGTGGCGGCGGAGACCGGGGCCCGCACCCTCGTCTGCGACCACACCGACCCCTCGGCGCTCACCGGGCTGCTGTCCGCGCTGCCGCAGCGGATCGACGTACTCGTGAACAACGCGGGCGGAAACACCGACTTCGACGCCGGCGGCGGGACGGACCTGGCCTCCTACGCCCGGGACTTCCGCGCCAACCTGGACGCGAACCTGGTGAGCGCCGCGCTGACCACCAGGGCGCTGGACGGCCGGCTCGCGGCCGGAGGCGCCGTCGTGCACATCGGATCGATCGCCGCCGACCAGGGAGCCGGTTCCTACGGCGCCTCCAAGGCGGGGCTCGCCGCCTGGAACCTCGATCTGGCCCGCCTGCTGGGACCCCGAGACATCACCGCCAACGTCGTGGCGCCCGGGTACGTCGCCGACACCGAGTTCTTCCGGGACCGTCTCCCGGGCGAGCGCCGCGAGCAGCTCGTGGCCGCCACCGCGACGGGCCGCGCGGGCTCACCCCCGGACATCGCGGGCGCGGTCGCCTTCCTCGCGTCCCCCGCGGCCCGTCACATCACCGGGCAGGTGCTCCACGTCAACGGCGGTGCGCACACCACCCGCTGACACCAGGCCACCCGGCCCGTCCACCTGCCCCACCCCTGCGGAAGCCCCGGAAGGCCCGCGCGCGCCAAGGCGAGTGAACCGAAGAGGCGCGCGGGCACCGAAAGGGAGAACGCGCACAGGCCCGCGCCACATCCACAAGCGCGGCCACCGAGCCTTCCGCGAGTGAACCGAAGAGGCGCGCGGGCACCGAAAGGGAGAACGCGCGGAGGCCGCGAGGAACGAGTGGTCGAGCACGATCGACCGTCGGTGGACGCTTGAGCGCCTCGGAGGAGAACCGAGCGCTCAAAAAGCCGAAGAGCGACCGGTGCAGGTGCGGTGGTAGGAGACGTCCGGCAGGAACTGGCGCCATTCGTCCCCGGTCAGATCACGCGCCAGCGCCCCGCACAACTGCCGCTTCGTCACGACCGGATCGGTGTTCCACAGCCGTACCGTCTGGTCGTCCCCCGCGGACGCGAGCGTCCTGCCGTCGGGGCTGAACGCCACCGAGCGCACCCCGCCCACGTGCCCGGTGAGGGTGGCCAGGGGCGTACGCCGGGCGAGATCCCACAGCGTCACCGCGGAGTCCGCGGTGGCGGCGGCCAGGGTGCGGCCGTCCGGGCTGAACGCCACCGCGTAGGCCGGTCCGGTGCGGAGCGCGGCCTGTTGACCCCAACTGTCCACGTCCCACAGCCGTACCGTCTGGTCCAGCCCGGCGGTGGTCAGGGTGCGGCCGTCGGGCGAGAAGGCCACGGACATCACCTCCGCGGTGTGACCGGTCAGCGTGGCGAGCAGCACCCGCCGGCGGACGTCCCACACGGTCGCGGTTCCGTCGTGGTTGGCGGCGGCGATCAGCCGGCTGTCGGGGCTGAAGGCGATCGCGTACACCCCGGTTCCCAACTGGCTGGAGCCGGTGGTGAACTCGCCCTTGCGGACATGGCGCACCGGGTCCCACAGGACGACCCGCTTGTCGACGCTGCTGGTCGCCAGGGTGCGCCCGTCGGGGCTGAAGGCGACATCGGTGAGATGCCGGGCGTGACCGACGAGCTTCACCGGCCGGCCGGGACGGTGGGCGGGCCACAGCAGCAGCGGGTGGTCGACGGGCCGGGGCAGCCGCCCGCCCTTGACCGGAGTCTCCTGCGCCACCCCGGTGGCCGCGGCCAGGGTCCGTCCGTCCGGGCTGAACGCCACCGCGCGCACCGCCCCCGTGCTGCCCGTCAGCATCGTCCGCAGATGGCGCCGGGAGACGTCCCACAGTCCGCCCGCCTTGTCGCGGCCGGCGCTGGCGAGGGTGCGTCCGTCCGGGCTGAAGGCGACCTCGTTCACCCGGCCCGTATGAGCGGTCAGCGGCACCTGCGCGGTGTCCCACAGGGTGATCCGCCCGCTCTCCCCGGCGACGGCGAGCAGAGGGGTGCTCCGGTGGAAGGCGATGGTGTACACAGCGGTGTCGTGCCCGGTGAGGACGGCCCGGCGGGTGCGGTTCACCGGGTCCCAAAGCACCACCGTCTGGTCGTGGCCGCTGGAGGCGAGGGTGCGTCCGTCCGGGCTGAAGGCCACCGTCCGTACCTCGTCGCTGTGTCCGGCGAGGGTGGCGGTCCCCGTACGGCGCCGCACATCCCACAGGCGTACGGTACTGTCCTCGCTGCCGCTGGCGAGCGTACGCCCGTCCGGGCTGAACGCGACCGCGTCGACGGAGTCGGAGTGCCCGGTGAACACGGCGAGCTGACGTCCCGTCGCGGTGCTCCACAGCCGTACGGTACGGTCCACCCCGGACGTGGCCAGCAGCTTCCCGTCCGGGCTGAAGCCCAGCGACCACACCATGCCGGTGTGCCCGGTCAGGACGAGCCGCGGCGCCGCCGGGGACGGGGACCCCGCGCCGGCCCCGATATCCCAGAGCCGCACCTTCCGGTCGTTGCCCGCAGACGCCACCAGCCCGCCGTCCGGGCTGAAGCCGAGCGTTCTGATCTGCCCCTCATGCCCCTTGAGCGTCGCGGCCCTGGTACGGGTGGCGGCATTCCACAGCACCAGCGCGCCGTCGTCGCCGCCCGAGGCGAGGGTCCGTCCGTCCGGGCTGACAGCCACCGCGCGCAGCCAGGTGGAGTGCCCGGTCAACCGGGCCAGCGGGGCACGTCCGCCGGCGTCCCACAGCATCAGCGCCTGGTCCCGGCTGACGCTCGCGAGCACCCCGCCCGGTCCGAACGCCACCTCCGACACCGCGTCCCGGTGCCCCGGCAGCTCGGTACGGTACGCCCTGCGCGCGGACATGCTCAGCAGCGCGCCACGCGCCTCGGGAGTCCGGGCGGCCCGGTACGCCTCCAGGCTCAGCAGCATCGCCGTACCGGGCCGGGCGTCGGCCAGCCCGAGGGACTGCGAGGCCAACTGGCGTGACAGGGCGGTCTGCTGGGCCCGCAGGGCCCGCTGCCGCTGCTGGAGCGCGACCACGCTCACCCCGGTGACCAGGAGCAGCAGCATGGCCAGCCCCGCCGACAGCCAGCGCAGCTGGCGGTTCCGGCGGGCCGCCGCGGCCCGCTCGGCGTCCTCCAGCGCCGTACTGGCCTCCAGGAAGTCCCGTTCGACGGCGTTGAGTTCACCGAGTCGGCCGCCTCGGCCCGCCCACTCGCGCGCCACCGCGAGCCGGGTCCCCCGGTAGAGCACTCCGGCGTCCCGGCCCAGCTCCGCCCAGGCGTCGGCCGCCTCGGTCAGCCGGCGGTGGATGCCCAGCCCCTCCCGGTCCTCGCCGATCCAGCCGCGTAACCGGGGCCAGGCGGAGATCAGGGCTTCGTGGGCGACATCGACGATGTCGCCGTCCAGGGTGATCAGCCGGGCCCGGGCGAGGTGCTCCAGCACGATCGCGATGTCCCGGGGGTCCGTGGCCTCCAGCTCCGCGCGGGCCGCCGAGCGCCGGGTGTCGGGGGTGCCCTGGCCGGGGCTGATCAGGCGGAGCAGGATACGGCGGGCGTGGCGGGCCTGGGCGGGGGTGAGCCGCTTGTAGGCGTGCTCGGCCGTGTCGGCGATGGCGCCGTGCAGTCCGCCGATGGCCTCGTAGGCGCTCAGTGTGAGGGTACGGCCCCGGCGGCGGCGCCAGGTCTCCAGCAGGGCGTGGGACATCAGCGGCAGCGCGCCCGGCTGGCCGTCGGCCTCCTCGACGATACGGGCGGTCAGCTCCCGTTCCACGATGAGCCGCCTGGCCCGTACGGGTCCGGTGATGGCCTGGCGGAGTTCGGCGGGGGTCATCGGACCGATCAGCAGATGCGCCTCGCGGAGGGTTTCGACGAGGGCCGGATAGCCGGTGCAGTGGCCGTAGAAGTCGGCCCGTACGGCGGCGACGATCCGCAGGGAGCTGCCGGGCTCGCACGCGGTCAGGAGCAGTTCGATGAACCGGGCGCGTTCGGCCGGGTCCTGGCACAGGGTGAAGATCTCCTCGAACTGGTCGACGATGACCACGGTGTCCCCCGCCCCGCTCCCGCCGGGCTGCGCCGCCTCCCCCGCTCCCGGGGCCTCCGCGCTGTCGGGGTGCGGGGTGAGGGCCTGGGCGTGGGTGGTGGCGGGCCGGGGCCCGGGAGTGAGCACCCTGACCGCCGCACAGGTCAACTCCACTTCCCCGGAGTCGGGTTGACGCAGGCGCGGGATGAGTCCGGCGCGCAGCAGGGACGACTTGCCGCTGCCGGAGGCGCCGGTGAGCATCACGAACCGCCGGGCCGACAGCAGCCGGACCAGATCGTCGACGAGGTGGTCCCGCCCGAAGAACAGCTCCCGGTCCCCGGGCTCGAACCGGGCCAGCCCCCGGTAGGGGGCGTCCGCCCCTTCCTCGTCGGGGACGACCCGGACGGCCTCCTCCTCCACCGCGCGGGCCGCCTCGTGCCACCGCTTCTCCCATATCTCCGGATCACCCCCGCACGCGGTCACATACGCCAGGGCGGCCGGCATCGAGGGCAGCTGCTCGCCGGCCGCGGCCTGGGACAGGGTGCTGACGGAGTAGTGCGCGCGCCGGGCCATCTCCCGGTAGGTGATCCCTCCCGCGGCCGCGCGCAGCTCCCGCAGTCCGTGCGCGAACCGCTGTACGGGTCCCGCTTCCGGGTCGACCGGCGTCTCAGGACGACCTGCCACTGTCCCACCCCCCTGGAGGGCCCGCGACCTGCGCGAGCCCTGAAACGATCAACTGGTCGATCATTCGACACGTGTTCGCCGGGCCGCGCCAGACATTGTTCGGACAGCTCGGACGCGGGTTCCCGAACAATGCGGCGGGGGCTGGAATCGGTGGTGGGCACCGGGCGGCGGCCACAGCGCCGGTCGCGGTGGCCCGGGGGCGGACCCGGCCCCCAGGAGTGCCTCCCTCCTCGCCCGTACGGCCACGGCCATGCCGTACGGGTGCACACACCGCCCCCGCCCGCCGGCCCCGCCGCCGTCCGCCTGCCCGCGATTCGACCGGATCGGCGCCATGAGGAACCCGCGCCAGGAGGAGGTGAGCGCGGTACGGCGGTGGCGGGTGTCACGACGAAGTGACGGGGGTCCGGGCAGCCGCTTCCGCGAGCCGTCCGGGGCGACCGCGCCCGGCGGGATGCCCGGGCGCCCCACCGGGAGCCGGGGCCGGTGCCGTAAGCGGCGCCGGAGCGGAAGCCGAAGCCGGAACCGGGCCGGAACCGGTGCGGGCCCCGGAAACCGGAGCCGCAGTCAGGGACCCGGACCGGGGACCCGGCCCGCCGTCCCGGAAGACAGGGCGCGGGCGCCGGGAGTCCGGTGCCGGGCCCCGGGACCTCGGACGCGGGGGCCGGTACCGGGCCCGGCGGTACGCCTTCCCCCCGGGCACCCGCCCGGGAGCGTGCCGGACCGGCGGCCGGGAGAGAGCGCCTGTTCCCTTGTTCCGTCGACCGATGCCGCATAGGGGTGTCAGCTCTTGCTCGTGACCGAGTTCCGTACTGATGCACTGGACGCACCGGAACGGCGCGTCGACCAGTTCGAGAAGGCCGTCGGCCAGTGGCATGTGCCCCATCGATTCCGCAGCGGGGAGGACGACTTCGCAGCCGGGATGCGGGTCCTGAGCCTGGGTGACCTCCAGGTCTCCACCCTGACCTATCCCCGCCTGGACGTCGCACGGACCCCCCGGCTGATCCGCCAGTGCGATCCGGAGGTGTTCCACCTCGTGTACATGGTGAAGGGCCACGCGGACATCTTTGCCGCGACGTCCGACAACCGCGTGGAGACCGGCGCTCTGGTGATACTGGACAGCTCCAGCCCGTACCAGGTGCACTGCGCCGACAGCGCCGGAAGCCTCACGTCGATCGTCGCGCAGATACCCCGGTCCATGCTTCCGCTGTCGCCCCGGGCGGTCCGGCGCGCCCTCGGCGTCGCCGTTCCCCTGGACGGGGGTATGGGAGGTGTCCTCTCCCGGTGGCTGACGGATCTCATCGGCCACGCCCACGAGTTCACCCCCGCCGACGTCCCCACGCTGGCCGACATCACCTCCAGTCTGCTGGGCTCGGTGCTCGGCCGGTTCCTGGACGCCGAGGACACCGTGCCCGCGGAGGCCCGGCGACGCGCCCTGCGGAGGAGGATCCGCGACTTCATCCGCCGGAACCTCGGGGACCCCTCGCTGACCCCGACCGCCGTCGCCGCGGCGCACGAAGTCTCCCTGCGCCATCTGCACCAGCTGTTCGCGGCCGACGACATCACCCCGGCCGCCTGGATCCGCCGCCAGCGGCTGGACCGCTGCCGGCGCGATCTCGCCAACCCCCACCTGGTCTCGCGCCCGATCCACTCCATCGCCGCCCGCTGGGGCTTCACCGACCCCGGGCACTTCAGCCGGGTGTTCCGCGCCGCGTACGACCTCACGCCCCGCGACTACCGCTACCGCGCCCTGAACCGCGTACGGGAACAGTCCGTCGGGGTGCGCTGGGGTGCCGCGGGACGGGCCGCCGAGTGGACCGGCTTCGGCCTGCCCGCGGACCCGGGAGTACGCGGGCGGGGCGGCCCGGATGCCGCATGAGGGCCCGTCGGCACCGGACGCCCGGAATGGGGCCCGTACCCGGGTGACCGGAGGACCGGAGCACACGGAGGCGGGCCGCGCACGGGCGGCGCGCTCCGCCCGCCGGCGCCCCGGGGCCGTACGGGCGGGTGCCGCGGGCCCCTTCCCTCATCCGACCGGGTAGCGGAGGCGCGATTCACCCTGCTGCGCAGGGCGCGGTCCCCGCAGAACCGGGCGCTCGGCACCTAGCGTCAGCGCCTGACCGGCGCCTTCGCGGCGACCCGTCGCGGCGGTGACGCCGGTCCCTTGTCCACGAGGCCCTTGGCCACGACGGGCGACACGGTGCCGCTCGAAGGGGCACAGCGACACGAAGGAGCGCGATGGAGGTGCGGTCCCTGCACCACTCCTACGGACGGCGCACAGTGCTGCGCGGCATCGACCTGACGCTCGAACCGGGCACCCTGGCCGGAATCGTGGGCGAGAACGGCTCGGGCAAGACCACGCTGCTGAGGATCCTCTGCGGCGAGCTGCGCCCCGGCAGCGGAACCGTCGTCCACCGAGGCCGGCTGGGGTACTGCCCGCAGGACACCGTCCTCAACGACGCGTTCACGATCCGGCAGCACTTCCGGTTCTTCCAGGAGGCGTACGGCCTGGCGGATCCGAGCCGCGCGGAGGAGATCATGGAGATCCTGAGGTTCACCGAGTTCGCGGACGAACGCCCCCGCACCCTCAGCGGCGGCACCCGGCAGAAGCTGAACCTCACCCTGGCCCTGATGCACGATCCCCGGGTGCTGCTGCTCGACGAGCCGTACCAGGGTTTCGACTGGGAGACCTATCTGCGGTTCTGGGACCTCGCCGCCCGCTTGCGCGACGCGGGCCGATCGGTGCTCATCGTCTCCCACCTGGCCTACGACACCGGGCGCCTGGACCGCTTGTGGCGGCTGGCGGACGGCGTGCTCCACCCGGTCACGAGGGCCACCGACTGATGCGTACCCTCGTCCTGTTCGCCACCGCCGCGCGGTTCGCCCTCCTGGAGCACGCCCGGAACCGGTTCGCGCTGGTATTGGCGGGTGTGTTCGTGCCCCTGTGGCTCTCACTGGCGTATGTGACCGTGCCCGGCACCCCGGCACACTTCAGCCTCCGTTCCGTGGGCGAGGTCAGGGCGGACCACGGCAACGAGGTCATCCAGATGATCGCCGCCCTCAACGCCGTCACGCTGATCACCGGGTTCATGATGTTCGCCGCCACCTTCAGCAGCGGCCGCTTCGACCGCCGGCTGGCCATGGCGGGCTACCCCCGCACGCAGCTGGCCGTGGCGAAGCTGGCCGCACTCACCCTCATCTCCACCGCCGTGGCCGCGTACGCGACGCTGATCGTCAGCCTCTACTGGTCACCCGGGCAGCCGGTCCACCTCGCGCTCGCCTTCTTCGGCGCCGCCATGACCTACGGCGTTCTCGGCGTCACCTTCGGATCGGTGCTGCGCCGGGAGGTCGAGGGAATGGTCGCCGTCGCGATGATCAGCGGCATCGACATCGGTCTGCAGAATCCCCTCTACAGCTCCGGGGCACAGAGCGATCTCGTGCGGTTCATGCCGGCGTTCGGCGCCCTCCAGTCGGCCGGGGCGGCCGCGTTCTCCACGTCCTGGGACCCCCTGTATCCGGCGATCCAGTGGCTGTGGTTCACCGGGGCCGCGCTCCTGGCCCTGCTGACCTTCCACCGCCGCACCCGCAGCGCCCTCCCGCGCTCCGGCCGAACGGCTCCCGAAGCGGCGCCGCAGAGGAGCCCGTGACGAGCCCGGAGTGCGCCGGTCCCTGACCGGCGCCTGACGTTCCACGGTCCGGAACGAGGGGTCCGGAACGAGGGCCGCCGCTCTGCCCCCGGCGCCCGCGGATGCCTGGAGTACCCCTGTTCCCGGCACACCGCGGTACGGCCCGGTGCCCGTACCCGGCGCACCGCGATACGGCCTGCCCGGCCGGGGGGACACGGGAGATGTCCGGGCGCTGTGGGGACGCCCGTTTCTGTGTCCGCCGTGTGACCGCCCGCGCCGTAGAACTTGAGCCATGTTCCGCATACAGAAGCGAGCCACCGCACAGGCTCTTCTCGCAGCGTCCGTTCTCCTCGCAGGTGCCCTCCTGTCGGGCTGCTCCGGCTCCGACGACCCCGACGTCGCGTCGCCCGGCGACAGCGCCACCGGTTCCGATTCCGCGTCCCCCACCGGTGCCTTCGAGCAGGGACTGGCGTACTCGAAGTGCATGCGCGACAACGGGGTGCCCAAGTTCCCCGACCCGCAGCAGGACGGCGGAGGCGTCAGGCTGACCCCGGGGCAGGGCGTCGACATGAACTCCCCGGCGTACAAATCGGCGCAGGAGTCCTGCCGGGACAAGGCCCCGCAGGGCCAGGGCGGCGGCAGGGGCGCCCCTCTCGACTCCGCCAAGGTCTCGGCCTGGGCGAAGTGCCTGCGGGAGAACGGGCTCACCAAGTTCCCCGACCCGGAGATCAACGGCAGCAACATGAACATCGACATCGAGGGCTCCGGTATCACCCCGGGCGGCCCGGAGTTCACCAAGGCCATGAGCGCCTGCCAGAGCAAGTACCCCGGCGGCGGCATGATGATGGGCGGCGGAGGAAGCCAGTGACCACCCCGGAAGAGACCGAAGCGTCGGCCGTGCGCGGTGGGACCTCCGAAGCCCGGGAACCCCACACCTCCGGCGAACCGCCGGAAACGCCGGCCGGGCCGCACGACGCGGCCGGCGGCGAAAAGCCGCCCGCGGACGGGACACCGCCGGTCGGCAGGCGCAGGCGCCGTCCGCTCCGCACCTCGCTGATCGTGCTCGCCGCGATCGCCGTCGCCGTGGCGGCCGGCCTCGCCGGCACGGGGGTCCTCGGCGGGAGCGGCACCGAATCCGCGGACACCGCCCCCTCCGGGCCGCCGGCGACGGCGACCGTGAAGCGGACGACGCTCAACGACAGCGAGACCGTGGACGGCAGTCTCGGCTACGGCGACGCGATCGCCGTACAGGCCCCGCCCGCGCCGTCCGGCGCGTCCGCGCAGAGCGGGCAGCCGGCAGGGAGCGGTGGCTCCGGCGGGAGCGAGGGCAACAACCTCATCACCTGGCTGCCCGAGGAGGGAAAGGTCATCAAACGGGGTGAGACCGTCTACAGCGTCGACCAGCAGAAGGTCCCGCTGCTGTACGGGTCCTTCCCCTTCTACCGCACGCTCAAGGAGGGCAGCGAAGGCGGTGACGTGAGGATCCTGGAGAAGAACCTCCAGGACCTCGGCTACACCGGATTCACCGTCGACGACGAGTACACCTCCGGCACGGCCGACGCCGTGAAGGAGTGGCAGGACGACATGAACCGCGAGGAGACCGGCAGTGTACGGCCCGGGGACGCCGTCGTGGCCTCCGGTGCCCGCCGCGTCGCGGAGGTGAAGACCGCTCCCGGCGCGGTGCTGAGCGGAAGCCCGTTCTCCTGGACCGGAACCGAGCGGATCATCGTCGTCGATCTGGATGTGCAGTACGAGGATCTCGTCAAGAAGGGCACCAAGGCCACGGTCCGGCTGCCGGACGACACCACGGTCGACGCCGAGGTGACGGACATCGGCACACCCTCCACCTCCGCGGGCGGCGACTCTCCCGGCGGCTCCGGCGACTCCGGCTCCGGCTCCGGGGAATCCGGCGGCAGCGAGGACGCCACCCTGCCCGTCGAGCTGACGGTGAAGAACCAGAAGGGGCTCGGCCGCTACCAGGCCGCCACCGTCGAGGTCACCCTGAGGGCGGAGACCCGCGAGAACGTGCTCACGGTCCCGGTCAACGCCCTGGTGGCGCAGAGCGGAGGCGGCTACGCCGTGGAGGTCGTCACCGCGGAGGGCACCGAACAGCGGCCGGTCGAGCTCGGCATGTTCGCGGACGGCATGGTGGAGGTGTCCGGAAACGGCATCGAGGAAGGCGCCGTCGTGGGGGTTCCCCGGTGACCTCACCCACCCTCGCGACCCCCGCGGCCCGGCCGGTGGTCGAGCTGACCGGGGTGTCCAGGACCTACGGGGGCGTGGCCGCCCTGCGCGACGCGGACCTGCTCATCCGGCGAGGTGAGCTGCTGGCCGTCGTCGGCCCCTCGGGGTCGGGCAAGTCCACGATGCTCAACATCATGGGCACCCTGGACCGTCCGTCGGCCGGACGGGTGCACATCGACGGGCACGACGTGGCGAGACTGAGCGACCGTGAACTGTCCGCGCTGCGGGCCGGGACCATCGGCTTCGTCTTCCAGCAGTTCCATCTGGCCTCAGGGGTGCCGGCGCTGGACAGTGTGGCGGACGGGCTGCTCTACAGCGGCAGACCGCGCGGCGAGCGGCGGCGGCTGGCCGAGCGGGCGCTGCGCCGCGTCGGCCTCGGCCACCGGCTCCACCACGAGCCGCACCAGCTCTCCGGCGGTGAGAAGCAGCGGGTGGCCATCGCCCGGGCGGTGCTCGGCGACCCCCCTCTGCTGCTGGCCGACGAACCGACCGGCGCCCTGGACTCGCGGTCCGGCGCGGTGGTGATCGAGCTGCTGTACGAGCTGCACGAGGCCGGAACGACGGTGGTGGTCATCACCCACGACCGGGACATCGCCGCCTCCCTCCCCCGGGAGGTGCGGCTTCGGGACGGCCGTATCGAGCACGACTCCGCCGGCGCCTCCGGCGCACAGTCCACGTCGTCCACGTCCCAGGTCCCCGAGGAGGCCGTACGGTGATCGCGACCAGGGAGTCGGCACCACCGGGCGGTTCCGCGCCTCCCCGGCGGCCCAGGCCCGCCCGGATGAAGCCCGCCGATGTGATGCGGGTCGGCGGCTCCGGACTGCGCTCGCGCCCGATGCGGGTGTTCCTGTCGGCGCTCGGCATCGCCATCGGCATCGCCGCCATGGTCGGTGTGGTCGGTATCTCCACCTCCTCCACCGAGGACCTCGACCGCCGGCTCGCGGCCCTGGGCACCAATCTGCTCACGGTCACCCCCGGGCAGGACTTCGGCGGCGGGGGTGCCCATCTGCCGGTCGAGGCGGTCCGGATGATCGGCGCCATACCGGCTGTCGACTCGGTCTCCGCGATCGGCAAGACGGACGCAAAGGTCTATCGCAACGACCACATTCCCCAACAGGAGACCGGTGGTCTCACCGTTTCCGCGGCCCGCGTCGACCTGCCGGAGTCCGTGGGAGCCGAGGTCGTCGACGGCCGCTGGCTCAACAACGCCAACAGCCGCTACCCCTCCGTCGTCCTCGGCCCCAAGGCCGCCGGACAGCTCGGTGTGCACCGGGCCGGACCGGAGGTGAGGGTGTGGCTCGGGGGCCGCTGGTTCACCGTCGTCGGCCTGCTCGCGCCGAACGAACTCGTCCCCGCGCTGGACTCCTCGGCGCTGGTCGGCTGGTCCGCCGCGGAGCGGGAACTGGACTTCGACGGCTATCCGACCACCATCTACACCCGCGCCCGGGAATCGGCCGTCGAAGACGTCCAGGCCGTTCTCGGTGCCACCGCCAACCCCGAGAGCCCCAGCGAGGCCAATGTCTCCCGGCCCTCCGACGCGCTGGCCGCCAAACAGGCCACCGACGACACCCTCAGCGGGCTGCTGCTCGGACTCGGCGGTGTGGCACTGCTGGTGGGCGGTGTGGGAGTGGCCAACACCATGGTCATCTCCGTACTGGAACGCCGCTCCGAGATCGGGCTGCGCCGCTCCCTGGGAGCCACCCGGGGACAGATCCGTACCCAGTTCCTCGCCGAGGCACTGCTGCTGTCCGCTCTCGGCGGTCTCGGCGGTGTCCTGCTGGGCATCGGCGTCACCACCGGGTACGCGGCCTATCAGGGCTGGCCGGCGGTCGTCCCCGCCTGGGCGATGGCCGGCGGCGTCGGCGCCACCCTGGTCATCGGATGCCTGGCGGGCTTCTACCCGGCCGTACGCGCCGCCCGGCTGCCCCCGACGGCCGCGCTGGCCACCACCTGAGACCGCGGTGCCTCCGTCGGCGCCGTCCCCCGCGCCGCAGGGGGCACCGCGTCCCGCCCCTCCCATACGCGCCCCGGCCCGGCGGACGCGAGAACCGGCCGCCGACTCCGGTGACGGCGCCGGTAACCCGGGACCGTACGCCCTCGTACAGGGCCGTCGTGGTCTGTGACCCGTGAGTGACCGCGGCTGCGGCATCCTGGTCGGTGTGATCCGATTCCGCCGCCCGCTCATGCCGGCCGCGGTACGCCGTGCTGGGGGTGAGCCATGAGGGTGCTGGTGGTCGAAGACCATGCCGAGCTCGCGGATTCCGTGGTCAGGGTGCTGCGCAGAGAAGGCATGGCGGTCGACGTCGTCTACGACGGTGAGAGCGCGCTGGAGCGCGCCGCGGTGGTGGACTACGACGTCGTCGTGCTCGACCGGGATCTTCCCGGAGTGCACGGAGATGAGGTCTGCGGGGCCTTGGTGGGCGAGCCGGTCCATGCCCGGGTGCTGATGCTGACGGCGTCGGCGACGATCTCGGACCGCGTGGAGGGACTCGGCTTCGGCGCCGACGACTATCTGCCGAAGCCCTTCGCTTACGCCGAGTTGGTGGCGCGTATCCGCGCGGTCGCCCGCCGCTCCCGCCCGGCGGTGCCACCGGTTCTCGAACACCTCGATCTGAGGGTGGATCCGGCGCGGCGGATCGCCACCCGGGCCGGGGAGCGGCTGCCTCTCACCCCCAAGGAGTTCGCGGTGCTGGAATGCCTGATGGGGGCTCAGGGACGGGTGGTGTCCGCCGAGGAGCTGCTGGAGCGGGTGTGGGACGAGGCGGCCGACCCGTTCACCACGACGGTCAAGGCGACGATGAACCGTCTGCGGTCGAAGCTGGGTTCTCCGCCGGTGATCGAGACCGTCCCCCGTGGCGGGTACCGGATCTGATGGTGTGAGGCGAGATGCCGATACGTCTGCCCGGCCCGGCCCGTGCGGCCCGGTTCCGTCTGCGGGGCTTGTCCCGTCTGGTACCCCGGCGGGTACGCATGCGGCTCACCCTGCTGTACGGGTCGCTCTTCGTCGCGTTCGGCGCCGTCCTGCTGACGATCACCTATCTGCTGGTGAGCAGCCGTAAGGGCAGGGTCATCGTCAGAAACCGCGAGGCCGGGACGGCCCCGGACACCGGCGTCCACGTGTCCACGGGCACCGGGAAACCGGGCGGCACGTTCGACGGCTTCGCCCAGGAGCAGCATCGGCGGGAGATGAGCGCCCGCGCGGCCGAGGTGCAGGATCTGCTGATGGACTCAGGGATCGCGCTGGCGATCATGTCGGTGATGGCGATCGGGCTGGGGTGGCTGGTCGCGGGGCGGGTCCTGCGGCCGTTGCGCACCATGACCTCCGCCATTCAGCGGATCTCCGCGCACAATGTGCATGAGCGGCTGGCCATGAAGGGGCCGGGCGATGAGCTGATGGATCTGGCGGACACGGTCGACGGGCTGCTCGGCCGGCTGGAGGAGTCGCTCGATTCCCACAAGCGGTTCGTGGCCAACGCCGCACATGAGCTGCGTACGCCGCTGACCGTGGAACACGCGCTGCTGGAGGAGGCGCTCATCGACCGCGAGGCCACCGTGGACTCGTTCCGCGCCAATTTCGAGCGGCTGCTGGTGCTCAGCGAGCAGCAGGCGCGGCTCCTGGAGTCGCTGCTGACCCTGTCCAGCAGCGAGCGCGGCCTCGACCACCGGGAGCCGCTGGAGCTGGACGAGCTGGCCGGTCAGCTGGTGCCGGGCTGCCGTCAGGAGGCGGAGCGACGGGGGCTGCGGCTGACGCCGGCGATCGAACCGGCGGGCATCTGGGGTGACAGCGCGCTGGTCGAGCGGCTGCTCGCCAACCTGCTGGACAACGCCATGGGTTACAACGTGCCGGAGGGGTGGGTGGAGGTCACGACCGGTGTCACGGAAGGGCGTGCCGTCGTCCGGGTGGCCAACACCGGCCCCAGGATCCCGCCGGAGCGGGTGAGCCGGTTGCTGGAACCCTTCCAGCGGCTCGGCCGTACCGCCGGTGACGGACACCATGGCCTGGGACTGTCGATCGTGCGATCCATCGCCGCCGCCCATGACGCGGCCCTGAGCGCGTACGCCCGGCCGGAGGGCGGTTTTGTCGTGGAGGTCGCCTTCCCGCTCCGGGCGGCGGACCGGTCCGCCACGCAGCACGGCCGGCACCACCGGCTCCCGGCCCCCGCGACGGCGGCACGCGACACCTCCCCCCTCGGCCGCCTCCGGCGAAGGCGCCGGCCTCGCACGGCCGGACCACGATGACGGGATTCCGGGGTGTCGTGCTCGGCCGTCAGCAGCTCGATGTCCCGTCCTACCTGTCGATTACTGGACCCGACCGCCGGGGCAGCGGGGCCTGGACCACGCCTCCCGAGGGCCATGCGCGCCGCGATCAGCCGGCTGGGCAGGCGGCGGCCGAACCGGTGGTCGTGGGCTCGAACCAGGTAGCCACTACTGACTCTCGGTCGCATCTCCGTGCGACGGAAGGGTTGTTCGTTCAGTCGGTCAGCTCGATGCGCTCGAAGATGTCCGAGTCCGTCTCCTGCTGCCAGGTCGGCAGGTCGGCAGGTCGGCCCAGTCGGCGACATAACCGGGCTTCGGGTCCTTGAAGTGCTTGAACATCTGGGCGGTCCAGCAGATCGCGACGAAGCGGCCCTTCTGTTCGCGAGTGAGCCGCGTGGCGTGCCCTTCGCTGATCTCGATGAAGTCGCGCACCTGTCCGTACACGGCGGCGGCAGCCTTGCGCTCCCACTCGGGCGTCTCGTCCCATGGCGTGACGTAGCTGGGCTTCGGCTCACCGGGGTAATGCCTGGTCACACCGGCGATCCACGCCTCGCGGAAAATCCGACCGTCACTCATGTACGTGTCCCTCTCGTCATGCGGTACGCGAAAGCGCCGCGATTCGGTGATCCAGATCCGAGACTCGGCCATCGGTCATCAGCGGGGCAAGACACCCTCGAAGGCCATCCAGCTTCTTACCGATGAACCCCGAGTTCGACTGGCCGGCCAGACTGATCGCGGTCTCCGCGTAGTGCACGACCTGGTCGACGTCGCGCCGGTGTACCCCGAGCGCGGCGAGGTCGCTCAGTACGGCCGCACGGCGGCGCAGCGACAGAGGTTGGGCGAGGGCTGCGGTGAGGGCGTCTTCAGCGAGGTCGGGGCGGCCGAGCTGGAGGTAGCAGACTCCTCGTTCCTCGGGGAGGCGGGAGCCGTCGAAGCGGATCCAGCCGCCGTTGTGGGAGTGGCCGTCGAGAGAGTGCACCTTCTCGGCTTCGTCGAGCGCCCGGGTGCAGGCGTCGATGTCGCCCATGGCCGCGTACGCCTCGGCCTGGACGGCGGCGACCCAGTGGCGGGTGGACAGTGCGCTGTCGCCCCGTCGGGCGATGCGTGAGGCCACGGCCAGCAGGGGCTGGGCAGCGCGTGCGCGGCGGGCGTACAGCTCGACGTAGGCGTGGCGGGTCATGGCGCAGGCCCAGAGGTCGTCGTCACCACCGGCATGGGCGGCGTTGGCGGCCAGCGTGTAGCACTGGGCGGCATCGGTGTATCGGTTGGCGTCGAAGCAGAGTTCGCCGGCGAGCTGGTAGAGGTCGGCCGTCATCGTGCACAGCCGGGCCCGGTCCGCTTCGGTGCGCACCTCGGCCAAGCCCTTCGTCAGGACGTCGAGTTGCTTGCGGACCGCCGGGAGGACGGTCTGCTTGGAGTCCGAGAGGGTGAAGACCTGCCATAGGCTGCGGTGCAGATCCTCCCCTGTCTCCAGGAGCACCGCCGCCGTGTGTCCTCGGGGGGCCTCGTCCGAACCGGGCAGGGTGGCCAGCGCGCCCGTGACGGCGAGCAGGCCCAGGACATCGCGGCGCTTCATATCGTCATCATCCCCGTGGAGGAGGGGTGGGGTGTCAGGGGGCACGGCCGTTTCGGCCTGCTGTTCATCGACGAGAAGCCCGTCAAGCTCGGAGAGCGTGACTCCTAACAGGCCGGCGATCTTGGGCCGTTGGTGCGGCTGTGGTGTGGCACGACCGCCTTCCCAACGGATCACGGTGGACACAGCCACCGTGAGCACTTCGGCAAATTCCTCCTGAGAGTAACCCTGCGCCGCTCGTCGCTCGGCAAAACGCCTACGCCTGAATGCCATTGGTCTCCCTCACGAAGAGGACCATCCCGGCTCGCAACACCCGGTGCGCGGAAAACGCCTGGGCGATGCGCGGGGTCCGCGCTGGGAGAAGGTAACGGATCGTCGTTCACTGGTCACACGCCACTCGGGGGTTGAAAGACCCTCCGGTCGGCTCCCCGAGGCAGCGATCAGCCCCGCGTCACGTCCGAACTGCGGCCCGCTGCTGCCCCGTCCGAAAGGAGTCTCATGACCACCTCCGTCGTACTCCCCACCCCCACGCGGCCGTGGGGTGCGGGCCGACTCGCGCCCTACCCGACCGTCATCCGCCGGCCCCACGCCACGGTCGCTGTCGACCCCACGACGCAGCTCGGGGTGTTCCGCGACCGCGCCGGCCAGGTGGTCGAGATGGGCAAGCACGGCACCAGTTCCGGCACCGAGACCTCCACGACGACGAACGCGGACTCCCGGAACGACCAGGGTCTCGACCAGGACAGCAACCAGGACTGATGACCACGACCGAGAAGAGGCCGGTTCTCGTGGTCACCGAGGCGGACGACATCACCGCCGACATGGGGATCACCGAGCTCAACCGGTGCGAAGTGCCGGTGGTCCGGTTCAACCCCGCCGACATCGGCGAGGACCTCACGGTCTCGGCTAGGTTCGGCGCCTGCGCGGCCCCTGTGGTCGGGCAGGCGCGCACCCCGTCGCAGACCGCCGACCTGTCACGCGTCCGATCGGTGTACTGGCGCCGTCCGGAGTGGCCGCCGTTTCCCCACCTGTCTCCAGACGACTCCCGATTCGCGGTTGCGCAGGTCCGTTACGGACTCGGAGGTACCCTCTACGCCTTGGACGGCCCGCTCTGGGTCAACCACCCATTGCGCATGGCGGCAGCCGACTACAAGCCCGCTCAGCTCGTTCTCGCCCAGCAGCTCGGCTTCACCGTCCCGCTCACCCTTGTCACCAACGACCCGGTCCAGGCACGTGAGTTCATCCGTGTGCAGGGAGACACGATCTTCAAGACGCTACGGTGGACCCCCTACACACGTGACGGCGTGCCGATGACCGGATGGGCCGACCCCGTCACCGCCGAAGAGATCGACGACAGCGTTCGCGTGACCCCCCATCTGTTCCAGGCCCGCGTGGACAAGGTCGCCGACCTCCGCGTCCTGGTCGTGGGGCGGCACACGTTCGCCGTGCGCATCGACTCCGAGCTGCTGGACTGGCGCAAGAACTACAGCGCCCTGACCTACACCGTCGAACGCCTCCCCGACCTGGTGGACAAAGCCCTGCACTCCTGCCTGGACCGTCTGGAGCTGGTATCAGGAAGCTTCGACCTCGCGGTGGACCGGGCAGGGGACTACTGGTGGCTGGAGTTGAATCCCAACGGGCAGTGGGGGTGGCTGGAGACGGAGACCGGCCTCCCGATGTCCAAGGCCTTCGCCGACCTACTCATGCAAGGAGACAGCCGGTGACCGACTCGGCATCCGAGCGGCGACGCATGGCCGCGCTGCTCACGAGCAGGGGCGTCCTGAAGTCCCCGTGGCTGCGCGGCGCCGTTGAGACCGTGCCACGCGAGCAGTTCCTCCATCCCGGAGTCTTCCTCGATGAGGGGCGGACCTGGCGGCCTGTCACCGTCCTCGGCACCGACCCGGACGAGTGGCTGAAGATCGCCTATAGCGTCGACACTCTTACCACCCAGCTCGACGGCCGCCTCACCGCCGACCAGACCGGCGAACCCGTCGCGGGCATGCCCACGTCGTCCTCGACCGACCCGGCCACCGTGGTCGGCATGATCGAGGCCCTGGATCTCACGGCGGAACACCGTGTCCTGGACATCGGCACGGGCACCGGCTACTCCACGGCCCTGATGTGCCACTACCTCGGCGAGGACAGCGTCACCACCATCGAGGTCGACCCGCAGGTGGCGGCACGCGCCGATGCCGCCCTGGAAACCGTCGGCTACTCGACGTGGACGGTGACGGGCGACGGGCTCCTCGGCCATCCGTACCGGGCGCCGTACGACAGGGTCATCGCCACCTGCGCGGTCCGCCGCATCCCGTACACGTGGGTCAGGCAAACGAAGCCCGGTGGCATCGTCCTCAGCACGATCGGCTCCTGGCCTTGGGGAACCGGTCTGGCGAAGGTCACCGTCGGCGATGACGGTACCGCTGAGGGCACGATCATCGGACGGTCCTCCTTCATACACGCTCGTGCCCAGTCAGTGACGCCCTTGGCCGGCGACCTCTCCGCCCGCACCGCCTACGCGGACAGTGACCGGCCCGCGCTGGTGTCTCCACTCGTCCTGGAGAAGTGGATGCCCGCCTTCCTCGCGCAGCTCGCCGCACCGGGAGCGCAGTTCGTTCGCGCCACCCGCAACGACGGCGCACCGATGCGGTACCTGTTCGACCTTGAGCGGGAGTCGTTCGCCGAGTTCATCGCCGACGGCGAGAGCTGGACCATCCGCCAGGGCGGCTCCGTGGCCCTCTGGGACGACATCGAGCGCGCCCTCGTCGCCTGGCAGGACAACGGCAGTCCAGGTATCGAGGCTGTGCGGCTCCGCGTCACCGACAGATCGCACCTGTACTGGATCGACCGTAGTCCGTTACTGCGCTGGGAGCATCGGCTCACCTGAACCGTCATCCTCCGAGGAAGCCGCCGCCCAGCTCGTAGGAAGCACGACGGACGACGAACCGCTGTCGCAGTGGGCAACCCATCGAGGTTCGCCGATACGCGAAGCACGGTATCTGACCTGTGTCTTTTCTGGTCGGACACCTGAGGCGGCAGACGAGTCGGGCTGTACGCCGGGTTCTGTCACCGGTCGACCTCGCGGTCGGCCGGGAGACGGCCATCCATCTAGGGCCGGTGTTGCCACCGGCCTCGTGCGGTCTACCCGCGGACTCGGGCGGGCAGCCCTCGAACGTCCGCGCAGGGCCTCGGTGTCGTCTGAGGCCCCTCTTGACCTTGCTCCGGGTGGGGTTTACCTAGCTGCCCAGGTCACCCTGGGCACTGGTGGTCTCTTACACCACCGTTTCACCCTTACCGAGGCCCGTACGGATACGGTCCCCGGCGGTCTGTTTTCTGTGGCACTGTCCCGCGGGTCACCCCGGGTGGGCGTTACCCACCACCCTGCCGTGTGGAGCCCGGACGTTCCTCGGGAGGATCCGGGGATCCTCACGCGGCCGTCCGCCCGGCTCGTCTGCCGTGATGACCATGCTACCCGCCGTCGCCGCCCCCGCCGTCCACGGGAGGGCGCGGACCGGGCGGACCCGCCGTGACCGGGCCGGCCGCAGGCCCCGGCGGCCGGACGGGGGCCGCCGCGGGCCGATACCCCTGGCCCGCCCGTCGTTCTTGACCCTGTCGCGACGTCATGGTTTCCACTGGAGTCATGAGGATCGGAGAGGTCGCCGCACTCGCCGGGGTCACCCCGCGCACCGTCCGTCACTACCACCATCTCGGGCTGTTGCCGGAGCCGGAACGGCTGGCCAACGGCTACCGGGACTACGGGCTGCAGCACGCCGTCGTGCTCGCGCGCATCCGGCGGCTGACCGAGCTGGGGCTCGCGCTCGCCGAGGTGCGGGGGGTGCTCGCGGACGACGCGGGGCGGGAGCTGGTCGAGGTGCTGGAGGAGCTGGACGAGGATCTGGCCCGCCAGCAGAACGCGATCGCCGAGCGTCGCGCGCGGCTCGCCGAGCTGATCGGGCAGGCACGCGAGGGCACGCTCCCCGCCGAGGGGCCGGTGTCGCCCGAGCTGGCCGGGCTGCTCGGCGCGCTCGCGCCCAGCAGCTCCCCCATGGCGGCCAAGGACCGCGGCCATCTGGCGCTGATGGACACGGTGCTGGCGCCGGAGGACCGTGAACGGTTCTTCACGGCGCTGCGCCCGATGAGCAGCGACGGCGAGCAGCTGGCGAAGGTGCAGGAACTGTACGAGCGCCTGGACGAACTCGCCGACGCGGATGCCGACGATCCCCGTGTCGGCCCGCTCGCCGATGAATTCGCCGCTTGTATGCCCGACGAGCTGCGGGAGCTGATCGACGGCCGGCCGATGCCGATGGACAGCGGCTTCGGAGAGGCGTTCCTCGCCGACTTCGCTCCCGCCCAAGCCGCTGTCGTACACCGCATGGTCATGGCACTCACCGAGGGGAGACCACGATGAAACACCTGGTGAAAGGGCTCTGGGAGCTGCTCCCGCTGTCCGTGCGGCGGCTCGTCGTCCATGAGGTCCGGGCGCTGTACAGCATCTGGCTGTGGCTGCTCCGCCGCAGGCACGGGATCGGGCCGGGCGAGCACGCGGCGGGGTACACCGCGCCGCAGACGGCCACGATGTGGGCGTGGGTCTTCATCTCACTGGTCGAGACCGTGGCACTCGCGGTGATCATTCCCTGGCCGCTGGTGCACGCGATCACGCTGTACACGAGCCTGTACGGACTCGTCCTGATGGTCGGCATCCAGGCGGCCTGTGTGACCCGGCCCCATGTGGTGGGGGCGGACGGTTCACTGCGGCTGCGCTTCGGCGCACTGTTCGATCTGCGGATACCCGCGGGGGCCGTCACCCGGGTACGGATCGACCGCCGCTTCCCCGAGGGGAGGATGGTCCAGCCGCGTGACGACGGGTCGCTGGAGCTGATCGTCGGCAGCCAGACGACGCTGGCCGTGGAGCTGGCCGAGCCCCTCACCTACGTACGGCCGCTGGGGAGGCGCGGCACCGCGCACACGATCCGCTTCCACGCGGACGATCCGGCGGCGTTGATGGAGGCGCTCACCCGGCGGACGCCCGCCGGATCCGGCCCGGCGGGTTCCGGCCTCGCGAAGTCCGGGCAGGCGGAACCGGAGCCGGCGTAGGGCCGGCCTGCCCGGCCCGGGGACGAACAGGCCGAAGGGACGGGGCAAGGTACGGGGGACGGGTGCGGGACGGGAGGGCCTCGGCGGACGGACGGGGCGGGCGCGGTGCCGAAAGGTCCCACGGACAGGGTCCGTTGCCGAGGGCCGGGAACCCTCGGCAGGAGGGTACGGGCTCCCGGCTACGCGGGCGTGAACAGCACCTTCTCCCCGCCCGGTGCCGCCCGGGTGAGCCGGACCCGCAGCCGCTCCCCGAGCGGCAGCGCCTCGTCCCCGCGGAGCTTCGCCACCACCGCCGGGTCCCGCAACTGGACGGTGCCGACGGCGGGTTCGTCGTCCTTCACATCGACCACGAACCCGTCGAAGACCTCACCGATCCGTCCCGCGAGCAGCGCCGCCTCCACGATGTCGACGCACTCCCGCTCGACTGTATGGGCACGCCGGGCCCCCTCCGCCATCTCCCTGGGAAGGTCCTCCAGCGCGGCGAGCACCCACTCCGGCACCCCCTGGCCCGCGCAGATCGCGGCGCACAGCTCGCCCGTGTAGCGGTCCACCAGCCGCCGCAGAGGCGCGGTGCAGTGGGTGTACTCGTGGGCGACGGCCGCGTGGATCGCGGGTACGGGGAGTTCGCCGCCGGTGAAGACGCTGTAGCCCGCGCCGCGCAGAAGGGTCGTGCACTCCTGGAGGAAGGCCGCGTGACGGCTGTCGTGCGGGTCGAGGGAGCGGATGACATCGGCGTACGAGACATGGTGCGGCCAGTCGATGCCCAGTGCCGTCGCGGACCGCCGCAGCCGTGCGACCGCGCCGTCCGGGGCGGTGGGCAGAGTACGCAGGACACCGGTCCCGGCGGCGGTCATGAGATCGGCGGCCTCCATGCCGGTGAGCAGGGATATCTGGGCGTTCCAGCCCTCGGCGGGGAGGGGGGCGCGGTAGTCGAGGACATAACCGCCGTCCCGGGGGGTGATCTCCTGCTCGGGGACGTCGAGCGAGATCCCGCCGCGTTCGCGCTCCCGTGCCTCGCGCAGCAGCCCGATCTCCTTGAGGAGGGCGAGCGGTTCCTCGGCCGTGCCCGCGTCGATGCGGCGCTGGGCGGTGGCGTAGTCCAGTCTCGCCCGGCTGCGGACGAGAGCACGGCGCAGGTCGGTGGCGACCGTACGGCCCTCGGCGTCGAGGTCGATCCGCCACAGGAGGGCGGGCACGGTCCGGTCGGGCAGCAGGCTCGCGGCGGCCTCGGAGAGCACGGGCGGATGCAGGGGCGTCCGGCTGTCGGGGAAGTAGAGGGTCTGGACGCGGCGGTGGGCCTCGGAGTCGAGCGCGCCGCCGGGCGTGACGAACGCGGCGACATCGGCGATCGCGTAGTGCACGCGGTAGCCGCCGCGGCCGCTGCCCCGTCCGGCTCCGCCGCCGCCCGCGCCTTCGCGACCCGTTCCGCGGCGGGCGAGGTGCATGGCCTGGTCGAGATCGGGGGACAGGGGCGGGTCGATGGTGAAGAGGGGGAGGTCGGTGGCGTCGGCCTCCGGCAGCCGGGGTTCCCGGGCCGCGCGCTCCGCCTCCGCGAGCACGGCGGCGGGGAAGGCGTCCGGGACGCCGAGCTTCGTCCGCAGCTCGCGCAGGGCGGCGCGCAGCGGAGCCTCGGCTGCGCCGGTCGTGTGCATCAGGCGGCGGGGCATGGACCGAGCGTATTTCGGGCCGCGTGCGGGCGCGCGCCGGACGGACGGCGGGCAGTCACGAGTGCGGGTGCAGGTACTGCGGCGAGGGTGCCGCGATGAGGTCACGGGTGCGGGTGCGCAGGGATTGCGGGCGGTGACGGGGGCGAGGGGCGGGACACGGGCGGCGAGGGTACGCCAGAGAGGTTTACGGGCGGGGCGGCGCCGCTGCCTGGGGTTTCGGGGCGGTCAAGGAGCCGACCAGGCACGTTCACTCCTGAGAGTGACTGAAAGTAAGGCCATGGCTACCTAACGTGGAGTTCTGAGGGGTCGCGCGGCGCGGCCCCCTGAGCCAACCGGAGGTATCACCATGCGACGGATCGCCACCCTGCTCGGCACCCTCGCGGCGGCCACGATGCTCGCGGTCGCCGTCCCCCAGTCCGCCCTCGCGGCCCACGGGGACCTGATCATCAATGGCAAGGTGCACCATGATCCCAGCGGCTGTTATTCGAGCGACCGCTGGCCGCTGAGTGTCGAGAACCATACCGATCAGCCCGCCCTCGTCTTCGACGGCCCCGACTGCTCGGGAGGGATCGTCGGCGTCGTGCCACCGGGCGGCTCCACGGTCTCGGAGTTCGGAGGCAGCGTCCTCATCCGCTGACCCCGGGGCACCCCTGATCCGCTTCAGCCGGGCGGGTCGGCAGTGACCCCGTCGGGCCGGGCCGCCCGCACTCCTCCGCGGGCGGCCCGGTGCTCACCGGCGGGCGCGCGGCGGGGCGTACGCTGGCGCGGGGCCGCACCCCGATTCCCGTACGCCGTGAGGAGAACGTCCGTGCTCGTGCTGTTGCCACCGTCGGAGGGTAAGGCCGCTTCCGGACGCGGGGCACCGCTGAAGCCCGAGTCGCTGTCGCTGCCCGGCCTGGCCGAGTCCCGCGCCGCGGTGCTGGACGAGCTGGTCGAGCTGTGCGCCGCCGACGAGACGAAGGCGCAGGACGTCCTCGGGCTCACCGAGGGCCTGCGCGGCGAAATCGCGAAGAACGTGGAGCTGCGCACGGCTGGCACCCGGACGGCCGGGGAGATCTATACGGGTGTGCTGTACGACGCCCTCGGACTGGCGACCCTCCCGCCGGACGCCAAGCGTCGGGCACGCCGGTCGCTGCTGGTGTTCTCCGGGCTGTGGGGGGCCGTGCGGCCGGGTGACCGGATTCCGCCGTACCGCTGCTCGATGGGGGTGAAGCTGCCGGGTCTCGGCCCGCTCGGAACCTACTGGCGCGGGCCCATGGAGTCGGTGCTGCCGGAGGCGGCGGGCAGCGGGCTCGTCCTGGACCTGCGGTCGTCCGCCTATGCGGCGGCGTGGAAGCCGAAGGGCGAGATCGCGGGGCGTACGGCGACGGTCCGGGTGCTGCACTCACAGCTGGTGGGCGGTGTCGAGACGCGTTCGGTGGTCAGTCACTTCAACAAGGCGACCAAGGGCCGGATCGTCCGGGACCTGCTGGTGTCGGGAGCGAAGCCGAAGGGGCCGGGGGAACTGGTGGAGGCGCTGCGGGACCTCGGACATGTGGTGGAGGCAGAGCCTCCGGCCCGGGCGGGAAGGCCCTGGGCGCTGGATGTGATCGTCACCCGGATCCACTGACGGGCCACGGCGGCCTGCCGGTGTTCACGGGCCGCCGTCTGCCGGCCTCGATAGACTCGCGTTGCGCAGTGTGCAACGGGCGTTGCGTATCGCATGAGGCCACGGGCAGGATGTGTGAATGACCTCCGTGCTGGATCTCGCGCCCGTTGTCCCCGTTGTCGTCATCGAGGACGCGGCCGACGCCGTGCCGCTCGCGCGGGCCCTCGTGGCGGGCGGGCTGCCCGCGATCGAGGTGACCCTGCGCACCCCGGCCGCGCTGGACGCGATCCGCGCGATCGCCGCCGAGGTACCGGAGGCGGTGGTGGGCGCGGGCACGGTGATCGCACCGGACCATGTGGACGCTGCGGTGTCTGCGGGGGCGCGCTTCCTGGTGAGCCCCGGCTGGACGGATCTGCTGCTGGACGCGATGCGCGGCTCCGGGGAGCCCTTCCTCCCGGGGGTCTCGACGGTCTCCGAGGTCGTGGCGCTGCTGGAGCGCGGGGTGAGCGAGATGAAGTTCTTCCCCGCGCAGGCCGCCGGTGGCACGGCGTATCTGAAGTCCCTGGCGGGGCCGCTCCCCCAGGCGCGGTTCTGTCCGACGGGCGGTATCTCCCTCTCGTCCGCCCCCGGTTATCTCGCGCTGCCGAACGTGGGCTGCGTCGGCGGCACCTGGATGCTGCCGGCCGATGCCCTCGCGGCGAAGGACTGGGCCCGCGTCCAGTCGCTGGCGGCGCAGACGGCGGCTCTGCGCGACTGAGCATCCGTCACCCGGGCTCCCCGCACCCGGAGTACCCGTCGCCCGGAACAGCGGGCGCCCCGACCGGCGCCGCGCACCCCGACGGCAACGGGCGCCGGGTGTGGCGAGGAGAAGGGTGTGGGTGTCCGATGGGCCTCGGCTTGCCCGGTCCTGCCGAGTCGGGCGGCCCTGCCGTGCGTCCGCTGCCAGGGGATGCCCAGGCTCCGGTGCCACGGGGCGCAGGGTCTCCGGCCGGCCCCGCGAGCAGCCCCGGGGGCGGACGGCGCGCGCTGGCGGACGGTGCCGGAGCGGACGAGGCGGGCGCGCCGTGACCGGGCAGGCGGGGCAGCCCCGGCCACCGGACACACGGGCTCCTGCCGGGCCGGGGGGCCCGGCAGGTTCAAGCCCGCCGGGTGTCAACCGCGCAGATGGGAGGTGTCGTTCAGCAGGCGTACCGAGGCGTTGCCGTCGGCGTAGTACGCCACCGCCGAGACCGAGGCGGCCGAGAGCTCCATCCGGAACACGGACTCCGGCGGGGCGCCGAGCGCCAGGCGCACCAGGGTCTTGATCGGGGTGACATGGGTGACCAGCAGGACCGTACGGCCCGCGGACCGCGCGACGAGCCTGTCGCGGGCCGCCGCGACCCGGCGGGTGACGGCCGTGAAGCTCTCGCCGCCCCCGGTTGGGGCCGCCTTCGCGGAGGTCAGCCAGGCGGTGAGGTCTTCGGGGTAGCGCTCCTGGACCTCGGCGAAGGTCAGCCCCTCCCATGCGCCGAAGTCCGTCTCGCGCAGACCGTCCTCGATACGGATGTCGAGGTTCAGCCGGCCGGCGACCGCCTCGGCCGTCTGACGGCAGCGCTTCAGCGGAGAGCTGACGATCTCCTGTACCGTGCCGCGCGCGGCCAGCGCGGCGGCGACGGCCTCGGCCTGGCGTTCTCCGGCCGGGGAGAGTTCGGGGTCGCTGCCGCCGCTGCCCGAGAACCGCTTCTCCGGGGTGAGCGCGGTCTCGCCGTGGCGGAGCAGGACGAAGGTGGCGGGCGCGCCCAGATCGGCGGGGGCGGCCCAGCCGACGGGGGGCGGGCTCGGCAGTGTCCGGGCCGTCGCGGAGGCCGGTTCCCCGGGCATGGTGGCCGTCGCGAGCCGCGTTCCGGCGGTGGGTCCGCCGCTCTCTGCGCCGGAGCCCGCCGGGCCCGGGGCAAGGGGTGCCGGGGGTGCTTCGGACGCCGCGGCGGACCGGGCCGGGGCGACGTCGGAGGCGCCCGCGCCCCTGCCCGTACCGGAAGTGCCTGCGCCGGAGGAGTTCGTGAGGGCGGCGCGGGCCTTGGCCGCACCCGCCGCCGCGTCGCCGACGACCCGGGCCGCTCCGGCGTCGCGCCCGCCGCCGGAGGCGTCCCGCGCACCCGGGCCGGCGGTGGACCGCGAAGGCTCCCACTGCTTGCCCTGGCGGCCCGCGTCCATCGCCTCGTTGGCCAGCCGGTCGGCGTGTTTGTTCTTCTCGCGCGGGATCCACTCGTAGGTCACCGAGGACGCGGGGAAGATCCCGGCGGCCCGGGCCGCCAGCGGCTTCATGTCGGGGTGCTTGATCTTCCAGCGGCCGGACATCTGCTCGACGACCAGCTTGGAGTCCATCCGGACATGGACCCGGGCGGCCGGGTCGATCGCGTGCGCGGCCCGCAGTCCGGCGATCAGGCCCTTGTACTCGGCGACGTTGTTCGTCGCCACGCCGATGTACTCGGCCGCCTCCGCGAGGGTCTCCCCCGTGGCCGCTTCGATCACCACCGCGCCGTAGCCCGCGGGGCCGGGATTGCCCCGGGAGCCGCCGTCCGCCTCAACGACGAACCTGTTCATCAGAGGCCGGACTCGGCGGTACGGACCAGGATGCGGCGGCAGTTCTCGCAGCGCAGCACCGCGTCGGGCGCGGCGGCGCGCACCTCGTTGACCTCGGTGATGTTCAGCTCCAGGCGGCAGCCCTCGCAGCGGCGCTGGTAGAGCCGGGCCGCGCCGACGCCGCCCTGCTGGACGCGGAGCTTCTCGTAGAGCTTCAGCAGATCGGCGGGGACGACGGCGGAGACGGACTCGCGCTCCCTGGTCGCCGCGGCGGCCTGGTCGTCCAGCTCCTGGAGCGCGACGTCCCGCCGGGCGGTGGCGTCGTCGGTCTTGGCCTGGACGGAGGCGACCCTGTCGGTCAGTTCGGCGACCCGCTCCTGCACGGACTCGCGGCGCTCCATCACATCGAGGACGACGTCCTCCAGGTCTCCCTGGCGCTTCGCGAGGGAGACGATCTCGCGCTGGAGGTTCTCCAGGTCCTTGGGCGAGGTGATCGCGCCGGAGTCCAGACGCTCCTGGTCGCGCACGGCGCGCTGGCGCACCTGGTCGACGTCCTGCTCCGCCTTGGTCTGCTCGCGGGCGGTGTCGCTCTCCTGCGTCTGCGCTGCGACCAGCAGGTCCTGCAGCTGGGCGAGGTCCTTGGTGAGCGAGTCGATCTCGGCGTGCTCGGGCAGCGACTTCCGCTTGTGGGCGAGCTGCGACAGTCGTACGTCGAGGGCCTGGACGTCGAGAAGTCGGATCTGGTCGGCGGGCGCGGCGTTCAGTTGGGGGCTCCAGGAGAAGAGTGTCGGGATGACCAGGGATCGGTGACCGTGGACGAGACATGGACCCTGAGGTTCCAGCCGTGCCGGTCGGAAATCTCGTCGAGCTGGGCGGCCGCCAGTTCGCACCAGGGCCACTCGGTGGCCCAGTGCGCGGCGTCCACCAGGCCGAGCGGCGACTGCTGGGTGGCCTCGGAGACCGGGTGGTGGCGCAGATCGGCGGTGAGGAAGGCGTCCACGCCCACGGCGCGTACGGCGTCGAAGAGGCTGTCGCCGGAGCCGCCGCTCACGGCGACCGTGCGGACGACGGCGTCCGGGTCGCCCGCGAGGCGGATGCCCTGCGCGGTGGCGGGCAGCCGCTTGGCGGCCCGCTCGGCGAACAGGGCGAGCGTCTCGGGATGGTCCAGTTCGCAGACGCGGCCGAGCCCACGGCGGCCGGACGCGTCGGTGGGGTCCGGCACCAGCGGCCCCACGACGCGGATGTCGAGCGCGCCCGCGAGGGCGTCGGAGACTCCGGGGTCGGCGGTGTCGGCGTTGGTGTGGGCGACGTGCAGGGCGATGTCGTTCTTGATCAGGGTGTGGACGACCCGGCCCTTGAAATGACCGGCCGCGACCGTCGTCGTACCGCGGAGGTAGAGCGGGTGGTGGGTGACGATCAGCTGTGCGCCGAGCCCGATCGCCTCGTCCGCGATCTCCTGGACGGGGTCGACGGCGAACAGTACGCGGTCGACCCGCGCGTCCGGGTCGCCGCAGACGGTACCGACGGCGTCCCACTGCTCGGCCCGCTCGGGGGGCCAGAGGGCGTCGAGGGCGGCGATGACTTCGGAGAGGCGGGGCACGGGTACAGGCTACCCGCGCCCCGTGTCCCCTCGTTCTGGACCGTCCGCGAGCGCCGCGCCACGGGGCCGCCCGTGCGGGCCCGAGGGCAGGGGTACGGGGGTACGGGGGTACGGGGGTACGGGGGTACGGGGGTACGGGGGTACGGGGCCGGGGGCCTGGTCGGCGGCGGGCGGCCCCCGGCCCGCGGACGGCTCCGGACCGGGACCACCGGCGGAGCCGCCGTCCGCCCGCGCCGTACCGCCCGTCCGCCCACCCTGCGCCGTACCGGCGACGCCCACCGGGGCAGGCCGGGACTGTTGGCGAGGGGCTACCGCCACCCCGGAGCGCGGGCGTGCCCCGGCCGCCGGGATCACCGGTGGACGGAACCGGGGCCCGGGACCAGGCCCGGGATGCGGGCAGGGGGCCGGGGGCTACTTGACCAGGAAGCCGCGCAGGTCGTCGAGGACCTCGTCCGCGGCGGTGACGCCGACGCCGAGGTACCAGGTCTCCTCGGTCACGTCCTTGGCCCTGCCCTCCTTGACCGCCGCGAGGTTCTTCCACAGCGGGTTGGCGAGGGCGGCGTCCCGCTTGGTGGCCTTGGGGTCGCCGTAGACACCGGAGAAGATCCAGTCGGCGTCGGCCGAGTCGATCTCCTCGGGGCTGACCGCCACCGCGAACTCCTTGGCCTGCTGGTTGGCGGGCCGGGGCAGACCGACGTCGCTCAGGACGGTGCCGATGAACGACGCCTGTGCGTACAGCCTGATCTCGCCGGGCATGTGCCGGAGCATGGTGATCGTCGGCTTGGGCTCGCCCACGTCCGCGCCGAGCTTGTCCGCCTTCGCCTCGTACGCCGCGAGCTTCTCCTTCGCCTGGGCCGTCCTGTCCAGGGCGGCGGCGTTGACGAGGTAGTTCTCCTTCCAGGTGTAGCCCGGGCGGACGGTGAGCACCGTCGGGGCGATCGCTGAGAGCGCCTTGTACTTGTCGGCGACTCTCATCTCGCTGCCGAGGATCAGATCGGGCTTGAGGGCCGCGATCGCCTCCAGATTGAGGTTGTTGGCGGTGCCGACCTCCTTGGGCCCGCCGGCACCCGCACCGAGGTAGGACGGGATGCCCGCGTTGCCCTCGGTGGGCGCGTAGCCGACGGGCTCGATCCCGAGCGAGACGACGTTGTCCAGTTCGCCGACGTCCAGGACCACCACCCGGCGGGGCTGGGCCTTGATCTCTGTCTTCCCGAGGGCGTGGTCGACGGTACGGGGGAACTGGCCCGGCGCCGCGTCCGTGCCCATCGCCGCGGTCCGCGCCTTCGCCTCGTCGGACTCCTTGCTGCCCTGGGCCACCGACTTCTTGCCGCTGCCCTGCTGCCCCGTGGCGGCCGAGTCCTTGTCCCCGCCGTCGCCGCCACCGCACGCGGAGAGGGTGAGGGCGGCGGCGACGAGTGCGGCAACTGCGGTACTGCGGCGGCGAAGAGTCATGTCGTGCTCCTGATCCGGCTGCGGGGCCGGCAGGACGCGACCGGGGCAGGACGCGGCCGGTCGCGACCACCGGCGGTCACTTAGGAATGCCTAACCTCAGTAGGTTACGTCCCCGGCTTCCCGGCGGGCATACGGCCGTCCCGTGAGCACACTCACGCCCGCTTCCTCAGGTGAATCCGGGCATCGCCACCCATATGTGTGAAGTGGAATGGCTTGCATTGTTCGGCAGGAAGTACGAAACCTAGCTTCGTGGCCGGAGGTGACGAGCCGATGACAGTCTGTGCCATCGAGACCGCCGGGGCCGCCCGGTCCCCCGAGGACGACGGGCCCGATGGGGCCGACCTGCCCGCCGAGCCCGCGGACGCAGCAGAGCCCGCCGGAACCACGCGGCCCGCCGGAATCGACGAACCCGCCGGAATCGAGGAGCCCGCCGAACTCGTGGCGGTCGGCGGGGCCCTGGAGGTCCGCGAGGCCCCGGAGGACGGCGAGGTTCCTGAGGACGAGGGGTTCGCCTTCGCCGAGGACGGCGGCACCGCCGGGACGGCGACGGCCACGATCGCGGCCGTCGCCGTGGCGCAACCGGCCACGGTACGCAGGGGGTTCTCGGTCTCCGCCGACGGCGCGTACGCCGCCCTGCTGGCCGGGGACGCCGAGGCGCTGTTCCCCGAGCGCTGGACGCTCGACGGGCCGGAGCCCTACCCCGTACCGCTGCCGCTGGACCGGCCCGAGGAGCACGGCACCGAGGTGCTGCCGCTGGCCGACGGGCGGGTGCTGATCCGCCGGCGGGTGATGGAGCGCCACCTCTTCTCGCTGTTGTACCCGACGGGCCCCGGGACGGGCGAACTCCCGCTCGGCGGAGTCGAGTCGACGGAGCTGGTACTCCTCCCATCCGCACCGGACAGCGTCCGGGTGTACGCCGTGGCGCCCGGGAAGAGGTCGACGGCGGTCTGGCTCGTGGCGGGAGGCGCGTTCGGGCCGGAACGTGTCGCCGAAGTACCGGGGCACTGCTCCGGCGGGGTGTGGCTGGACCGTACGGGCCGGATGCTCGCGCTGGACCGGCGGCTGGACGACGGCCCGGTGAAGGCGGTGGCGGTCGATCTGGAGCGCGGTGGCGAGGTGACGCCGCTCCTCCAGATCGCCGAGGACAGCGACGACCGCCTGCTGCTGGCCGCGCCCGACAGCGGTCTCCTTCTGATCCGGTCGAACGCGCCGGGCCAGGACCGCCTGGGCTGGGGGGTGCTCGGCAGCCGCCGCCCGGTCCGCTTCCCCGAGTGTCTGCGGCTGCCCGGCTGCGAGGTGACTCCGTTCGCCGTCCAGCCGGGCCAGGCGCTGCTGCCGGAGAACTGCGCGGTGGCCCTGCGGATCGACACCGGGGCGGGTGACGGCCTGCTGGGAATGTGGCGGCCCTCGGGGCGGCGGCTGCATCGGCTCGCCCCGCCCGGGGGATGGTTCCCGGGGGCGGGCCACTGGAGCCGGGAGGGCGTCCTGCGACTGCCGTACGCCACCCGGGCGGTGGAGTGCGGGGTGGCGCGGGTGGACGCGGCCGAGGTGTTCCGCGAGGACGTACCCGCCGCCGGGACGGCCTCGGCGGAACTGCCGCCGGGAACGGCGAAAGTGCTGGTCATGTGCAAGCCGATTCCCTTGCAGCAGGCACCTCTCAGAGGCCGGACGGTGCCTCGCTAAACTCTCCCGCCTGCACGTAGTTCACCGACGGCCGGCGACCACGACGGGGGAAGCTCCCACATGTCTCACATACAGACCGACACGCCCCAGACGCGCCCGCAGGGACAGGCGTCGACGGAGAGGCCCGACGCCGGAGGGGCGGGCAAGCACAGGGGTGTGGCGGCGAGGGACGACGCTCAGGCGGAGCCGCACGGCAAGCACCGCAAGCCCGGGGCCGCGGCCTGATCCGCACCCCGCGCGAGTCCTTCCCGGAGGCACTGCCCCGGCCCCCGCTCCTCGAACGCCCAGAAGACTGAGCCCGCTTTCCGCCGACCCGGCCCGCGTCCGGCGACCGGGAACACGGCCGGTCCGTACGAGCGGATGGACCACGGCCCGGTCGTCCGCCACCCGGGTGCGCGGGACGCGTCCGGCGCCGGGCGCGAGGCCGGAACGGCCGGGCCGCCGACGACCCGGCGGCAGCCGCACCCGGCGCCGGGGAACCCTGCACCGGAGCGGCCGCAGGCACCCGGTCCGCCGACCGGGCGAGCCCGGCTCAAGGCACCACCGCTCCCAACAGGTCGGTGGACCGGCCTGCGGCCTCCGCAACGGCCCGCGGGCGGGCGCGGGCAGGCGGGGGCGGCGCCCGGCCCGGCCTCGGGGTGGCGCTCGGGGCTCAGCCCTTCTTCAGGGTCAGCACCTCCGCCGCCGCGAAGGTCTCGTTCGGCGGGCGCGAGGCGTAGTGGGGAGTCAGCAGCGCGTCCAGCTCGTCGTAGCCGAAGGACTCCTTGGTGGTGTCGAACTTGGCCGCCACCCTGGGGCGTTCGACGATCGCCACCATTCCACCGTGGACGACGAACAGCTGCCCGTTGACCCCGTCGGCGGCCGGAGAGGCGAGGTAGCCCACGAGCGGGGACACGTGCTCGGGCGCCAGCAAGTCGAGCGTGCCCTCCTCCGGCTCCTGGAAGCCCGCGAAGACGTCCTCCGTCATCCGCGTACGGGCACGGGGGCAGATCACGTTCGCCGTGACGCCGTACTTGGCGAGGGCGAGCGCCGTGGACGTCGTCAGGCCGACGATGCCGCCCTTCGCCGCCGCGTAGTTCGGCTGGCCCGCCGAGCCCGCGAGGAACGCCTCCGACGAGGTGTTCACGATCCGGCCGTAGACCGGGCCGCCGGCCGCCTTGGAGCGCTCCCGCCAGTGCACGGACGCGAAGTGGGTCGTGTTGAAGTGGCCCTTGAGATGGACGCGGATCACCGAGTCCCACTCGCTCTCGCTCATGGAGAAGATCATCCGGTCGCGGAGGATGCCCGCGTTGTTCACGAGGATGTCGAGCCCGCCGTGGGCGGAGACGGCGAGGCCGATCAGTTCGCGGGCCCGCTCGAAGTCGGAGACGTCGCCGTGGTGGGCGACGGCCGAGCCCCCGGCCGCGCGGATCTCCTCGGCGACCTCCTCCGCGGGAGTCGCCGAGGACTCGCCCGTACCGTCCCGGCCCGGCTGTCCGTAGTCGTTGACGACGACGCTCGCGCCGAGGCGGGCCAGTTCGAGCGCTTCCGCGCGCCCGAGGCCGCGGCCCGCTCCCGTGACGATCGCGGACAGTCCGTCGAGCGGCAGATTCGGCAGTGACATCGGGTTCCTTTCAGCTGGCCGGGCAGGGAGTCCGGCGGCCTGGCGAACGGTCGGACGACCGGACGGAAGGGTCTGTGCCCGGCCCGGGCCCGGCGGAAGGTGTCCGCGTCCGGACGGGAAGCCGGGCTGCGGGAGGGGAGTCCCGGGAGCCGTCCGGACGCGAGGGAGCGCGCGTCCGGACGTTCCCGGTGCCGGGATGGGCGAGCGGGCCCGGTCCCGGGTGTCCGGACGGTCCCGGCCCCGGGTCCCGCATGGTGCGGCGGGCGATCGGACGAGCCCGGTCCCGGCGCAGTGGTCCGTGTTGCGTCCGGGGCGACCGACGGCGGGTCCGGTGACCGGCGGACCTGTGACGGCAGGTCGCCCGACCCTGACGGGACGCACCGCTCCGGGCCCGGCCCCGTCCGGGGACCAGGACCAGGAGCAGGACCGAACCCGGCATCGGCATCGGACCGTCCGGGCGGGGAGCCTGGGTCGCGGCGCTCAGATCTCGATACAGGTGCGCAACGACTCCCCGGTCCGCATCTGGTCCAGCGCGTCGTTGATCCGCGCGAGCGGCACCCGGTGGGTGATCAGGCCCTCCAGGTCGATGCGGCCCGCGCGCCAGAGCGCGATGGCCCGCTCGTAGGAGGTGAGCACGTCCCCGCCTCCGTACATCGACGGCAGGATCCGCTTCTCGTCGAAGAACAGCTCGAACATGTTGAGCCGGAGGAAGTCGTCCATCGCGCCCGCGCCGACGATGCAGAGGGTGCCGCCGCGCCGGGTCGTCTCGTACGCGGTCCGCGCGGTGGCGGACTTGCCGACGACCTCGAAGACGTAGTCGAAGCCCTCGCCGCCGGTGACGCGCTGCTTGGCGTCGCCGAGTTCGTCGGGCGAGACGGCTTCCGTCGCGCCGAACCGGAGCGCGGACTCACGGCGGGAGGCGACCGGGTCGACCGCGACGATCTGGGCGGCGCCCTTGAGACGGGCGCCCTGGATCGCGGAGACCCCGACGCCGCCGCAGCCGATCACGGCGACCGACGAACCGGCCGTGACATCAGCGGTGTTGACGGCCGCGCCGAGTCCGGTGGTCACTCCGCAGCCGATCAGCGCGGCGATGTCGTACGGGACGTCGTCGGGGATCGGCACGGCGCACGCGGCGTCGACGACGACCTCCTCGGCGAAGGTGCCGGTGCCGGCGAAGCCGAAGACATCGCCGCCGGGGCGCTTGAAGTTGGGGGTGCCCGCGTTCAGGAATCCGGCGAGGCACAGATGGGTCTGGCCGCGCCGGCAGGACGGACACTGACCGCAGGACGGCAGCCAGCACATCAGTACCCGGTCACCCGGCTTCACCCGGGTCACACCGTCGCCGACGTCGAGGATCTCCCCCGCGCCCTCGTGGCCGGGGACGAAGGGCACGGGCTGGGGCAGGACCCCGCTCATCGCGGAGACGTCGGAGTGGCACAGACCCGTGGCCCGGATCCGTATCCTGACCTTGCCGGGGCCGAAGCCCACGGCCTCCACATCGTCGAGGACTTCGAGTTTGTCCTGCCCGGTCTCGTGCAGTACGGCTGCGCGCACGGTGCGGCTCCTCTTCGTTGGACTGTCGGTACGTCGGACTGCCTGGGGCTGCCTGTGACTGCCTGCGCGCCTGTCCGTGGTCCGCGTTCGGGTGTGGTGTACGCCGAGTGCGGTGTACGGCCGGACGCGGTCAGGTGTGCTCGACGACGGTGTCCGCGAGCACGGGCGCGTCGTCCCGCTCGGCCGCGGTGACGGCGACCTGGACGCGGCCGTCACCGGCCCACATCCGCATGCGCAGGGTCTCGCCGGGGAAGACGATCCCGGCGAAGCGTGTGGTGTACGAGCGGACCCGGGCGACCTCCCCGCCGAGCAGGGTGTCGACGACGGCCTTCAGGGTCATTCCGTACGAGCAGAGGCCGTGCAGGATGGGCCGGTCGAATCCGGCGAGCGCGGCGAACCCGGGGTCCGCGTGCAGGGGGTTGAGGTCGCCGGAGAGCCGGTAGAGCAGGGCCTGGTCCTCGCGGATCCGCTTCTCCACGGTCTTGTCCGGGTCGCGGGCGGGGAGTTCGGTACGGACGGAGGGACCCCGGTCGCCGCCGAAACCGCCCTCGCCCCGGACGAAGATCTGGGAGTCGTTCGTCCACAGGGGGCCGTCGGCGTCGGATGCCTCGGTGCGCAGGACGAGGACGGCGGCCTTCCCCTTGTCGTACACGGCGGCGACCCTGGTGGCCGACACGGCGGTCCCGACGGGCGGGATGGGCCGGTGCAGCCGGACGGTCTGGCCGCCGTGGAGCACGGAGGTGAGGTCGATGTCGAGGCCGGGGCCGGTGAGGCCGCCCGCGATGCCTTTGCCCGCGCCCGCGACGGTGGCGAAGCTGGGCAGCACATGGAGCCGTGACTCGAAGGTGTAGCGCAGTTCGTCGGGGTCGGTGGCGGGGACGCCCGCGCCGAGGCCGAGATGGTAGAGCTGGACGTCCTTGTGGTCCCAGCTGATCTCGGCGCTGCGGGGTTCGGCGGCGACGGCCCTCTCGGGATCGATGGGCATGAGGATGCTGCTCCTTGCTGCTCCGGCGGACGGTGGTGCTGTCGTGCGCTCCCGCTGTGGAAGACCTCGGCGCGGCCGTCCGCACCGTCGGCCGCACCGAGGTCGTACGGGACCGGCTCCCGGCGCCCCTTCTAGAACGCGTTCTAGGACCGGTTGGCCTATGTATAACGCAGGCCCCAACAGTTGTGAAGAGTGCTGACGCCATGTCAGAAACTCGATATGACACTCAGTCAGACACGAGTTCGGGGGGGGGGTGTGTCGGCGGTGATGTGCGGGCGCCGGATGACCGGGTGCGGGCCCGGGGCCCGGCGGGTGAGGGCGGGACACTCGGCCCTCCCGCCGCCACCGGGACCGGCGGCGGCGGAACACGGACGGACACCCCTGGGACGGACCGCCTGGGGACACCACACCCGGGCCACACGGCACCCGGGCGGTCGGCACCCGGTGGACCGGACCTCGCGGGCCGGGCCCTGGCGGGCGGCGGCGGGGTGCACCGACCCGGAACCGGCGCACGGCCAGGCCCCGAGCCGGAGCCGATCGTGCCCGTGGCGCGCCCGCGGGCCCGGCCGCGGGCACCCGGCCGACGGGATCCCGGCGGGCTCCGCTCGCCGTACCCGGCCGCGTTTCCGCTGCTCGGGGCGGGGCGCCGCCCTAATCTGACCCCATGGAAGAGATGCCCCGGGATCACCGCCCGGCCACATCGGTACGGGTCCTTCTGGCGGAGGGCCCGGGCATGACGTGGGGCGCGCTGGCGCTGCTGCTCGGGCTGGAGCCGGACATCGAGGTCGTCGCCCAGGTGGACCGGGGGGACGGGATCGTACGGACGGCCCTGGAGCGGCGGCCCGATGTCGCCCTGCTGGACACGGAGTTGCCCGGGTGCAGCGGGCTGGAAGCGGCCGTCCGGCTGCGGGAGGAGGTGCCGGACTGCCGGGTGGTGATCATGGCCACTTCCGGGCGGCCCGGGTATCTGCGGCGGGCGATGGAGGCGGGGGCGGCGGGTCTGCTCGTCAGGGACGGGCCCGTCGAGGAGCTGGCCCGGTCGATCCGGCGGGTGATCACCGGGGAGACCGTGGTGGATCCGGCGCTCGTCGCCGCCGAGCCGGGCGACGGGGACCCGGCCCGCTGACCGGGAGGCCGCTGAACCGGACCGGGACCCGCTGAACGGCACGCGCTGAACGGCACCCGCTGAACGGCACCCGCTGAACGGGACGTGCCGAACGGAACCTACGGAACGTGCCGGACGGAACGTGCTGGACGGCGGGCGCGGCCGTCTCCGTCGTCCCGGGGGCGCTCCGGCCGTCCGGGCCGGCCGTACGGGACTTTCCGGCCGTACGGACCTCCCGGCGTCCGCCATCGCCAGGACGGCCGCTCGCGCCCGTACGGAGGCCGTACGGGCGCCCGCCGCCGGGGCCGCCCGAGAGGGCCCGCTACCGCTCCGCCGTCCGGCGCGGCAGCCAGAACAGCATCAGCACCGCGCCGAGCAGCAGCAGCCCCGCACCCCAGCGGAACGACAGGGCGTATCCGGCCGCCAGGTCCGCCGGGTCCGAGGCACCGGCCGTGCGGGACGCCGCGACCGTGGTCAGGACGGCGAGGCCGAGGGCGCCGCCCATCGTGCGGGAGGTGTTGATCAGCCCCGAGACCAGTCCCGCGTCCCCCGGTTCGGCACCCGTGGTGGCGAGGGCGGCGAGCGGGGTGGCGGCGAGCCCGATGCCCAGCATCATCAGGACACCGGGGCCGAGGATCGTGGTCAGGAAGCTGCCGTCGGCCGTCATCGTCGACTGCCAGCCGAAGCCGGTCGCGCCGATCAGCGCGCCGATGACGGCGACGGTCGTGGCACCGGCCCGTGCCATCAGCCGGGGCGCGAGTGTGGAGCCGACGACCACGCTGACCGAGCTGGGTATCAGCGCCAGGCCCGCCTCCAGCGGCGAGTAGCCCAGCACGGTCTGTGCGTAGACCGTCATGAAGAACCACATCGAGAAGGAGGCGGAACCGATCACCATCATGGTGACGTTGGCCGCCGTGACCGCCCGGGAGCGGAAGACCTTCAGGGGCATCAGCGGAACCGGGGCCCTCGCCTCGACCGCCACGAACGCCCCGAGGAGGGCCAGCCCGCCGAGGAGGGGCAGCAGGGTCGCGGGGGCGGTCCAGCCGGACTCCTCCGTCTGGACGATGCCGTACGCGACGGCCGCGAGCCCGCCGGTGACCAGCACCGCGCCCGGCAGGTCCAGCCGGCGGCCCGCGCCACCACGGCTCTCGGTGATCCAGAAGACCGCGCCCAGCAGCACCAGCGCGCCGACCGGCACATTGATCAGCAGCACCCAGCGCCAGGACAGCAGATCGGTGAGGACTCCGCCGACGAGTCCCCCGGCCGCACCGCCCGCCGCGCCCACCGCCGACCAGGTCCCGATCGCCCGGGTGCGCGCGGCTCCCGGGGCCACGGCGGAGGTCACGATGGTGAGCGTCGACGGGGCGAGGACGGCCGCGCCCAGCCCCTGCACCGTCCGTGCCGCGAGGAGCTGCCAGCCCTCCTGGGCCAGCCCGCCCGCGAGGGACGCGGCCGTGAACAGCCCCAGCCCGACCAGGAAGGTCCGCTTCCGGCCGAAGATGTCGGCGGCCCGCCCGCCGAGCAGCATGAACCCGGCGAACGCGATCGCGTATGTGTTCAGCACCCACTGGAGCCCGTTGGTGGAGAGCCCGAGGTCGGCGCGCAGGGACGGCAGTGCCACATTGACCACGGACACGTCGAGGACGACGAGGAACTGCCCCGCGCACGCGGTCAGCAGTACCAGCCAGGTGCGCGCGGTCCGCTTCGCGGGGGCGGCTGTCCCGGTCCGCCGGGGGTCTGTGTCCGAGTCCGTGGGGGTGTGAACCATGGCCGTCATGGTCTCAGCCCGGCTGTGGGCCGTACATCGGCATATCGGTGGACGAGACGGGGCCGGAAGTCCTGGGTCCTGCGGCCCACCGGGGCCGTGGACAGCCCGTGCGAAGCCGCCGCCCTTCCCGGAGCCACCGCCCACCCGGCCGCCGTTGTCCCGGGGCCGCCGCCCGCCGTCCCGCGCAGAGCCGCCACCCGTCCCGGGGCCGCCGTCCGGCCGGTGCCCCACCGTGTCCGAGGCCGTCAGTCCTTGCGCAGCACCGTGACGACGGCCGCCCCGCCGAGGCCGATGTTGTGGGCGAGGCCCACCCGCGCGTCCTTCACCTGGCGTTCACCGGCCTCGCCGCGCAGCTGCCAGACCAGTTCGGCCGCCTGGGCGATCCCGGTCGCGCCCAGCGGGTGGCCCTTGGAGATCAGCCCGCCGGACGGGTTGACCACCCACCGCCCGCCATAGGTCGTCGCACCGCTCTCCACCAGCTTCCCCGACTCACCGTCCGCGCACAGGCCGAGCGCCTCGTAGGTCAGCAGCTCGTTCACGGAGAAGCAGTCGTGCAGCTCGATCACATCGACGTCCTCGATGCCGAGCCCGGAGATCTCGTAAGCCCTCCGCGCGGCGGCCCGTGACATCGGCCGGCCGACGACGTCGATGCAGGAGCCGGAGGCGAAGGACTCCTCCGTGTCGGTCGTCATGACCTGGGCGGCGATCTCCACGGCCCTGTCGCGGAGCCCGTGCTCCTGCGCGAACCGCTCGGAGACGACGACGGCCGCGGCCGAACCGTCCGAGGTCGGGGAGCACTGGAGCTTGGTCAGCGGCCAGTGGATGGTCCGGGCGGCGAGGATCTCGTCGACCGCGTACACGTCCTGGAACTGGGCGAACGGATTGTGCGCCGAGTGCCGGTGGTTCTTGGCGGCGACGGCGGCGAGCTGCGCCTCGGTCGTGCCGTAGCGGTCCATGTGCTCACGGGCGGCGTTCCCGAAGATCTGCGCGGTCGGCGGGGACATCTCGAAGCCGTGCCCCGCCGCCATCACCCCGTAGTGCCGGGCGACGGGCGAGGCCGCGAAGTCCGCGCCGCCGTCCGCCCCGCCCAGCGAGCCCTTTTTCATCTTCTCGAAGCCGAGCGCCAGCACACAGTCGCTGATCCCGCCCTCCACGAACTGACGGGCCATCATCAGCGCGGTCGAGCCCGTGGCGCAGTTGTTGCTGACGTTGTAGACGGGCACCCCGGTCAGACCCAGTTCGTAGGCGGCGCGCTGCCCGGCCGTCGAGGGCTGGAAGCAGTAGCCGACGGCGACCTGCTGGACGTCCGTGTACGCGATCCCGGCGTCGGCGAGGGCCCGGGAGCCCGCCTCCTTCGCCAAGTCCCAGTACTGCCGGTCCCCGGACTCGGGCTTCTCGAACTTCGTCATTCCGACGCCGACGACATAGCTCTTCACGGCTGGTTCTCCTTGGGTCGGTCCCGGGGTCAGTCCCGGGGGAGGCCGAGGATGCGCTCGGCGACGACATTGAGCTGGACCTGGGTGGTGCCGCCCGCGATGGTCAGACACCGTGACATCAGCAGCCCCCGGACGGCCCGCTCCCCCGCGCCTTCGCACACCGCGCCCTCGGGGCCGAGGAGTTCGAGGGTGAGTTCGGCGGTCCTCTGCTGGTGGAGGGTCTGGACGAGCTTGCGCACGGACGCGCCCGCGCCGGGTTCGAGCCCCGACACCTGGAGCATCGTCGTACGCAGCCCGATGCAGCCGAGGGCGTGTGCCTCCGCGGCGAGGGCGCCGATCCGGGCGCGGTACGCGCCGTCCAGGGCGGGCGCCCGTTCGAGGAGCGCTTCGAGGCCGGAGTCGAAGGTCATCTGGTCGGCCATGTGGACCCGCTCGTTGCCGAGGGTGTTGCGGGCGACCTTCCAGCCGCCGTGCACCTCGCCGACGACGGCGTCGTGCGGGAGGAGCGCGTCCTCGAAGTACACCTCGTTGAAGAGGGAGTCGCCGGTGATCTCCTTCAGCGGGCGGATGTCGATGCCGTCGGTGTTCTTCATGTCGACGATGAAGTAGGTCAGCCCCTCGTGCTTGGAGGCGCCGGAGCCGGTACGGGCGAGCAGGATGCCGTGGTCCGCCCAGAGCGCGGCGCTCGTCCACACCTTCTGGCCGTTGATCCGCCAGCCGTCGGGCGTGTGTTCGGCCCGGGTGCGCAGCGAGGCGAGGTCGGAGCCGGCGCCGGGTTCGCTGAAGAGCTGGCACCACTGGAGTTCGCCGCGCAGGGTCGGCGGCAGGAAGCGTTCCTTCTGCTCGTCGGTGCCGTGGGCGAGGAGGGAGGGGACGACCCAGGTCGCGATGCCCAGGCCGCTGATCGTGACACCGGCGTCGCTCAGTTCCCGCTGGACGGCGAGTTGCTCGACCGGGCCCGCGCCGAGCCCGTACGGCGGCGGGAGATGGGGTGCGGCGAGTCCGGCCGGGGCGAGCACGCGCCGCGCGTCGGCGGGCCCGAGCCCGCGGGCCGCGGCCACGGCCTCCCGTATCCGCTCGCGGTGGGCCGACGCCCCGGGGGGCGGTTCCATGCGCAGCTCCCGGCGGACGCCGTCGGCGGCGAGGCGTACGGCCCGCAGGCGGTGGGTGTCTCCCGGGCCGAGGAGCTGCCGGGCGACCAGCGCGCGGCGCAGATAGAGATGGGCGTCGTGCTCCCAGGTGAAGCCGATGCCGCCGAGGATCTGGATGCAGTCCTTCGCACAGCCGTAGGCGGTGTCCAGGGCGGTTCCGGCGGCGAGGGCGGCGACGAGGGAGAGGGCACGCCCCGGGTCCCCGTCCCCCGGCGCGGCGGTGGGGTGGGTGTGCGCTGCCGGGTCGGTGCGGCCGGTGTCCGCGGTGGGGTCGGTGTGCGCGGTAGGCGCGGTGTGTGCCGTGGGGGCGGTGCGGTCGGTGTCCGGGCCGTGCGCGGTGTGGTCCCCGGGAAGGCCGCCGACGGCCGCCGCCCTGGCCGCGTCCCAGGTCAGGGCGCGCGCCTGCTCCAGCCGGAGCAGCATCTGTGCGCACAGATGCTTGACCGCCTGGAACCGGCCGATGGGACGGCCGAACTGCTCCCGGACCTTGGCGTGGGACACGGCCGTCTCCAGGGCGCGGGCGGCCACCCCGCACGCCTCCGCCGCGAGGATCACGGACGCGAGATCCCGTACGAGAGGGGTGCCGATCGCCAGGACGCGGGACGCGGGCACGGCGACACCGCGGGCGGTGACCTCGGCGGTCGGGCGGGTGGGATCGGCGCTCTCCTGGGCGCGGACCGCGAGCGTTTCCGCGTCGACGGCCGCCCACACCGTGCCGTCCGCGGACTCCGCGGCGAGCAGCAGCAGATCGGCCTGCGCGCCCGCCGCCACGGGAGGGGCGGTGCCGTCCAGCAGCAGACCGCCGTCCGCGTCCCGTACGGCGGTGAGCGTACCGGGGCCGAGGGCCACCGACCCGATCCGCCGGCCCTCCGCGAGTTCGGTGACCAGGCCGTAGCGGCCCGCGCGCCACAGCAGTTCGGCGGCGAGCGCGCTCATCGGATACGGCCCCGGGAGCACCGCCCGGCCCGTCTCCTCCAGCACGACGGCCAGATCGAGCAGAGTGCCGCCCCCGCCTCCGTACTCTTCGGGAAGATGTACCCCGAGCAGTCCCTGTCCGGCGGCCCCGTCCCAGTGACCGGGCCGGCCGAGCCCCCCGGACGGCACGTCGAGGAGCTTGCGCACCTCCTCGGGCGGCACGGCGCGCGCCAGCCAGCCGCGGACGGCTGTGGCCAACTCCCGGTGTTCGTGCGTGATTCCGATGCCCATGAGCCGCAGAGTAGAACACGTTTCAATCTGACGGTAGGTCAGATACGGATGTTTCCAGGTCGGAAGCCGGTCCCGGCGCCTCGGGCCGCCGTGCGGACCCGGCACGTCCGGCCCGGTGGGCAGGAGACCGAGGACCTGGCCCACTCCCGCAGCCAGGCCGCCCGCCCACGGTGAACGACTCGCCCGCCCACGGGAGCGCCCGGCCTCCCGGCCCTGGTCCGGCCCCGGGGGCATCGGGCGGGGCGTACCGGATCGCGCCCGGCGTCGACCGCGCGGGACCGGTACGGCACCATGGGCCCCGGCCGCGACACCCGTACCACCAGGAGGAACCCGCCCATGAACACCGCGCCCACACCGCAGCCTTCCGGGCGGGCGACCGCCGGGCGGGCGATGCCCGGGCCGGAGATCCTGGCCGCGTTCGAGGCGGCCAAGGGGTTCATGCCCCTCCGCGAGGGGCTCGCCCTGTACGCCGCCGCGGTCGAGGCGGGTGCGCTGGGGCTGCCGCTGCTGGAGGTGGGGACCTACTGCGGGCGTTCGACGATCCTGCTCGCCGACGCGGCCCGCGCGGCGGGGACGACGGCCGTGACCGTCGACCACCACCGCGGCAGCGAGGAGCAGCAGCCGGGCTGGGAGTACCACGATCCGTCCGTGGTCGATCCCGAGGTCGGCCGGATGGACACGCTGCCGTCCTTCCGCCGCACCCTGTACCGGTCAGGGCTGGAGGACCAGGTGATCGCCGTCGTCGGCCGGTCCCCGGAAGTGGCGCGGGTGTGGGGGACAGGGCTCGGGCTGGTGTTCATCGACGGCGGCCACACCGACGAGCACGCGGGCGGCGACTACGAGGGCTGGGCGCCCCATGTCGCCGACGGCGGGCTGCTGGTCATCCACGATGTGTTCCCGGACCCGGCCGACGGGGGCCGGGCGCCGTACCGCGTCTTCCTGCGGGCGCTCGCGTCGGGCGCGTTCACCGAGGTGTCGGTGACGGACTCGCTGCGCGTCCTTCGGCGTACGGCACCGGGAATCTGAGGCTCCGGGCTAGCATCGCGAACGTGTCGTACGACCAGAACCAGCCAGACGACCAGTACCGGTACCAGCGCCAGAACGGGGACCACGGCGGACCGCGCGGCGGGCTCCACGACCAGGATCCCGCCCGACCGCGCCGGCGCGGCACCCTCGCCGTCGCGGTCGGCGCCCTGGTGCCGAGCGCCCTGGTCGGCTGGCTGGTCTGGGGGGCGATGGACGGCCCGGACGAGCCGAGACCGCCGAAGGCGCTCCCCAGCACGGGAGCCGACGCGGGTCCGGGAGACGGCGGGGGCCCGGGTGCCGGCACCGGCACCCCGGACGACGGCGACGCCAAGCCCGGCCCCGCCGCATCGGCGTCCGGAGGCCCGCCGCCCTCCGGCCCCGCCCGGGAAGGCCGCCTCTCCGGCAAGGTCGTGGTGATCGACCCGGGACACAATCCCGGCAATTTCCGGCATACGGTCGAGATCAATAAACTCGTGGACATCGGAACCAACCGCAAGGAATGCGACACAACGGGTACGTCCACCGATGACGGGTACACCGAGGCCGCATTCACCCGCGATGTGTCCGAACGCCTGCGCAAGCTGCTCGAAAAAGAGGGCGCGACGGTCGAATTCACCCATGACGGCGATCGCGCGTTCGGTCCCTGTATCGACGAGCGGGCGCGTATCGGCAACAACGCCCGCGCCGACGCCGTCGTCTCCGTGCACGCGGACGGCTCGGCCAAGGGCAACCGGGGATTCCACGTGATCCTGCCCGGCCTGGTCCGCGAGGGCGCCGCCGACACCTCGGCCATCGTCGCCCCCTCCCGTGACCTGGGCGAACGCATCGCGAAGGCGTTCACCCGCACCACCGGAACCACGCCGTCCAACTATGTCGGCGGCGGCACCGGGCTCGATGTGCGCCGGGATCTGGGCGGACTCAATCTGTCCACCGTGCCCAAAGTGTTCATCGAATGCGGCAATATGCGCGATCCGGCGGACGCCGCCCTCCTGACGAACGCGGGCTGGCGCCAGAGCGCGGCCCGGGGAATCGCCAGAGGTGTCCGCGCCCACCTTCTGGGGCAGGGATGACAAGATCCCGATCCGGCCCCGGCGGGGTTCCCTCCGGATCCCGTTCGGGCCTCCGATCAGAGGGAACTCCCGATACCGGGCAGACGATCGGTTCGGGCAGACGATAGATTCACCTCTACGCCGGGGAGTCACCCCCGAACTCCGCGCCGCGCACACCGCCCGCACGGCGGCAGCGAGGACCGCCCCGATGAGACGACCCGAGACGACCGACGAAGGATTTTTACGTGAACATCCGCTCCCTCACTCGAGGCGATGGCGTGGTGATCGGAGCAGCGGTGTTGCTGTTCATCGCCTCGTTCCTCGACACGTTCGACTGCTCCGGCAGCGGCTGCGACAACGTGCCGAACGCCTGGGACAACGGGTCCCTGCTCCTGGGTGTCTATCTCGGCGGAATCATCGCCGCCGCGCTGATCGCACTGTCGCACCTGCTGCCGCAGCCGCCGAAGGTCCTGGGGATCGAGCTCGGCCACATCGGCCTCGTCGCCGCGGTCTTCACCGCGTGGTCCTCACTCGGCGCGATCTTCGACCCCGGGGGCTCGCTGAACGCCGAGGGCTTCAGCCCGGACTCCGGCACCGGCCTGATCCTCGGTTTCATCGCCGCGCTGGTGCTCGCGGCGGGTGCGGTCTGCGGCCAGCTCGTGCCCGCGCTCAAGGCTCCGCTCGTCGGCGCCCCGCGCCCGGCGTCCCCCTCCCCGGCCCCGTACGCGGGCGGCCAGCAGCCGCAGGGCGGTTACGGCTACCCGGGCGGCGGGCAGCAGCAGCCTCCGTTCGGCGCGGGACAGCCCGCCCAGCAGCAGTTCGGCGGGCAGCCGGGCCAGTCCGGTCCGGCGGCGCCGAGCGCGGGCGCGCCGGGCGGGGCCCCGGACTTCGCGCCGTTCTGGTTCGCGGTGCCGGTGGCCCGCCCGCTGTACGGCGAGGACGGCTCGCCCGCCCCGATCGCCGAACTGGCGCCCGGCACCTGGTACCTGGCGGTCGAGCAGCGCGGCTCCGGCCTGATCGCCCAGACGCAGGACGGCCGCCGGGGCGTCCTGCAGGACACCTCGGGCATCCAGCGCGGCTGACCTCCCGGACGACTGCCGGACGAGTCCGCCCCCGTACGGATTCCGTGCGACGTCCGTACGGCGGGCGCACACCTCTTCGGCGAACGGCCCCTCTCCCTTCCGGGCGAGGGGCCGTTCGCATACCCTGCCGTCCAGACGATCTGACGTTGCGTCAGATTCTTGTCGGGAATCGGTAGGAGAGGCGGCGACATGCGACTGGGACTCGCTCTCGGCTACTGGGGACGCGGCCCCTCCCCCGGTCATCTCGGACTCGCCCAGGAGGCCGAGCGGCTCGGCTACGACTCGGTCTGGACGTCCGAGGCGTGGGGCTCCGACGCGTTCACCGCGCTGACCTGGATCGCCGCCGGCACCTCGCGGATCCGGCTCGGCACCGCCGTGGCCCAGATGGCCGCGCGCACCCCCACCGCCACCGCGATGCACGCGCTGACGCTGGACCATCTGTCGGGCGGGCGCGTGATGCTGGGCCTCGGACTGTCGGGCCCGCAGGTGGTGGAGGGCTGGTACGGCCGTCCGTTCCCCTCCAGCCCGCTCACCGCGACCCGTGAGTACGTCGAGATCATCCGCCAGGTCCTCCGGCGCGAGGGGCCCGTCGAGCTGGCCGGCCGCTTCCACGCGCATCCGTACACGGGCGAGGACGGCACCGGACTCGGCAAACCGCTCAAACCCATCACCCACCCGCTGCGGGCGGATCTGCCGCTGCTCCTCGGTGCGGAGGGACCCAAGAACATCGCGCAGACGACCCGGATCGCCGACGGCTGGCTGCCGCTGTACTGGTCCCCGCTGCGCACCGATGTCTACCGGGCGTCGCTGACGGAGCTGAGGGACGGCTTCCTGATCGCCCCGCTGGTGCGGGCCCAGGTCTGCGACGACATCACGGAGGGCCTGCTGCCGGTCAAGGCGATGCTCGGCTTCTACATCGGGGGGATGGGGCACTCGGCCCGTAACTTCCACGCGGATCTGATGGCCCGGATGGGGTACGAGCGGGAGGCCCGGCACATTCAGCGGCTGTTCGCGCAGGGCCGCCGGGAGGAGGCCGTGCTCGCGGTGCCGGACGCCTTCGCCGACGAGATCTCGCTGGTCGGACCGCGTGAACGGATCGCCGAACGGCTGGAGTCGTGGCGCGCGGGTCCGGTCACCGACCTGCTGGTGACCGCGCCCGATCCCCGGACGCTGCGGGTGCTGGCCGAACTGGCTCTGTAGGCACCCCGGTTACCGGACCCGGGCCCCGGCCCCGCACCGCCCGCCCACCACCGGTCTCACCGTGGCACCGCACCGACCCGCACCGCCCCCGGCTCCGGGCGGCCCCACCCCCCGGCTCACGCTGGGCCGCTCCGGCTCCGGGGCCGCCGGGCCACCCGGCACCCGGCCGCGGCACCCGGCACCCGCGATGCCGCGAGGGTTTCACACGGCCACAAGCGGCAACCCGCGGGACATGAGTCCTCGTAGAAGCGGAACGCATCAGGCCGCGACCGTCATCGCGATCGTCGCGGATGTCATGGCCGTGATCATCGGCCTGTGGATTCTCATGTATCTGCTGGACGCCAACCGCGCCAACGACCTGGTCTCCTTCGTCCAGGACGTCGCGCACTGGCTGGCGGGCTGGTCGTACGACCTGTTCACCTTCGACGAGGCGTGGGCGCGCGTCGTCGCCGGGTGCGGACTCGCGGCCGTGGTCTACCTCTTCGTCGGGCACGCCGTGGCGGGCCGGCCGCGCCGCCACTGACCGACCCCGCCCCCTGAGCAGCGGGCAGCGTCAGCCCCGGGACGCGCAGCAGTCGGGCGCGAGTCCCCGTGGCAGCCGCTCTCCGCCGAAGACGGCGGTGGTCGCCTCGTCCCCCCCGAGCGCGGCCACCGCCAGCAGCAGCGATCCGGCCGTCCAGGTCGTCAGTTCCTCGGGCCACACCGCCCGGTCGTCGAAGACGTACCCCGTCCAGTACATCCCGCCGTCGGCGCGCAGATGCCCGAGGGACTGGAGGATCTCCAGAGCCCGGTCCGACTCGCCCATCACCCAGAGCGTCAGGGCGAGTTCACAGCTCTCGCCGCCGGTGACCCACGGGTTGGGCAGCACACACCGCACCCCCAGTCCCGGCACGACGAACTCGTCCCAGCGCTCCGCGATCCGGGACGTGGCCGCGGCCCCGGTCACCGCGCCGCCCAGCACCGGGTAGTACCAGTCCATGGAGTAGTGGCGCTTGTCGAGAAAGCGCTCGGGGTGGCCGCCGATGGCGTGCGCGAGAGCGCCCGCGGCCAGCTCCCAGTCCGGCTGGGGCTCCTCGCGCTCCTCGGCGAGCGCGAGGGCGCACCGCAGCGCGTGGTGGATCGACGAACTCCCGGTCAGCAGCGCGTCGTTCACCGGGCGCCCGTCGGCCTCGCGCTTCCAGCCGATCTGGCCGCCCGGCTGCTGGAGCCGCAGCACGAACGCGATCGCCGCGCGGACGACGGGCCACATCCGGTCGAGGAACAGCTCGTCCCCGGTGGCCAGGTAGTGGTGCCAGACCCCGACGGCCACATAGGCGACGAAGTTGGTCTCCCGGCCGAGGTCGGTGGGCCGCCGCGCGTCACCGTCGTCGTAGGCCGCGTACCAGGACCCGTCGTCGTTCTGGTGCCGCAGCAGCCAGGCGTACGCGCGGGCCGCGGCCTCGTGCTCGCCGGCCGCGTCCAGGGCCATCGCGGCCTCGGTGTGGTCCCAGGGGTCGAGATGGTGGCCCCGGAACCACGGGATCGCGCCGTCGTCGCGCTGGGCCGCCCGGATCCCGGCCACGGTCTCGGCGGCCTGCTCGGCCGTCAGCACCCCCGGCAGGACGAGGTGTTCGGTGCGGGGGGTGGTCACGCCTGCGCCCGGGGAAGCTGCGGCTTGGTCGCGTACGCCACGAAGCTCTTGCCGATCAGCGGGTTGAGCGCCTGCTCCGCGAGCCGGGTGACCAGGGGCTTCTTCATGATGTCCCAGACCAGGAGCCGGTGGTACGCCTTGACCGGGAGGGCCTGGTCGTTGTCCACGCCGAAGGCGCATTTGAGCCACCAGTAGGGGCTGTGCAGACCGTGGGCATGGTGGGTTCCGTACGGCACGAGCCCCGCCTCCTCGATCCTGCCCAGCAGTTCGTCGGCCCGGTAGATACGGATGTGCCCGCCCTCGACCTCGTGGTACGCGTCGCTGAGCGCCCAGCAGACCTTCTCGGGGCCGTACCGGGGAACGGTGATCGCGATCCGGCCGCCGGGCCGCAGGACGCGCACCATCTCGGCGAGCACGCCCTTGTCGTCGTGGATGTGCTCCATCACCTCGGAGATGATCACGACGTCGAAGGAGGCGTCGGGGAAGGGGAGGTTGAGGGCGTCGCCCTCCATCGCGGTGGCGCTCGCTCCCTCGGGGGCCTCTCCCGCCTCCTTCATGGCGGCGAACCACTTGGCGACCTCGCGGATCTCCTCGCCGTCGCGATCGAGCGCCACGACCCGCGCACCGCGCCGGTAGCACTCGAACGCATGCCGTCCGGCGCCGCATCCGAGGTCCAGGACACGATCGCCCGCGGCGAGCGGGAATCGGGAGAAGTCGACGGTCAGCACGCGGTCCTGCCTTCACGGTCGAGTCGGGGGGTGGTACGGGTGATCACTTCGCGCCCACGGCGTGCGCGCCCACCACGGGCGGGCGCGGCCCCGGAGCACCTGTCCCCGGGGTGCGCGGCTCCGGCGCGCACCGACCCGGCCCACGCGGCGCACCCGGCACCGGCGGACCCGGGCGAGGCCGTCACGGGGCCGCCCTGGAGACGGCCGCGCGGTACAGCTCCGCCGTGCCCTGTGCCGCCTTCGCCCAGGTGAACCGGTTCAGCACACGCTGCCGTCCCGCCGCGCCCAGCCGTGCCCGCAGCTCCGGGTCGCCGAGCAGCCGCCCGATCGCCGACGCGAGCGCGCCCGCGTCGCCGGGCGGCACGGCCAGACAGGTCTCGCCGTCGGCGCCCGTGACCTCGGGGATCGCGCCCCCGGTCGTGGCGACCAGCGGGGTGCCCGTGGCCATCGCCTCCGCGGCGGGCAGCGAGAACCCCTCGTACAGCGAGGGCACACAGGCGACCTGGGCGCCGCGCACCAGGTCGACGAGGTCCCCGTCCGAAATGCCCTTGACGAAGTCGACCGCGCCGCCGAGCCCGTACCGCTCGATCAGCTGGGCGACCGGCCCGTCCTCGGCGCGCCTGCCGACGACCACGAGATGCGCCTCGGGGTACTCGGTGCGGATCTTGGCGAGCGCCTCCACCAGGTGGACCAGCCCCTTGAGGGGCACATCGGCGCTGGAGGTGGTGACGATCCTGCCGGGCACCTCGGCGACCGCCGGATCCGGCGAGAAGAGGCCGGTGTCGGCGCCGGCATGGACCACGTGGACGCGCTCCGGCCGTACTCCGAGGTGCTCGACGATCTCCTGCCGGGAGGAGCCGGAGACCGTGAGGACGGACGGGAGGCGCCGTGCGACCCGCCTCTGCATCCGGGTGAAGCCGTACCAGCGGCGTACGGAGGCCCGGCGCCGCCAGCCCTCGGCCGCGTCCAGCTCCAGCCGCCGGTCCACCGTGATGGGGTGGTGGATGGTGGTGACCAGCGGCGCGCCGAGATCGCCGAGCAGCCCGTACCCGAGCGTCTGGTTGTCGTGGACGACGTCGAACCGGCCCCGGCGCGCGGCCAGATGGCGGCGGGCCCGCAGCGAGAACGTCAGCGGCTCGGGAAACCCCCCGGTCCGCATCGTGGCGACCTCGACGGCGTCGACCCAGTCGCGGTACTCGCTCCTGGCGGGTGTACGGAAGGGGTCGGGGCTGCGGTACAGATCGAGGCTGGACAGCTCGGTGAGCGGCACGCCCTCGTCGAGTACGGGATAGGGCTGGGCGCCGATGACCTCGACGCTGTGGCCGAGCCGGGCGAGCTCGCGCGAGAGATGGCGGACGTAGACGCCCTGGCCGCCGCAGAACGGATTGCCCTTGTAGGTGAGGAGTGCGATGCGCAGCGGCCGGCCGTCGTCGCCGGACGATCCGGTGCCGGAGCGCGGGCCCGTACGACCCGTGTGAGGGCCGGCCTCGATGGCCTCAGCGGTCACTCACGGCCCCCTTCTCACTGCGTTTCGCCGGAGCGTAACCGCTCACGCTAATCTAGAACAAGTTTCAGACTTCATCGCTCAAGAGGCTTCGAATCTACCGGCTGGTAGCGCGGCCGTAAGGGCCGGATCAGGTGATTCGCGCCACGACGGCCCCCCTGCCATGCTGTGCGGTCGGCAGGAATACGGAGCACCGGTACCAGTACGGAGCGGAACAGTGGAGCGGGAGCCATGACAGCCGAAGCCAAGCCCTCCGGACCGGGCTCACCGCCCCTGACGGAGCGCCAGGAGGCGCGCCGCCGACGCATTCTGCACGCCAGCGCGCAGCTGGCGTGCCGGGGCGGCTTCGACGCGGTGCAGATGCGCGAGGTCGCCGAGGCCGCCGGTGTCGCCCTCGGAACCCTGTACCGGTACTTCCCGTCCAAGATCCACCTCCTCGTCGCCACCATGCAGGACCAGCTCCAGCACATGCACACCACCCTCCGCAAGCGGCCCCCGGGCGGGGAGAGCGCCGCGGACCGGGTCGCCGAGACGCTGATGCGGGCCTTCCGCGCGCTCCAGCGCGAGCCGCATCTCGCGGACGCGATGGTCCGCGCGCTGACCTTCGCCGACCGCAGCGTCAGCCCCGAGGTGGACACGGTGTCCCGGCAGACGACGGCGATCATCCTGGACGCCATGGGCCTGGAGAACCCGACGCCCGAACAGCTCTCGGCGGTCCGAGTGATCGAGCACACCTGGCACTCGGCCCTCATCACCTGGCTCTCGGGCCGGGCGTCGATCGCCCAGGTGAAGATCGACATCGAGACGGTCTGCCGGCTGATCGAGGTGACCTCCCCCGGCCCCCGCCCCACGCGCCCGCGGTCCTCCTGAGACCCGGACCCGCGCTTCCGGCCCGCCGGGAGGCTCCCCGGGCGACGTGCCGAGGGGAGGGGGCCGGGAACGGCACCCGGCAGGCCGCCGCACCGGCGACCGGCGGCAGCGTTCCCGCGGGCGCCCGCACCGGACCGCCGTGTCCGGCGCGGCCGTTCGCCGCGGACCGCGGGGACCCGCCGCCGGGACCCACCGTCACTCCTCCGGCGGGAACACCGGCTCACCACTCCCCAGCAGCGTGATCGTGATCGCCTCCACGGGACAGTTCTCCGCCGCCGCCAGCACCGCCTCGCTCGCGTCCGTCTCGGGATCCCGGGGGCGCGACTGCCGCGCCGAGTCCAGCGCGAACCCGTCAGGGGCGTGCCCGACGCACATGCCGGAGCCGATGCAGAGCCCCCGGTCGACCTCGATCTGCCAGCGGTCCCCCATCAGTTGCCCCCGTATCCGGCGGGCAGGTGGATCATCTTGTGCTCCAGGTACTCGCCGTACCCCTCGGGCCCGAACTCCCGCCCGAGACCGGAGTTCTTGTAGCCGCCGAAGGGCCCGAGCATGTCCAGGCTGAACGTATTGACGTTGTACGTCCCCGTCCTGATGCGGCGCGCGAAGTCGATGCCGTGCTCCACGTCGCCGGTCCAGACACTGCCGCTGAGCCCGTACTCGGAGTCGTTCGCGATCTTCGCGGCCTCGCTCTCGTCCCCGTACGGCAGCAGACAGATCACGGGCCCGAAGATCTCCTCACGGGCGATGCGCATCGAGTTGTCGACATCGCCGAAGAGCGTCGGCTCGACGTACCAGCCGCGCTCCAGGCCGTCCGGACGGCCGCCGCCGGTGAGGACCTTGGCGCCCTCCTCCTGGCCGATCGCGATGTAGTCGAAGGAGCGCTGCTGCTGGCGCCGGGCGACCAGCGGGCCGACCTGGGTGGCCGCGTCCAGGGGGTCGCCGACCACGAGCGCGGACGCCGCCGCCGTCAGGGCCTCGGCGATCTCGTCGTACCGGCCGCGGGGGGCGAGGATCCTCGTCTGGGCGACGCACGCCTGACCGTTGTTCATCCAGGCCGCGGGCACGATCCCGGCGATCGCGGACTCCAGGTCCGCGTCCGGCAGGATCACCGCGGCCGACTTGCCGCCCAACTCCAGGGTGACCCGGGTGAGATGACGGGAGGCGACCTCCATGACCCGCCTGCCCGCCGCGACCGAGCCCGTGAACGACACCTTGTCCACGTCCGGGTGCCCGACCAGATACTCGCTGACCTCGCGTCCGGCGGGCAGGATCGACAGCACCCCCTCCGGCAGCCCGGCCTCCCGCGCCATGTCGGCGAGGAGATACGCGTCGAGGGGCGTCTCCGGCGACGGCTTGAGCACCACCGTGCAGCCCGCGAGCAGCGCGGGCCCGAGCTTGGCGGCGGCCGTGAACTGGGGCACGTTCCACGGCACCACGGCCGCGACGACACCGACCGGCTCCCGCCGCACGAGGATCGGCCCGAGCGCCCCCGCCCGGGTCTCCTCGTGCGCGAACCCCCGGGCGACCGTGATCGCCGAGTCCCACACCATCATCGCGCCGAGCGCCTGCGCCAGCACGCTCCACGAGTACGGGGAGCCGTTCTGCGCGCTGATCGAGCGGGCCAGCTCGTCGTGCCGTACCGCGATCGCGTCCTTGATCCTGCCGACCACCTCGATGCGCTCGTCGAGTGTCATCCGCGGCCAGGGCCCCTCGTCGAAGGCCGTGCGCGCGGCGGCCACCGCGCGGTCCACATCGGCCCGGGAGGCGCCCGGGACCCGTCCGATGACCTGCTCGGTGTGGGGCGAGACGACCTCGATGGTCTCGGTGCCCAGTGGGTCGGTCAACTCCCCGCCGATGAACAGCTTTCCGTGTTCCACAAGCTCGGTCATGGCTGTTGCCTCCTGCGCCCGGGCCATATCTGACACTGTTTCAGAACTGATACCAGTTCTAGTTATAGTGAGCAATGCCCGTGTCGTCACGAGTCAGCGCGACGACCGGCCGACCGAGAAGAGAGGAGGGGCGTCATGACGCAGGTGACCGACCACGGCGGAGGCGTCTGGTCCATCGAGGTTCCGATCCCGGACAATCCCCTCGGCCACACCCTCGTCCACCTCCTCGACACCGACCGCGGGCCGGTCCTCGTCGACACCGGCTGGGACGATCCCACCTCCTGGTCCACCCTCACCGACGGGCTGGAGACCCTCGGGGTGTCCGTCGCCGATGTCCACGGTGTGGTCATCACCCACCACCACCCCGATCACCACGGGCTCTCCGGCCGGGTCCGCGAGGCGTCCGGCGCGTGGATCGCGATGCACGCCGCCGATACGGACGTCGTACGCCGGACCCGGGCGTCCGAGCCCGCCGTCTGGCTGGACTATCTGGCCGAGAAGCTCGCCCGGGCGGGCGCGCCCGAGGAGCACACCGCCCCCCTGCTTCAGGCGCGCGCCTCGGGGCGGATGAGGACACTGCCCGGGCTGCGCGCGGCCCTGCCCGACCGGGAGATCGTCCCCGGGGAACTGCTCGACCTGGCCGGGCGCCGGCTGCGCGCGATCTGGACGCCGGGGCACACCCCCGGCCATGTGTGCCTGCATCTGGAGGAGGACCACCCCGCGCGGCTGCCGGGCCGCGGCAGACTGTTCTCCGGCGACCATCTGCTGCCGGGGATCAGTCCGCACATCGGGCTCTACGAGGACCCCGCCGACGAGAGTGCCGCCGACCCCCTCGGCGACTATCTCGACTCCCTCGAACGCGTCGGCCGCCTCGGTCCCGCGGAGGTGCTGCCCGCGCACCAGTACGCGTTCACGACGGCCGGGGAACGGGTCCGTGAGCTGCTCCGGCACCATCAGGAACGCCTCGACGGCCTGCTCGCCCTCCTGGTGGAGCCCCTCACGCCCTGGCAGCTCGCCGAGCGCATGGAGTGGAACCGCCCCTGGGAGCAGATCCCCCACGACTCCCGCAGCATCGCCGTCTCCGAGGCCGAGGCCCATATCCGCAGGCTGGTGAAGCTGGGCCGGGCCGAGCCGCTCCCGGGCCTCCCGACGAGGTTCGTGGCGGTGTGAGCGGCCCCGCCCCGGCGGGCGACGGGCCCCGGGGCGGGCGTGGCGCCCGCGTCCGCCCGGTCGCGCGGGGGGCGGTGCACTCCGTGAGGCACGGCAGGTGCCCGTCCCGCGACCGCGGCGGCGGCCCGGGGACGGGTGACACCGCGCCCGTGCCGGGAACCCCCGTACCAAACGGGGCAGGAGGGGCCCGGCGGAACCCGCGCCCTCACCGCGGGAAACACCGGCCGGTAGAGTGAGCGGGTCGTATCACACCCGTACAGGGGGAAGCCGGTGCGAATCCGGCGCTGACCCGCAACCGTGAGCCGCCCACCACCCGGCGGCGAGTCGGAATGCCCTGGACGCGGACGTGACCGGCTCGTGCCACCGGCAGCCGCCGGTGACCGGCACCGTCGAGGAATACGGTCCGGAGCCCTGGTGCCTCACCGTGCCCGTGCCCGGCCACCGCAGGGAAGGCACCGCCCGTCATGACCACCGCCCGCCGCCGCGCCGCCGTGCTCGCCGCCTCCGCCGTCCTGGCCGCGGCCGTCGTCCCCGCGGCCGCACCGGCCGCGTCCGCGGCGACCAGCCCGCCGCCGTCCCCTCCGGCCGCCGTCACACCGTCCGGTCTGTACGGGACGACCGACCCGGCGTACGACGGCGTCTGGCGCCAGTCCCTCGCGCTGCTCGCCCAGGACACGGTCGGTGTGCGGCCCGCCGGGAAGGCGGTGGACTGGCTGACCGGCCAGCAGTGCGACAGCGGCGCGTACCCCTCGTACCGCGCGGACATGAGCGGGCCGTGCGACCCCAAGCTGCCGCTGGACTCCAACGCCACCGCCGCCGCCGTCCAGGCCCTCGTCGCGCTCGGCGGGCAGGACACGGCGGTGAAGAAGTCCGTGGCCTGGCTGAAGTCCGTGCAGAACGCGGACGGCGGCTGGGGCTACAACCCGGGCGGGGCCAGCGACGCCAACTCCACCTCCGTCGTGATCGGCGCGCTCGCCGCGGCGGGCGAGAAGCCGGACGCCATGGTGTCGAAGGGCGGGAAGTCGCCGTACGACGCCCTGCTGACCTTCGCGCGGCCCTGCGGCGGCAAGGACGGCGGCGCGTTCGTCTTCCAGCCTCAGCAGCCCGGTGTCGTCGCCGACTCCACCGCCGCCGCGGTGATCGGCGCGCACGGGAAGGGCCTGGTGGTGACGGCGGGGGCGAAGGACCCGGGCGGCGCCGTGTGCAAGCCCGCGACCACGGCCCGGGGCGCCGCCCACAACGGCGGCGCGTATCTCGCGACCGCCCTCGCGAAGACCGGCCATCTGAACGCCCCGCCGATGCCGGGCGCCACGGACACCACCGTGAAGCCCGACGTCGGGAACACCGCCGACGCGGTCGTCGCCCTGTCCGCGCAGGGCCTGACCGAGCAGGCGGAGAAGTCCCTGGGCTGGCTGGAGCAGCACGCGGCGGCGTGGGCGAAGGAGTCCGGCCCGGCGGCGTACGCGCAGCTGATCTTCGCGGCCCACGCGACGGGCACGGACCCGAAGGACTTCGGCGGCACCGATCTGGTGGCCGCCCTGAACGCGACCGGCCCGGCCCCGCAGCTCACCGTGACGGACACGGCGCGGGAGAAGCAGCGGGACGAGAAGAAGGACGACACCGGGGTCGGCGTCTGGTGGATCGTCGGCGCGTTCTTCGCGGCGAGCGTCGGCGCGGGCATCCTGCTCAGCGGCCGCCGCAAGTCCCGGCCGTGATCCGCGCCCGGCGGCTGCCGCGGCTGCTTCCCCTGCTGCTCGTCCTCGGGGTCGCGCTGACCGTGCTGGGCGCGGGCCCGGCGCAGGCGGCGGGATACCGCTACTGGTCGTTCTGGCAGGCCGACGGCACGACCTGGAGGTACGCCACCGAGGGCCCGGCCGTGGCCCGCCCGGCGGACGGCTCGGTGAACGGCTTCCGGTTCGCCGTCAGCGAGGACAGCTCCGACTCGGCGCGGCCGCGCACCGCCCCGGACTTCGGCGCGATCTGCGGCGGTACGCCCCCGAAGGCCGGGCACAAGCGCGTCGCCCTGGTCATCGACCCCGGCACCGCCGCCGACGCGCCCGGGGGCGAGACCCCGCCCGCGCCGCGGAACGCGTGCGCCCGGGTCCCGGGGGACGCGACGACGGCCGAGGCGCTGGCGCAGGTGGCGAAGCCGCTGCGGTACAACGGCGAGGCGCTGCTGTGCGCGATCACCGGCTACCCCGCGTCGGGCTGCGGCGAACAGGTCTCGGGCCCGCGCCCCACCGCCACACAAGCGCCCGGCCCGCTCACCACGACCGCGAAGAGCTCCGGCTCCCGTGGCCCGGACTCCGGCGGCTCCGGCAGCGGCGGCCCGTCGGTGGGCGTGGCCGCGGGCGCCGCGGTGATCCTCGCCCTGGGCGCGGCCACCGTCTGGCAGTCCCGCCGACGCCGCGGCCGATGACACCCCGCCCCGCCCCGGACCCGCACCCCTCACCCCCGCCGCCGGGGACCGCCGGGCGGCGGCGCCCCCTTCCCGGGCCCGGGGGCCCCGGTCGTCCCCCCGGCGCGGACGGTACCCCCGCGCCCGGTGGACCCGGCCGGGGCGGAGTGCGTCCCCCGCGCCCCCGGTCGCGGTTCCGGGCACCCGAGGCGGACCGCTCCAACGCCCTGCACGCGGGCGCCTGGTGGCTGTGGGCGCTCGGGCTGGCGGTCGCCGCGTCCCGGACCACGAATCCGCTGCTCCTCGGCCTGATCGTCGGCGTCGCCGGATATGTGGTGGCGGCGCGCCGGACCGACGCGCCCTGGGCCCGTTCGTACACCGCCTTCGTGAAGCTCGGTCTGATCGTCCTCGCCGTGCGGGCGCTGTTCGCGATGGCGCTCGGCTCCCCGATCCCCGGTACGCATCTGCTCTTCGCCCTTCCCGAGGTCCCGCTCCCCGACTGGGCGAAGGGCATCAGGATCGGCGGGAAGGTCTACGCGGAGCAGGTGGTCTTCGCGCTCTACGAGGGCGCGAAACTCGCCACGCTGCTCATCTGCGTCGGCGCGGCCAACGCGCTCGCCAACCCGGCCCGCCTCCTCAAGTCCCTGCCGGGCGCGCTGTACGAGGCCGGGGTCGCCGTCGTCGTCGCGATGACCTTCGCGCCCAACATGGTCGCCGATGTGGCCCGGCTGCGCACCGCGCGCCGGCTGCGCGGCCGGTCCACGGGCGGGATCAGGGCGGTCGCGCAGATCGGGCTGCCGGTGCTGGAGGGCGCGCTGGAGCGCTCGGTCGCGGTCGCCGCCTCCATGGACGCGCGCGGCTACGGCCGCAGCGCCGAGGTCCCGGCCGCCGTACGGCACACCACGACCGCTCTCACGCTCGGCGGGCTGCTCGGGGTGTGCGCGGGTTCGTACGCCCTGCTGGCGTCGGAGGGCGCTTCGTACGGGCTGCCGGTGCTCGCCGCCGGGCTGGCCGCGTCCCTCGCGGGGCTGCGCCTGGGCGGCCGCAGGACCGTGCGCACCCGGTACCGCCCCGACCGGTTCGGCCCGCGTTCCTGGCTGGTCGCCGGGTCCGGTGCGGCGGTCGCGGGGCTGATGATCTGGGCGGGCGCGTACGATCCCACGGCTCTGGCCCCCGGGGTCGTACCGCTGACCGCTCCCTCGCTGCCCCTGTGGCCGGCGCTCTCGGTCCTCGCCGGGCTGCTCCCGGCGTTCGTCGCGCCCCTGCCGCCGCGTGCCGCCGGCTCTTCCAAGGAGGCCCCGTGATCCGGTTCGAGAACGTGTCGGTCACCTATGACCGGTCCGGCGGTGAGCGGGCCGGCTCCGGCGAGGCCGCGCGCCCGGCGGTCCGGGGTGTCGACCTGACCGTCCCGGAGGGTGAGCTGGTGCTGCTGGTGGGCCCGTCGGGGGTCGGCAAGTCGACTCTGCTCGGCACGGTCTCCGGGCTCGTGCCGCATTTCACGGGCGGCACCCTGTGCGGGCGGGTCACCGTCGACGGCCGGGACACCAGGACCCACAAGCCACGGGAACTCGCCGATGTCGTCGGCACGGTGGGCCAGGACCCGCTCGCCCACTTCGTCACCGACACCGTGGAGGACGAACTCGCCTACGGCATGGAGTCGCTGGGTCTCGCTCCGGCGGTGATGCGCCGCCGGGTGGAGGAGACGCTCGATCTGCTGGGAATGGCGGAGCTGCGCGACCGGCCCATCGCGACCCTGTCGGGCGGTCAGCAGCAGCGGGTGGCGATCGGCTCGGTGCTGACCACCCACCCCAGGGTGCTGGTCCTCGACGAGCCCACGTCCGCCCTGGATCCGGGCGCGGCGGAGGAGGTGCTGGCCGTGCTGCAACGGCTGGTGCACGACCTCGGTACGACGGTCCTGCTGGCCGAGCACCGGCTGGAGCGGGTCGTCCAGTACGCGGACCAGGTGATCCTGCTGCCCGCCCCCGGTGAGGCCCCGGTGATGGGCGACCCCGCCCGGATCATGGCCCTCTCCCCGGTGCACCCCCCGGTGGTGGCGCTCGGGCGGCTGGCCGGGTGGGACCCGCTGCCGCTGTCCGTACGGGACGCCCGGCGGCGGGCCGCCGGCCTGCGCGAGCGGCTGCCGGAGCCCCCGGCGCCGCCCGCGTGCCCGGCCGGGGAGGCGCTGCTGACCGTCGAGAGGCTGGCGGTCCGGCGGGGGCGCGTCGACGCGCTCCGCGGGATCGGGCTGACCGTGGCCGCCGGGGAGACCGTCGCGCTCATGGGCCGTAACGGAGCGGGCAAGTCCACCCTGCTGTCCGCGGTGGTCGGCATGATCCCGCCGACCTCCGGCACGGTCTCGGCCGGCGGACTGACACCCCACCGCGCGCACCCGCGCGAGCTGATCCGCCGGGTCGGTCTCGTCCCGCAGGAGCCGCGGGATCTGCTGTTCGCGGACACGGTGGCCGCCGAGTGCGCCGCGGCCGACGCGGACGCGGGGGCCGAGCCCGGTTCCTGCCGGACCCTGGTCGGCGAACTGCTTACGGGCGTACGGGACGAGACGCACCCCCGCGATCTGTCCGAGGGGCAGCGGCTGGCGCTGGCGCTGGCGATCGTGCTCACCGGACGGCCCCCGCTGCTGCTGCTCGACGAGCCGACGCGGGGTCTGGACTACGCGGCGAAGGCCCGGCTCGTGGGGGTGCTGAAGGGGCTCGCGGCCGACGGGCACGCCATCGTGCTGGCCACGCACGACGTGGAGCTGGCGGCCGAACTCGCACACCGCGTGGTGATCCTCGCGGACGGCGAGGTCGTCGCGGACGGCCCGACGCCCGAGGTCGTCATGTCCTCGCCCGCGTTCGCGCCCCAGGTCGCCAAGATCCTCGCGCCCGGGCGCTGGCTGACCGTCGCACAGGTCGGGGACGCCCTGTGAGCGGGTCCGGGCCGGTGCCGGCGGAAGGCTCCGAGCGGGTACGGGCGAGCGGGCGCCGGAGCGTGGCGGCGGGCGGGTCCGGCGGCACGCCGGCGGACGGATCCGCGCGGCCGATCCGGCTGGGGCCCCGTTCCACGGCGGCGCTCGTGCTGGTCACCGCGGTCGGTGTGGTCGCCTTCGGCTGGCCGCTGCTGGCCTCGGCGAACTCCGGCCTCGCGCACTCCGGGGACGCTCCCTGGCTCTTCGCCCTGCTGCTCCCCCTGCTGGTGGCCGTCGTCGTGGCGACCATCGCCGACACCGGGCTGGGCGCCAAACCGGTCGCGATGCTCGGGGTCCTGGCCGCGGTGGGGGCGGCGCTGCGCCCGCTCGGCGCGGGCACCGCGGGCCTGGAGCCCATGTTCTTCCTGATGGTGCTGAGCGGCCGGGTGCTGGGGCCCGGATTCGGCTTCGTCCTCGGCTCGATCACGATGTTCGCCTCGGCCCTGCTCACGGGCGGGGTGGGTCCGTGGATGCCGTTCCAGATGCTGTCGATGGGCTGGTTCACGATGGGCGCGGGTCTGCTGCCGGGCCCGGAGCGGCTGCGGGGACGGGCGGAGGTGCTGATGCTGACGCTGTACGGCGCGGTCGCGGCGTTCGCCTACGGCACGGTGATGAACCTCCAGGGGTGGACGTACCTCCTCGGCGGCGCGTCCGGGATCTCCTTCCACCCCGGCGATCCGCTGCACGAGAACCTGACCCGCTTCCTCGCGTACGTCACGGCGACCTCGCTCGGATGGGACCTCGGCCGGGCGCTGCTCACGGTCGTCCTCACCGTCACCCTCGGCCCCACCGTGCTCAAGGCCCTCCGCCGCGCAACCCGCCGGGCCGCGTTCGAGGCACCGGTCGCCTTCGAGGGGCCCGTCGCCTTCGAGGGGCCCGTCGTCCCGTCGGACGGCAAGACACTCAGTCCTCCCGGTGGGAGCCCCCCCGGACCTGGTGACGGAAAGCTCCGGGAGTGATGCCGTACACGTCGCGAAACGCGCGCCCGAAGACGGTCACGTTGGTGAAGCCCCAGCCGGCGGCGATCACATGGACGGGCTGGGCCGCCAGTTCGGGACGGGCGAGGTCGGCACGGCAGCGCTCCAGACGGCGGCGTCTGATGGAGGCGGCCACACTCTCCTCCCGCTGTTCGAAGGCCGCGTACAGCGTGCGCACAGAGATGTGGTGGCGGGCGGCGACGACACGGGGGTTGAGGGCGGGATCGTGGAGGTTGTGGTCGATGAAGGCGTCGATCTGCTCCATCAGCAGTTGTGCGCGCGTTCTGGCGGGAAGCCGGTCCCGGGCCCCCAGGTGATGGGCGAGGAAGCCGGACGCCAAGTCCACCGCCAGAGTCCCGAGCCGGCGCCTTTCCCACGGTGAGCAGTCGACGGCATGGGTTGCCAGGGTCCGCAGGAACCGGCTCAGGAAGACGCCCACGCCCCGATGGGCTGTCAGGGATCGTGCGACCAACTGGTCGATTCTGTTCCCGGGGAGCGGTACCGCCTCCCGCAGCAGGTGCAGCATGATCAGCCGTGTGTCGTGTCCATGGGCTCCCGTTCCCGCGGTGAGGGGATGCGAGGTGTCGAAGACCACCACGTCCCCGGCGGCGATCTCGGCGTCGTTACGGCGCTGGGAGATCCACATGGAGCCCTCGGTGATCAGCGCCAGAAGGTACTGACCCGGATCGCCGCGCCTGATCAGGGTGGGCGTACGCCACGACCGGAGGGCGCCGTGGCTGAAGCTCGACACATCACAGGCTCCGAGTTCCACTGTCCCGGCGCTGGCGTGGAACGTGGTCGGGTCCTCGATGGCGAGCCGGGTGGGAGCAACTGAGCGACCGATGAGTTCGTGGTACCAGTCGGGCCTGTCCTCTTCGGGCAGGTCCTGGGTGGACATGCACGTCCACATCGGCTTCTCCTCCCCGCCACGACGGGTCGGCACGTCTCGCCCGGAGCCGGCCCCCTCGATCCCTCGTGCCGCCATGACTCTATGGACCGTTCTGCCCGCCTGGAACCGGGCTTTCGGACAGGGCGCACCGGACAGCGGTGAACATGGAGCAGGCAGCGTGATGACCTCCCGCTTGCGCAGGCGGGGAGTGAGCAGGGGCGCCATGGGTCTGTTCCCGGTCCGGGACCGGTGTACGGCAGGGCCGTACACCGGTCGGCCGGGGCATCGGGCCGTCGGCGGGGCTCAGCCGACGGCCCGATGCCGGTGGGGGGAAGAGGTCGCGGACAGACGCGGCCGGGCGCCGATGGCCCGGCGGTTGGACGGCGCGAAGGCGCTCTCAGATGTCCTTGGCTACACGTCCGTTGGCCGAGGGCACCGGGCTGCCGGGTGTACCGGCCGGCAGCGGTCCCGCTCGCCCGGCCGACGCCAGCCGTCGGTCGACCCGCCGTCTCCACGCCGGAAGCCGTCCGAAGCGGCCGGTGTCCGGACACCGAAGAGTTCCCCCGGCGGAACGGGTGGGCGAAGGCGTCCTAGCTCCGGAGCCTGCCGACCGGATCCGCGACCCCGAGCGGCGTGGTCGTGCCCGTGGCCGTCCGCCGGCCCTCGACCGGCAGGACCACGACCCGCGCCCGTCAGGAGCTAAGCCACGACTGGTGCATGCCGTTGTTGCAGGTCCACTGAATCACCCTGGCTCCGGGTGTCGTGGTCGACGGCACTTCGAGGCACTTGCCGGAGTAGACGTTCCGAAACGATAGGTCGGTGGAGTCCCACCACCACTTCTCGTCGAAGGCACCGTTGCACGTGTACTGGATGGCCCCGGCCCCGTTGGCGAGACTGGATCCCACCCCCAAGCACTTCCCGGAGTACCGGTTCTTCAGGAAGTAAGCGCGGAAGCCGTTGTAGTCCGTGGTCGGGACCAAGTCCCAAAGCTCATCCAGTGCATTGTTGCAGGTCCACTGGATCACCGGGGCGCCGTTGCCGGTCTGGCTGCCCACTCCGGCGCACCGACCGCTGTAGAAGTTCTTCAGCATCCGGGACGCCATTGATCTCCTGGAATCGGGCGTGGAGACGGCCTGCGTCCCGGAAGAGCCGATCGCCCGCGCCTGGGCGGCGGCACTCACGTCCTGCCTGCCGACAGCGCCACTCGATGAAGCGGTGGCCAGCACTGTCGTGGCCATGACCGCTCCCACTAAAGCCACGGCACTGGTGATTCTGCGGATCCGCATACGCTCTCCCGATCTCGTTGCCGATGAACGATGTGCGTGTGAACCTACTGTCCGGCGTGGCCCGTGAGTCGACCGAGACTGCAGGATCACCCGACGATCCGTGCACAGTGCGTCTGCCGCCGCAGAGGTTCACCGGTTATCGCGGGCGGGCTGCAACGGTTCCTGCGTGCTCCGGGCAGGCGTACTGCACCACGTACGCGCGCGTGGGCAGCGGTCCGTTCATTCCCGGCCGCCCTTGTCCGCGAGGGCCCGGAGCAGTTCGGCGACCGCCCGGTCGATCTGCTGTTGCTCCCACGCGTCGTACAGGGCGGCGCGGCGCTCGGCGAACGCGGGGCCGGTTTCCCGTCGACGCAGCGCGGCCATGAGTGGTCGCCGTTGTCGTCGGGTCCTGTGCAGGCACCACACGAGCGGGGAGAAACGGGGCCATAGCCGGATCTCCAACTCCCCCACTGCTCGGGACCGGTCGGCGGACGCGGTAGCGGGGAACGGAGCATCCGGGTGGACGTACGAGAGAGCCACACACCCCGAGTCGTGTGTGGAGCACCCTGCGCCGCGCTGCTTCAGGCACGGGTCAGCCAGGTGGCCTCGAAACCATGCCGTCCGCCCCTCGAAAATGGCCTGAACAGACCTGACCGGCTGGAATACGATCTCCCGGTGGAAGAACTGGACGATCAGATACGCGCGGAACTTGAGGAGCTGGAGGCACGGGAAGCCGCGGATGCACGGGGAGAGCCCTACCCGGAACCGGAGGATCCCTTCCCGGAACCGGAGGGTCAGGTGCAGCCGCCCCCGGAGGGCTGGTTCCCCTGCCCTTGCTGCGGACACCAGATGTTCGGCGAGATGTGGGACTACGAGATCTGCTCCGTGTGTTTCTGGGAGGACGATCTCCTGCAGATGCGCTGGCCGTTGATGGCCGACGGGGCCAACGCCGTCTCGCTGGTGGAGGCCCAGCGGAACTACCAGCGGTTCGGCGCGATGGAAGAACGCTTCCGGAGCAAGGTGAGGCCGCCGAGGGGCGATGAACCGCTGGATCCGGGCTGGCGGCCCATCGACCTCACCCGGGACTCCTTTGAGGGCCCGGGCAGCGAGGCGACATGGCCCGACGACCTGACGGTGCTCTACTGGTGGCGCCCGACCTTCTGGCGGCGCGACGAACGACCGTCAGCGCACCCCGGCCGACCGGACTCCTGATCGTCCTGTTCACGCGGTGACCCGGGAGGGAATCGACAGGGAGCGCTGCCCGCTCGGTCCCGCGCCCCCGGCCTGTGAGGCGCGGGCGCCCGGGGCGGCGCTCGGCGAGCGACCCGCGCCGCTCCGGGCGCCCCGCCCCGGCCTGCCTCCGGCGCCCTCCGCACCGAACCGCGCCCGCCTACAGCCGCTGCAGAATCGTCGCCGTCGCCAGCGCCCCGCCCGCGCACATCGTCACCAGCGCGAACTCCTTGTCACGGCGTTCCAGTTCATGCAGGGCGGTCGTGATCAGCCGCGCCCCGGTGGCTCCGACCGGATGGCCCAGGGCGATCGCGCCGCCGTTGACGTTCACCTTCTCCAGGTCCTGTTCGAAGACCTGCGCCCAGCTCAGCACGACCGAGGCGAACGCCTCGTTGATCTCGACGAGGTCGATGTCCTTGAGGGACATCCCCGCCTTCCCCAGCACCGTCCGGGTCGCGTCGATCGGACCGTCCAGGTGAAAGCGCGGGTCCGCACCGACCAGCGCCTGGGCGACGATCCGCGCGCGGGGCTTGAGCTTCAGCGCCCGGGCCATCCGCTTCGACGCCCACATGATCGCGGCCGCGCCGTCGGAGATCTGCGAGGAAGTGCCCGCGGTGTGCAGGGCGGTCGGCAGTACGGGCTTCAGCCGGGCCAGCGCCTCCATGCTGGTGTCGCGCAGCCCCTCGTCCCGGTCGACGAGCCGCCACATGCCGTGGCCCGCCGCCTGCTCCTCCTCCGTCGTCGGCACCTGTACCGCGAAGGTCTCGCGTTTGAAGCGCTCCTCGGACCAGGCGATCGCGGCCCGCTCCTGGGACACGAGTCCGAGCGAGTCGACGCGTTCGCGGCTCAGCCCGCGATGGCGGGCGATCCGCTCCGCCGCCTCGAACTGGTTGGGCAGATCCACGTTCCACTCGTCGGGGAACGGCTTTCCGGGCCCGTGCTTGGAGCCGCTGCCCAGGGGCACCCGGGACATCGCCTCCACACCGCAGCTGATGCCGATGTCGATGACACCGGCGGAGATCATGTTCGCGACCATGTGCGACGCCTGCTGCGAGGATCCGCACTGACAGTCCACCGTGGACGCGGCCGTCTCGTACGGAAGCCCCACCGCGAGCCAGGCGTTGCGCGCGGGGTTCATGGACTGCTCGCCGGCGTGGGTGACCGTGCCGCCGACGATCTGCTCGACGCAGTCGGGCTGAATGCCCGTGCGGCCGAGCAGTTCACGGTAGGTCTCACCCAGCAGATAGGCGGGATGAAGATTGGCGAGCGCTCCCTGGCGCTTGCCGATCGGAGTGCGTACGGCTTCGACGATGACGGGTTCGGCGGCCATGGCTCGTCCTCTCCTCAACTGCGCGGGCGTCCCGGCGCTCCACGCAAGAACTAGTACGCGTTCTAGTTCTCCTGCCAGTCTTATGAGAGTTACCCTCGGTACGCAAGGGTCTTGCATGCCCTAACTGCGCGCACGATGCGCAACAGATCCCTCCATGACCCTTGCCACTTGTAGAACTCGTTATTAGCTTTCGGTCAACTTCTGATGGATCGTCAGAGATACTCGTGTCACCCGAGCCGCACCCAGAGACCTTGACACAGCCGCCGGACCTGGAGTTGCCGATGTCCTGCCCCCACCTGCCCGAAGGGTTCGACTTCACCGATCCCGATCTGCTGCGAACCCGGGTGCCGCACCCCGAGTTCGCCCTGATGAGAAAGACCGCACCGGTGTCGTGGTGCGCCCAGCGGCGCGGTGTGTCCGGCTTCGACGACGAGGGCTACTGGGCCGTGACACGGCACGCCGACGTCAAGTACGTCTCCACGCACCCCGAGCTGTTCTCGTCCTGGACCAACACCGCCGTGATCCGCTTCAACGAGTCCATCAAGCGCGACCAGATCGACGTCCAGCGGCTGATCATGCTGAACATGGACCCGCCCGAGCACACCCGCGTACGGCAGATCGTGCAGCGGGGCTTCACCCCCCGCTCGGTCAACTCCCTCCAGGCCGCGCTCCGGGACCGCGCGCACCGGATCGTGGCCGCGGCCGTCGAGCGCTCACGGACCGGTGGATCCTTCGACTTCGTGTCGAACATCGCCGTCGAACTCCCCCTCCAGGCCATCGCCGAGCTGATCGGCGTCCCCCAGGAGGACCGGGCCAGGATCTTCGAGTGGTCCAACACCATGGCCTCGTACGACGATCCCGAGTTCGCGATCACCGAGGAGGCCGGCGTCGAGGCGACGATGGAGTTCATGGCGTACTCGATGAACCTCGCCGCCGCCCGCAAGGAGTGCCCGGCCGAGGACATCGTCACCAAGCTGGTGGCGGCGGAGGGCTCGGGCAATCTGTCGTCGGACGAGTTCGGGTTCTTCGTCATCCTGCTGGCGGTCGCGGGCAACGAGACGACCCGTAACGCCATCACGCACGGGATGCACGCCTTCCTCACCCACCCCGAGCAGTGGGAACTCTACAAACGCGAACGCCCGGAGACGGCCGCCGAGGAGATCGTGCGCTGGGCCTCTCCCATCGTCTCCTTCCAGCGGACCGCGACCGAGGACCTCGTCCTCGGCGGTCAGGAGATCAAGAAGGGAGACCGGGTCGGGCTGTTCTACTCCTCCGCCAACAACGACCCCGAAGTCTTCGACTCGCCCGAGGTCTTCGACATCACCCGCGACCCGAACCCGCACCTCGGCTTCGGCGGCGGGGGCCCGCACTTCTGCCTGGGCAAGTCCCTCGCGGTGATGGAGATCAACCTGATGTTCAACGCGATCGCCGACGCCCTCCCCGACCTGCGTCTCGCGGGCGACCCCCGGCGGCTGCGCTCGGCCTGGCTGAACGGCATCAAGGAACTCCAGGTCACCGCTGGCGCCTGAGCGATCCGGCACCGAACCGGCACCCCAACCCGTCGCCGGGCCCCGCCGGTCCGGTGCCGGCCCGGCCACCCCGGCCCCGCGCGCCCTCGGTTCGGCGCCCTACGGGTTCCGGCGCCACACGGCACCGGTATCGGGTCCCCACGGCACCGGTTCGGGTCCGTACGGCATGTGTTCCGGCCGGGACACCATCGCCTCGGCCGCGTCATGACCGCTCCCGAGTGGCGGAACCCCGCGAGTCGGCGGATCCTGGCTGAACGCGGCGATCCACTCCCGGGGGGGGTACGGGCAGTCCCTTGTCCGTACCCCCCGGGGGCCGTTGCGCGCGTGGGGCCGCTCCGGCGGGCTACTTCGGTGCGGCCGGGACCGCGGATTCCTCGCGGCTGCCCGGTACGGTCTTCGTCCCGGACCCCGCGCCGGCCGCCGAACCCGCGCCCCGGTCCTGGTCTCCGGACGTCCGCGCCGCCGGTACGGCACCCGTACCCGCACCGGTACGCGTCTCGCCGCCTGTTGCGGAGTCCGTGCCCGTACCGCTGCCCGTGCCCGCCCGCGGCAGCAGCTTCCGCCGCCCCGACAGGACGTATGTCAGGGCGAAGCCCGCACCGACGACGGCCGCGCCGCCCACCGCGTCCAGCACCCAGTGATTGGCGGAGGCCACGATCACATAGAGCGTGATGAGCGGGTGGAGCAGTCCCAGTGCCTTCATCCACAGCTTCGGCGCGAGGACGACGACGACCACACCGCACCACAGGGACCAGCCGAAGTGCAGCGACGGCATCGCCGCGTACTGGTTGGTGACGGCGGTCATCGCGCCGAACTCCGGGTTGGCGAGGTCCTGGGTGCCGTGGACCGTGTCGACGAAGCCCATGCCGGGCATCAGACGCGGCGGGGCCAGCGGGTAGAGCCAGAAACCCACCAGCGCGAGGAGGGTGGCGAAGGCCAGCGAGGCGCGCGCCCAGCGGTACTCCGCGGGACGCCGGATGTAGAGGATCGCGAGAATCGCCAGCGGCACCGGGAAGTGGAACGACGTGTAGTAGAAGCCGAGGAAGTCCTCCAGCCACTGGACCTTCACCGTGGCCTGGTTGACCCAGTGCTCGATGTCGATGCCGAGGGCCCGCTCGATGGAGACGATCTGCCGTCCGTGTTCCTCGGCCGTGGCGGTGCTCGCGGTCGCGGCCAGCCGGATCTGCGAGTAGATGGAGTATCCGACGCGGATCACCAGGAGTTCGAGCAGCAGATTGGGCCGGCTCAGCGCTCGCCGCCAGAAGGGCAGCAGCGGGATACGGCTCCAGCGGGACGCGACGGGTGTGGCGTACTCGGTCGGCACGGGGCGCCGGAACTCCGGTGCGGTGCGCGAGAGGAACGGCACCACACAGGCGGCGGCGAGCGCCGCGATGAGCACGGCGTTGTCGCGTACGGGGTGGAGCACCTCCATGTTCGGCAGGAGCATCTTGTTGGGCAGGGTCATCGTGAGGACGACCAGCACCGGCCAGAGCATCCGGTCGGCGGCCCGCTTGCCGACCCGGCCGACGACGGCGAGGAGCACCCACAGCAGCTGGTGCTGCCAGGTGGTGGGCGAGACGGCGACGGCGACACAGCCGGTGACGGCGACGGCGAGGAGGAGCTGGCCGTCCTTCGCGTACCGGATGGCGCGGCGCAGTCCGAACCAGGCGACGACGGCGGCGAGGGAGAGGTAGAGCACGATCTCCAGCGGGCCTTCGAGGCCGAAGCGCAGGAGTGCGCCGTGCAGGGACTGGTTGGCGAGCCCGTCGGGGCGGCTGCCGAGCCCGGCTCCGGCCACGTGGTGGACCCAGTACGTCCACGAGTCGCTCGGCATGGCGGCCCAGGCGAGCGCCGTGGCGGCGGTGAAGGTGGCGGCCGTGGCGACGGCCGCGCGTCTGCGCCCGGTGAACCACAGCAGCGGCGCGAACAGCAGGACGGTGGGCTGGAGGGCCGCCCCGATGCCGATCAGCAGCCCGGAGGCCCGTTCACCGCGGGCGGCGAAGCAGCCGAGCAGGACGAGCAGCACCGGGATGATGCTGGTCTGGCCGAGGTAGAAGCTGTTGCGCACCGGCAGGGAGAGCATCAGCAGGCTGATCGCGATGGGAGCGGCGAGGAGTCCGCTGCGGCGCGAGACGGGCCCCGGCAGGGCGCGGGCGACGAGCATGCCGATGCCGGCGACCAGCAGCAGGGTGCCGAAGGTCCAGGCGACGCCGAGGCTCTGCTCGGCGGAGCGCGTGAGCGGCTTGAGTACCAGCCCGGCGAAGGGGGTACCGGTGAACCGGTCGGCGTCGTACAGCGAGCCGTTCACATGCAGCACGCCGTTGGGGCCGATCCAGGTCTCCAGGTCCATCAGCCGTTCACCGGGCGGCTGGCGCAGAACCGCCGCCGTCTGCCGTACGGCGAGGACGGCGGCCACGAGCCACAGCGCGGCCCTCACCGCGCCCATCCTCGTGTCCGTCGTCGCACTTCCGCGCACGCTGTGCTCCGCGTTCGCCACGTCGCGCCGCGCCTCCCCTACGTCCGTATGTCCGCGTTGTTCCGGCCCCCGGGACCGGTCGATGCCCCGGAGAAGCCTCCCATTGCCCGATGAAAAAGACTCGGGCAACCCCCTCTTTGCCTGACAGTCACCCGGTTTTGTTCGGATGTCCGGCAGCCCCGCCCCGGGACGTCCCGGTGTGGACGCCGGTACGGCCGCGCGGAGGGCATGCGGGGGAACATACAAGAACGGAGCGCCCCGCACCTGCGGGTTCTCCCTGCGGAGGGCGCGGGCGGCCACCGGTCGGCATAGGTTGGACCCATGACTCAGGAGCTGACACCGGACCAGTGGCGCCGGCGGTGGGATGCGGTCGACCGCTATGTGACCGAGTTGCTGGCCCCGCCCGACGAGGCGCTCACCCGGGCGCTCGCGGACAGTGACGCGGCCGGGCTGCCCTCGATCGCGGTCGCGGCCAATCAGGGAAAGCTGCTGCATCTGCTGGCGCGGACGCTGGGCGCGCGGACGGTGCTGGAGATCGGCACTCTGGGCGGCTACAGCACGATCTGGCTGGCCAGAGCGCTTCCGGCGACCGGCAGGCTGATCTCCCTGGAGTACAGCCCCGACCACGCGGAGGTGGCCCGTGCCAATCTGGCGCGTGCCGGTCTGGACTCGATCGCCGAGATCCGGACGGGACCCGCGCTGGAGACCCTGCCGATGCTGGCGGCGGAGCCGGGCGCCGGTCCGTTCGACCTGTTCTTCATCGACGCGGACAAGGTGAACAACCCGCGCTATGTGGAATGGGCCCTGAAGCTCTCCCGCCCCGGCAGCCTGATCGTCGTCGACAACGTCGTACGCGGCGGATCGATCCTGGACGCGGGCACCGACGACCCCGCCGTGCGGGGCACGCGCGAGATGTACGAGCTGGTGGCGCGGGAGCCCCGGCTGGACGCGACGGCGGTGCAGACCGTGGGCTCGAAGGGGTACGACGGCTTCCTGCTGGCGCGCGTGGTCTCCTGACACGCCCCGGGGCGGCACGTCCGGGTCAGGCCGGGCTTCCCGGACCGCCGGGCGGCCGCGGCTCGGCGCCGCCTGCGCGGGCCTGCCCGGCGGCCTGCGCGTCCAGCCGCCGCCCGCGCTGTCGGCCCTGCGGCGGCCGGCCCAGGAGTCGGAGTCGGGCACGCGGTACGGGCGCGGCTGACCTCCGGCCGCCGCCGCCCCGGGCCAGGGCGGTGGCCCGCCGTCGAGGGGCGGGCGGTACGGCCGCCCCTCCCGCACGCGCGCTCCCCCCCATGCCGGGTACACGTATTCCCGGAGTTCCGGAACCCGGCGACCCTCGCGGGAGTTGCCCTGTCATGACCAAAGGACCAGCACCCCGCGCCCTGACCGACGACGCCCTCTCCGAACTGCTGGACTCACAGCAGTTCGGCACGCTCGCCACCAACAAACGCAGCGGCCATCCGCATCTGACGACGATGCTCTACCGGTGGGACCCGGAGGACCGGATCGTACGGTTCTCCACCACCGCCGACCGCATCAAGGTCAAGCAGCTCCGGCGCGACCCGCGCGCGGCCCTGCATGTGAGGGGCGACGACGTGTGGTCGTTCGCCGTGGCCGAGGGGGAGGCGGAGGTCTCCGACGTGACCTCGGCCGCCGGGGACGCGACCGGGCGCGAACTGCTGGCGATGCTGCCCGAGGCCGCCCGGCCCGACGACGAGGGTGCCTTCCTGGAGCAGTTGGTGGCCGAGCGGCGCGTCGTGATCCGGCTGAAGGTGGGACGGCTGTACGGGACGGCGCTCGACGTCAGCGGCTGACCCGGCGGGCCGGGCCGCGCCCGCCGGGGGACCGGCTCGGTCCCACCAGAACGTCCAGCAGTGGGCGCCGACCGGTTTCTCCGCGTACGGACCACCCGGCGGGCCGGGCGACCGGCCGGCCGGGTTCAGCGGCACCGGTCGGCGGCAGCCGTCGGCGGCCCACAGGCAGGAGTCGGCGGGTCACCGGTTCGCGGTCCGGCGGTCGGCGGACGCCGGATCAGAGCTCCGGCGGTCGGCGGTTCGCGCGAGGCTCCGCAGCAGCCGTACGTAACGACTCCGGCGGGCGGGGCGCGACACCGTGCCCGTACACGCCCGTTCGGCCAGGTCGAGGCTGTCCTCCAGCAGGGCGTCGTGGAGCGGCCGGAAGACCAGGGGCCAGGTGAGTCGGGCGGGGCCGCGGAGGCTCATGGCGAGGGTGTGGCGCAGCACCGTGTGCCCCTCCCCCGCCGCCAGCGCGGCGAACTCGTGGAAGCCGTGGAAGCCGCGCGGGCCGGTGAAAGCGAACCGCACCCAGGTGGCGGGAACATATGCGGTGACGGTGTAGCGGACCGGGCCGTGGCCGCCGACCGCGCCCGCCTCCAGAGCGCGGTCGAACCGCATCCGCGGCCAGCTCCGATACGGCCACAGGCGGTCGCCGTCCCCCGACGACAGGGTGTCGATGAGGGCTCCCGCGACGGCCTGATCCACCGCCAGCAGCCGCTCGTGCACGTTGTAGACGCCCATCCGGTCCCCTTCCCCCGCGTCCGTCAGTTCTGGAGAGACCTCTCCATTATTGTGGAGAGTACTCTCTACTTCATGGCCAGACCACCCCGTTTCGACAAGGACCAGTTCCTCGACGCCGCCGTACGGCTCGCCGCCGCGTCCGGGCCGTCCGGGGTGACGATGTCGGCGGTCGCCCAGGAGGTCGGGGCACCGAGCGGGTCGGTCTACCACCGCTTCCCGGGCCGTCCGGCGCTGCTCGCCGAGGTGTGGCTGCGGACGGTCGGCCGGTTCCAGGACGGCTTTCTCCGGGCTCTCGCGTCGGATCCCTCCGGGGGCGCCGCGGCCCGCCATGTCGTCGCCTGGAGCCGTACGCATCCCGCCGAGGCCGCCCTGCTGCTGTACGGCCCCGAGGACTTCGGACGCGCCGACTGGTCCGAGGAGCACCGCGACCGGGCGCACCGGGGGAACCGGCAGGTGCGCCTCGCCCTCACCGGCCTCGCCCGGGCCCGGGGAGCCGAGGGCCCCCGCGCCCTCGAAAAGGCCGCGCTCGCCCTGGTCGATCTGCCGCTCTCGCTCGTACGCCGCCATCTGCGGGCCGGTACGCCCCTGCCCCGGCACGCCGAAGACCTCGCCGAGGAGTGCGCGAAGTCCCTGCTCCCCGGGCCGGAGCCCGGCTGACGGGTGACCCGGGGTGCCCCGGGACGAGGGCGGACCCCGTCGGGGGGTACGGTCGAGATCCCTCCTATGCGAAGGATGTCCTTGTGGCCAGCGTGGTGAAAATCAACGTCCTGACCGTCCCCGCCGAGCAGCGCGAGGTCCTGGAGAAGCGGTTCGCCGCCCGCGCGGGAAGCGTGGAGAACTCCGACGGGTTCGAGTGGTTCGAACTGCTGCGCCCGCTGGAGGGCACGGACCAGTACCTCGTCTACACCCGCTGGCGCAGCGAGGCCGACTTCGAGGCGTGGATGGCCGGTTCGATGCGCGGCGCGCACGCCCCGCAGGGCGGTGCCCAGGGCGGCGGCGCGCCCGGTGCCGGAGACCAGGGCGGCGAGCAGGCCAAGCCCGCGGCGACCGGGGCCACGCTCTGGTCGTTCGAGGTGGTCCAGTCGGCGGGCCCCAAGTCCCAGGACTGATCCGGCATCCGGCTTCCGGGCCCCGGCCTGTGGGCCCGGTCCCGGGCGATCCGTCCGGGAAGACCGTCCACGGTGGTCCGGGCGATCCGTCCGGGAAGACCGTCCAGGGTGGTCCGGTCCCGGCGGTTCCGGCCCGGTTCCGGCCGGTACAGGACACCCGGCGGGTGCGTACGTACGGCAAGCCCGCCCATCTCCCGGCGCCCGGCCGCCCCTCTGCCTCCCGGTCCGCCCGCCCCGTGGCGATCCGGTACGGCAAGGAGCCGGCTCCGGCGAGCGCCCGGCGGACGGGGCCGGGCGGTCCGGTTCCGGAGCCGGGTGACCGCGCCCGGAGGCCGGAACCGAAGGAGGAGGGCCGCAGGCCGCGCCTCGGAAGCCGGACCCCGCACGCGCCGGAAGCCGCCCGCCGTCACCGGGACGGCGGGTGACCGGGGCGACCGCGACCCGCCGCATGGCCTCGGCTCCGGCTCCGGCTCCGGCAGCGTGGCCCGCGGCGCGTACCCCGCCGTCTTCACCGCGTGATCAGTGGCCGCGGCCCGGGGGCGCGTGGTCGCGCCGGGGTCCGGGGCCGGTCGGGCGCTCCCGGTCCGATCCGCACAGCTCGGCGTTCAGCTCCTCCACCAGCTGCACCAGATCGGTCGGCCGGTCGGGACCCCACCAGTCGCCGAGCAGTTCGGCGAGCGACTCCTCCCGGGCCTTGGCGAGACGCACGGCGGTGTCGAGCCCCTGTTCGGTGAGGACCAGCTGCACCCCCTCACGGCGGGCGAGCCCGCGCACCTCCAGCTGTACGGCGGCGTCGGTGATCGCCCGCAGCGGCACGGGCGTGGTGTCGGCGAGCAGCCCCGGCTCCACGGTCCCGTGACGGCGGATGCGCAGCAGGAGCCAGCCGGCTGCGGGCAGCAGGTCGTATCCCGCCCGCACGATGATCTTCTCGTAGATCCGGCGTCTGCCCTCGCGCGAGCCGAGAACGGACAGCGCCCGGGCGACCTCCTCGCGGGAGGAGCGTTCGACCGGGTTGGAGGCGAGCGTCTGGCTGGGGTCCGGGGCGGTGACGGAGGCCCGGAGCCGGTCCTCCCGCAGAAACCAGGAGACGACGAACGCCAGGGCCATGATGGGCACCGCGTACAGGAACACGTTGGTGATGGCGGAGGCGTAGGCGTGGATCACGGGCTCGCGCAGGGCGGGCGTCAGCTTGGCGATGGCATGGGGGTCCGCGGCCAGCTCACTCGCTCCGGCGCCGGGCGGGACCGGCCGGCCGGTGAGCGCGGCCGAGAGTTTGTCCTGGAGCCCGTTGCTGAAGATCGTGCCGAAGATGGCGACGCCGAAGGAGGCCCCGATGGAGCGGAAGAAGGTGGCACCGGAGGTGGCGACGCCGAGGTCCTCGTAACGGACCGCGTTCTGCACCACCAGCACCAGCACCTGCATGACCAGGCCGAGTCCCGCGCCGAAGACGAAGAAATAGACGCTCATCTCCCAGGTGGGGCTGGACTCCGTCAGCCGGTGGAGCAGCAGCAGCCCGATCGCGGTGACGGCGGTCCCGACGACCGGGAAGACCTTCCAGCGGCCGGTGTCGCTGACGATCTGCCCGGACACGGTGGAGGCGACCAGCATGCCGACCACCATCGGCAGCATATGGACGCCGGACAGGGTGGGGCTGATGCCCTGGACGACCTGGAGGAAGGTCGGCAGGAAGGTCATCGCGCCGAACATCGCGAAGCCGATGATGAAGCTGATGACGGCGACGAGCGTGAAGGTACGGATACGGAAGAGGCGCAGCGGCAGCACGGGTTCGGCGGCCCGGCGTTCGACGCCGATGAACAGGACGAGCAGCACCGCGCCGAGCACGGCGAGCCCGATGATCTGCGGGGAGGCCCAGCCCCAGGTGGTGCCGCCGAGTGAGGCCACCAGGACGAGACAGGTGGCGACGGACGCGATGAGGAAGGTGCCGAGGTAGTCGATGGTGTGTCTGGTGGGGCGGGCGGGGATGTGCAGCACGGCGGCGATGACGGCGAGGGCGACCGCTCCGATGGGCAGATTGATGTAGAAGACCCACCGCCAGGAGAGGTGCTCGGTGAAGAATCCGCCGAGCAGGGGGCCGAGGACGCTGCTGGCGCCGAAGACCACGCCGAAGAGTCCCTGGTAGCGGCCGCGGTCGCGGGGCGGGACGATATCGCCGACGATCGCCATGGACAGGACCATGAGCCCGCCGCCGCCGAGTCCCTGGAGGGCCCGGAAGGCGATGAGCTGCGGCATGTTCTGCGAGAGGCCGCAGAGCGCGGAGCCGATGAGGAAGATGACGATGGCGGTCTGGAAGAGCTTCTTCCGGCCGTACTGGTCGCCGAGCTTGCCCCACAGCGGGGTCGCCGCCGTGGACGCCAGCAGATAGGCCGTGACCACCCAGGACAGATGCTCCAGCCCGCCGAGGTCGCTGACGATGGTGGGCAGTGCGGTGGAGACGATCGTCTGGTCGAGCGCGGCGAGCAGCATCCCGAGCAGCAGTGCGCCGACAGCGGCGAGGACGGTCCGCCGGCTCTGTCCCTCGCCGGGGGCCGGACTCATGGGCTGGGTGCGCACTTCTTGGGCCATACGGAAACTCCTCGCGACCGGAACCCTGTCAACCCCTTCAACCCCTTCATATTGGCGGCTATGTCCCGTTACGTCCTGCGGAGGGCGCGAGGGGTGGCTTTCCCGGGAGCCGCTTTGTATCATCCTTAAACAAAGTGGCTCCGCCCGTCTCCCTGACCGGTGGGCGGAGCCGCTCTTGTGCTTCTTCCCGCGCCAACGCCCTGGAGTACGCCGATGCCGGAAAGCACCCTGACCGCCCGGGCCCTTCTCCTCGACATGGACGGCACACTCGTCGACTCGGACGCGGTGGTCGAGCGCTGCTGGCGGGAGTGGGCGCTGGAGCACGGCCTCGACCCCGAGGAGACGCTCAAGGTCGTCCACGGACGGCAGGGGTACGCGACGATGGCGGCGCTGCTGCCGGACCGGCCCATGGAGCAGAACCACGCGGACAACGCGGTGATGCTCGCGCGGGAGACGGCCGACATCGAGGGCGTGGTCCCGGTGGCGGGGGCACCCGCCTTCATGGCCGCGCTGGCGGAACTGCCGCACGCGCTGGTGACCTCGGCCGACGAGGCGCTCGCCCGGGCCCGGATGCGGGCCGCGGGCCTGCCGATGCCGGGTGTCCGCGTCACGGCGGAGTCCGTCGGCGCGAGCAAGCCCGACCCGGAGGGCTTTCTGAAGGGGGCCGCGGAGCTGGGGTTCACCCCGGCGGACTGTGTGGCCTTCGAGGACTCCGAGGCGGGGATCGCGGCGGCGCGGTCCGCGGGCATGCGGGTGGTCGGCGTCGGCCCCCGCGCCTCCCGGCTCGCCCCGGACCTCCATGTCGAGGACCTCACGGCGCTGGAGCTGACGATCACCGGGGTTCACGTCCGCCTCCGCGCCCGTACCCCGTGACCCTGCCGCCGCCCCGGCGAGCGGGCCCCTCGCGCCTCGATCACCGGCGGGGCTGCCCCTTCCCGCCTTACCCCCGGGCGCGGGCGCCCGGGGGTAAGGCGGGAACCCGCACCGGGCGAGCGCCCGCCCCCGGTCCCTAGCCCAGCGCCTCGTAGAGGCTGAATCCCGCCAGGACCAGCATCAGCGCCGCCGCCACCTTGGTGATCAGCTTCAGCGGTACGTACTTCATCAGCGTCCGGCCGCCGACGATGCCGATGCCCGCGACCGCCCAGAGCGCCAGGACCGCGCCGATGCCGACCGAGACGGGGTTGTCGTACCGGGCGGCGAGGTTCGCCGTCATGATCTGGGTGAGGTCGCCGAACTCCGCGACCAGGATGAGCATGAAGCCTGCCCCGGAGACCTTCCAGAAGGACTGGTCGGCGGGCGCCTTGATGTTCTCCTCGCCGTCGTCGCTCTTGCGCAGGAGCAGCACGAGCGCGCCCGCGAGGAACAGCACGCCCACCACCGCCTGCACCAGCCGGTGCGGCAGCAGGGTCAGGACACTGCCGGCCGCGATCGCGAGCGCCACATGCACCGCGAAGGCCGCCGCGACCCCCACGAAGACATAGGAGGCGCGGTAGCGCGTGCCGAGCATCAGACCGGCGAGCGCCGTCTTGTCGGGGAGTTCGGCGAGAAAGACGACGCCGAAGGTGATCGCCATGATGGTGAAGCTGATCACGGGTGGGATTCCTCAATCGGTCGGGCTGCCCGTACCGAGAGACCGCGAGACTGAAAAGGGGTCGCTTCGGCACGGCAGCGTCATGACAACAGGACACTGCGGCCGAAGGTCTCGCTGGCGGGCACCCGGCTCATGGGCCTCGGCGGCTCATGGGCGCGGAACTCCGCCTCCGGGCGCCGGCCGGGCACGAGGCCCAGCAGTATGTCGACGGTCCGGCGAAGAGCTACTCCCCTTCTGCTCCGTTCAGGGTACGCGACGCCCGGCCCGGCCCACTGCGACGTACGCCACACCGGAGCCCGGGCCCCGCACCCGCACCGCACCCGCCCGCACCGCACCCGCCCGTACCAGCCCAAAGAACCCGCGCACCGCACCCGCCGGGAACATCCGCGCCCCGGACCGGCCCGGAGCACTCCCGCCACGGCCCGGCCCGGCGCCTCGTACTCCGGCCCCGCCCCCGCTCCGGACCGCCCCTCAGGGCTCCCGGTACAGCCGCCCCCGCGCCACCAGCTCCAGCACCACCGCGACCGCCACCGCCTGCACGGCCATCAGCGCCACCAGGACGAACAGCTGAATTGCTCCGGCCAGCAGCGGTGACGCCCCGCCGAGGAGCATGCCGACGAAGGCGCCCGGAAGCGTGACGAGCCCCACCGTCCTCGTCTGGTCGAGGCCCGGCAGCAGCGCGTCCGCCGCCGAGACCCGGGCGACCTCCAGCCGGGCGTCGCGGTCGAGCAGCCCGAGGGCCATGCCGGCCTCCACCTCCCCGTGCCGCAGCTTCAGCTCGTCGAGTGCCCGCCGCCCCGCGAGCACGGTCGCGGTGAGCGCGCCGCCGATGAGGATTCCGGCGACGGGGACGAGCGCGATGCCCTTGAGCGGTACGAGCCCGGTGAGCAGCAGCGCGGCGAGAACGGGGAACACCCCGGCGGCGATGGGCGCCGAGGCCCACCACCAGGTCCGGTTGCGGGTGATGCGGCGCCCCGCGGTGCGTACCGCCACCGCGTACATCAGCAGCACGAACCCGAGCAGCAGCGGCAGCGCGTGGACCACCCAGCCGATGACCAGGGAGACGGCGGCGAGCTGGACCGCGGCCCGTACGCCCGCGACGACGATCTCGCGGGAGCGCCCCAGCCGGGCGACGGCGGTCACGGTCGCCGCGGCGGCCAGGAGAACGGCCAGGACCGCCCCGAACGTGACATTGACGGTCAGCAGCACCCGTCAACCCTACGACGCCCGGGGGCGGGTGCCGTTCCGTCAGATCGGGCCGCCCAGCCCTTGATATGACGTGTCCATGACGTCACTCTGTTACCCGGCGCCCGCCCCGCACCATGCCGCGCGCCCGGCACGGCCGCGCCCCGCCGGCCGGACCCTCACACCCAAGGAGTTGTCATGCCCACGATCTACGCGCGTCACGACCGCCGGATACCGCGTACGCGCCGTATCCGCCGCACCACCGTCCTCACCCTGGCCGCCGCCGTCGCCGCGACCGGATTCCTCGCCACCGCGCCCGCCGCCCAGGCCGCCCCGCCCACCCCCGTTAGCGCGGCCACCGCCCGGCTCTACCTCGGACAGCTCACCGTGCGCGCCGAGGGCTCCTCCAGCGGCTACAGCCGCGCTCTCTTCCCCCACTGGACCACCCAGTACGGCGCGTGCAACACCCGGGAGGTCGTCCTCCACCGCGACGGCAGGAACGTCGTCCAGAACGCCTCCTGCGCCGCGACCGGCGGCACCTGGTACTCGGAGTACGACGGCGCGACCTGGTCCGCGGCCTCCGACGTGGACATCGACCACGTCGTCGCGCTCGCCGAGGCATGGCGCTCGGGCGCCAGCGGCTGGACCACGGCCCGGCGCCAGGCGTTCGCCAACGACCTCACCCGCCCGCAGCTGATCGCCGTCACCGACCGTGTGAACCAGGCCAAGAGCGACCTGGACCCGGCCGAGTGGCTGCCGCCGCGCCCGTCGTACCGCTGCGTCTACGCCCGGATGTGGGTCCAGGTGAAGCACCACTACGGCCTGACCGTGGACACCGCGGAGAAGAACGCGCTCACCTCCGTGCTCGGCGGCTGCTGAGCCCCGCTCCCCGCCTGCGGCCGGACGGGTTCCGGCGGACGCGCGCCGGAACCTGTCCGTACCCCCCGGTCGTTCCGTACCGTACGGGGCGACTGGCGCCCGACCCGGCGACAGGCCCTTGAGGAGGACGGACTATGGCCGCCACGGCACGGCTTCGCCTGGGACCGCTGCTGCGGTACGTGGACTGGGAGACGGGAGGCACCGCGACCGTGTGGGTCGAGGTCGACCGGCCGTGCGCGGTCGAGGTCCGGTGCGCGGACGGAGCCGGCGGTTCCGCGCCCACCTTCACCGTCGCCGGACACCACTACGCCCTGGTGACGGTGACCGGCCTGACACCCGGCACGACCACCGCGTACGAAGTCCTGCTCGGCGCCGACCGGGTGTGGCCGGTCGACGGCTCCCGCTTCCCCGCGTCCACGATCACCGCGCCCGAGGTCCCCTCACCGGGGGTCACCGTCTCCTTCGGCTCCTGCCGCTGGGCCGCCCCGCCCCTCGACGAGCACGACCCGATCGGCCCGGACGCCCTCGACACCCTCGCCGCACGGCTCGCCGCCGACCCGGCCGCCGCCCGCCCCGATGTACTGCTCCTCCTCGGCGACCAGGTGTACGCGGACGAGACGTCCAAGGCGACCCGGGCGTGGATCGCGGGGCGCCGCGATCTGAGCGAGCCGCCCGGCCCGGACGTGGCGGACTACGAGGAGTACACCCGGCTCTACTACGAGTCCTGGCTCGACCCCGAGGTGCGCTGGCTGCTGTCCACCGTCCCCAGCTGCATGATCTTCGACGACCACGATCTGATCGACGACTGGAACACCAGCGAGTCCTGGCGGGCCGAGATGCGGGCCCTGCCCTGGTGGGAGGAGCGGGTCCTCGGCGGACTCATGTCGTACTGGGTCCACCAGCACCTGGGCAACCTCTCCCCCGCCGCGCTCGCGGCGGACCCGGTCTTCACGGCCGTGCGGACCTCTCCCGACGGTACGGGCGCGCTGCGGGAGTTCGCCGCCCGCGCGGACGCCGATCCCGCCTTCACACGCTGGAGCTACCGCCGTGACTTCGGCCGGACCCGGCTGCTGATGGTCGACACCCGCGCCGCCCGGGTGCTCGACGAGCAGCACCGCTCGATGCTGGACGCGCACGAGGCGCGCTGGGTGCGCGACCAGGCCCTGGACGCCCCCGGGACGTACGACCACCTCCTCATCGGCACCTCGCTGCCCTGGCTGCTGCCGCCCCTGATCCACGACGCGGAGAGCTGGAACGCGGCGCTGAGCCGCGGCGAGCGCGGCCCGCGCTGGGCCCGTTTCGGGGAGAAGGTGCGCAGACGCGCCGATCTGGAGCACTGGGCGGCCTTCCCCGACTCCTTCGAGGCGCTGACCCGGCTGATCGCGGAGGCGGGCACCGGCGAAGGCGCCCCGGCGACCGTCTGCGTCCTGTCGGGGGACGTCCATCACGCGTACGTCGCCGAGCCGGACTGGCGCGGCGCGGGAGAGCCGGACTCCCGGGTGCTGCAACTGACCTGCTCCCCCGTGCACAACTCCATTCCGCGCTCGATCCAGTGGGGCTTCCGCTTCGGCTGGAGCCGTACGGGACGCCGGCTCGGCCATCTGCTGGCACGCCACGGCCGCACGGGCAGACCGTCGGTGCACTGGGACCGGACGGGCGGCCCCTGGTTCGGCAACCATCTGATGACCCTGTCCCTGCGCGGGCGCTCGGCGACCCTGCGGCTGGACCAGGCGCGGGCGGAGGAGGACGGGGTGCGCCTGGTGACCGCGGACGCCCGGGAACTGACCGCTTCGCGGACGCCCGCACGGTCCGAACGGGAGTGAGATCCCCGGCCGGAAGCGTGCCGGTGGGAGTGTCGGCGCGAGATCCGGAACCCGGTAACCGGAATGCGGATCCGGAATGAGAGTCGGATGAGAATCCGACCACAGACGGATGTTGAACTTGTAAGCAAAGTGAGGGATACCTAACTTGGGGCTCACCACGTCCCCACACGTAGGAGTCCCCCCATGGCCAACACCTCGTTGACCTCCCGATTGGACCGCTCCCAGCCATACGTTCTCGGACTGTTCCGCATCGTCGTCGGACTGCTGTTCGCCTGTCACGGAGCGGCCTCCCTGTTCGGCGTCCTCGGCGGCGCGCACGGCGGCGGCACCGTCGAGACCGGAACCTGGCCCGACTGGTACGCGGCGGTGATCCAGCTCGTCGGCGGCGGACTGGTGCTGCTGGGCATCGGCACCCGCACCGCGGCCTTCGTGGCCTCCGGTTCGATGGCGTACGCGTACTTCAAGGTCCACCAGCCCGAGGGCCTGTTCCCCCTCCAGAACAGCGGTGAGGCGGCCGCGATCTTCTGCTGGGCCTTCCTGCTGCTGATCTTCACCGGACCGGGCGCTCTCGCGCTGGACCGGGTGTTCGCGCAGGACGAGCGCACCGCCGACGAGCAGGAGCGGGCGGGCTCGGCGCTCACCGCGTAACCTCCCGCCCCGAGGCGCCACGGAGCCTCCGCTCTCTGCTCCCTGTTCCCTGTTCCTGGGCGTCGCCGAGTGCCCGGATCCCCCGCGGGATCCGGGCACTTGCCATGGTCGTCACGGCAACTCCCCGGTGCCGCCCGAGCGCTTCACGCGGCCGTCCTGCCCGAGTGACGTCGGCGCGACCGGACGACGGGGGCTCCCGGGCGGGGGACGGCCGGGCGGTGCGCGGCCCTTCCGGACAGAGGGGATGACCGCAACACCGGCGACCCCCCGGTGACCTCACGGCAAACCTCACGCGTACGCTGTACAGCTGACAGTGCCGTGTTCACCGCACACCGACCGACTTCACCGTCACGGCATTGTTCATTCAACGGGGCAACGGGGAGAGTTCAAGGTGCTGGAGAGTCTGGGGTCGCTGACCGGCAGCCCTTGGATCTACGCGGTGGTGGCGCTCTCCGTCCTGCTCGACGTCTTTCTGCCGGTCCTGCCGAGCGGGGTCCTGGTGATCACGGCGGCGACCGCCGCCGCCGCGGGCACGACCACCGCCTCCACCGTCGCGGGCCAGGTCCCGCGCGAGGTGCCCTCGCTGCTGATCCTCATTCTGTGCGCGGCCACCGCGTCCGTGCTCGGCGATCTGGTCGCCTACCGGCTGGCCCGGCGCGGCGGCGACCGCTTCGACCGCGCGATCGCCCGCTCCCGCCGGCTCACCAGGGCGCAGGACCGTCTCGGCACGGCGCTGAGCCGAGGCGGCGGCGCGCTCGTCGTGATCGCCCGTTTCGCCCCGGCCGGCCGTTCGGTGGTCTCCCTGGGCGCGGGAGCGTCCCAGCGCAAGGTGAAGGAATTCCTGCCGTGGTCCGCGGTGGCGGGTCTGGTCTGGGCGGGCTACAGCGTCAGCCTCGGCTACTTCGGCGGCCAGTGGCTGGGCGCGACCTGGGTCGGCGCGGCCGTCTCCGTCCTGGCGCTGTTCGGCGCGGGCGCGCTGGCGGCGTACGTGATGCGCCGCCGCCACACGCCGCGCCCCGCGGCCTCTACGGCCGAGCGGGTCTGACCGCCCGCGCGGCTCCCCTGATCTCCAGGCCGTCGAGGAGCTTCCGGGTGGCCTCGGCGATCTCGTCCACGGCCTGGTCGAACACCTCCTGATTGTGCGTGGCGGGCGCCCGGAAACCGGACACCTTGCGCACGTACTGGAGGGCGGCGGCCCGGATGTCCTCCTCGGTGGCCTCTTCGGGGAGTACGGGCGGGCGAAGGGTCTTGATGCTGCGGCACATGTGTTCCAGTGTGCCTCGCGCTCGCGGCGCAGGCTCAGGAATCGGCTGGGCCGCCCGCCGCGCGTGGACCGGTGCCGGGGTCGGGGTCGGGGTCGGGGGCGGGGTCGGGGTGCGTGCCGGAAAGGCCGGTTCCGGTGTCCGTGGTGCTCACCGTCCGGAGAACCGGCTGACGTACCGCCGCTGCCAGGGGGTCTCGACCGCCCGGCGGTGGTAGCCCCGCCGTACGTACTCCACCGCCCGGTCGGGCGGTACCCCGTCGAGCACGGCGACGCAGGCCAGCGCCGTTCCGGTACGCCCGCGACCGCCCCCGCAGGCGATCTCCACGCGCTCGTGGGCCGCCCGGTCCCATGCCCGGCGCAGGCTCTCGGCGGCCCGCACCCGGTCCGCCGGGAGCCGGAAGTCGGGCCAGCGCACCCAGTCGCTGTCCCAGGGGACCTCCGGGGGCTCCTTGCCCAGCAGATAGACGCCGAGGGCAGGCACCAACCCCTCCGGCAGAGGCCGTCTGAGTCCGCGTCCCCGGATGAGGCGCCCCGAAGGCAGCCGCAGTACGTCTGTCGCGTCCGGATCCCATGTCGTCTCCCTCATGGGCGAGACGATAGACCGCGCGGCGGGCGGCGGAGGAATCACCGGGAAATGGGCGCCCGATGCGACTCCCGGGGGCCGCGGGCCCGGTGGATTTCCCGATGGATGTCCCGGTGTTACGGCCCCTGATAAGGAACCGGTGCCGGAAGGTGCCGGTGCCGGAAGGCCCTGGACCGGGCGGGAATGAGGTCCGGCCGAGTCCGGGCTCCGGGCTCCGGGCTCCGGGCTCCGGGCTCCGGGCTCCGGGCTCCGGGCTCCGGGCTCCGGGCTCCGGCTTCAGTGGATCGTACGGTCTCCGCCGCCCGTCACGTCCCCGGCATCGACCTCCGCGAGTGTGCCGAGGACGACGGGGATCGAGTTCTCGTCCCCGGGGTCGGCCGGGTCGAACCAGACGACCGCGTCATCCCCCGCGCGCGGGACCCGGGTCCGGTCGAAGAGCCCGGTCCTGGTGACCCAGCGGTCCGTACCCTCGTGGTCCGTGAACCGCACCACGAAGCGGATACGCGGCATGTTGCCGATCTCCACACCGGTCCCGGCCGCCTCGGTGACCACCCCCGGGGCTCGTACCCCCGTCTCGACGACCGCCCGTGCGCGCGCCGCCCGGCGGCCCTCCGCACGGTCGGCACGGACCGCGAAGGCGATCCGGAGCACGACGAACAGCGCCAGCAGCGCGGGCACCCAGTACTGCGACGTCCACGCGCCCCAGGCCCCCGCGCCCCAGGGCGCGCCACGCTGCCCGGTGGCGTCCACGAAGGTCCCCGGCCCGGGGGCGGCCACCCAGAGGGAACGGGCGCCGAGGAACAGCCCCAGCGCCGCGCTCGACGTGGCGACGGCCGACGAGATCGCCGACTGCACGCGGAGTCCGAGCCGGCCGACCGTCCCCGCCCGCAGTCCGACCCCCATCAGCGGCCCCACGACGACGCCGGTGAAGAGCGCCCAGAGGAACCCCGGGGTGTCATTGGCGGGTTGGGTGTCGGCGGTGAGGTACGCCGTACCGACGGGGTAGGCCATCGCGTCGGCGAGCCCGAACCCGAACAGCCACCAGGCCGCCGCGTACAGCCCCGGCCCGACGATCGCCCCGAACCCGGCCCGCCCGGACCCGCTCGCCCCCTGCTCCCCGCGACGCCGCTCGGCGGCCGGGTCGACCGTACTCATCCGCTCCCCCGTCACGTATCCGATCGTCGAACAGTAAGGGAGAGGAGGGGGGATGGTAAGGGGAGAAATCCCCGGGCGGCGGAACGACCGCGGATGCGACGATGGCACGGCTCCCCTCGGCCCCGAACCCTCCCGGGAGTCGCACCCCGAACATCCCCGAAAGGACCCCCGCCCGGTGATCCTCGGCGACACAGCGTCCGTAGCCCCGCGTTCTTCCTCGTTCCCGCGCTGTCCCGCGGACCCGTACCGCCCTCCGCTCCCGGACCGTTCTCCGGCCCCGGGCCCCACCGGCCCCGCTCCCGAGCAGACGCGGTCATGACGAGGCCCGCGGTGGGTACGGCACCGCACCGATGCGCCGAGTGCGGTGGATACGCCTCCAGCGGTGCGCCGGCCTGCGTCACCTGCCGGGAACTGGTCGACGCCGTCGTGGAGGAGGAGTGGGGGTCGTTCCTGGACCGCTGGGACATCGGCCCGGACGACCACGGCCAGGCCGCCGAACTCGCCGTGATGGTCACCGAGGAACCCGACCGCCACGACTGGCGCGTCGTGGACGCGGCCCTGGACCGGCTGGTCTGCGGCGACTGCGGAGGACGCCTCAGCCGCGGCCCGGTCGGCTGCGCGCGCTGCGATCTCGCCCACGGCTTCCGCTACCAGGCGGTCGAGACCGACCGGCCGGGCGTCCCCCCGGGCAACGAGCACGCGGTCCGGGTCAATGTGTCCGTCGTGCGCCGCCCCCAGATCACCTCGCCCGGCGAACTCCTCGTCCGCCGCATGATTTTGCCCGCGTTGCTGGCGGGCGCGCTGCCGACGAAGCAGGAGGCCCAGCGGCTGGCGGCGCTGATCAGAAGCAGCCCCGCATCGCAGCGGACGGCCATCATGGAGAAGGCGGTGGAGGAGCTGCTCCGGGGGTGAGCGGCCCGCCGCGGCACGCCGCTCCGGTGGAACGCCGGACGCCGTAGAGCCGCAAGGCCCGTCTCCCACGCTCATCGGACCGGCCCCGCGCCCGGCCCCGCGCTCGTCGGACCGGGCCCGCGCCCCGATCCCGTACGGCGCCGGCACAAGGCTGCCCGTTCGTACTGCCGGCCCATGCCGCGGTCCTCCCCTGCGACGGGGCCTCGGGCAGCCGCCGGTATCCATACGACTGAGTGGATACCGGACATGTGAGCTAAGTGGTGGATTTCACGGTCGATACGTGGTGATTACGCAATGACATGGCATTCGCGGGATGTCGGGCCCCGATGATTGATCACCGGACTCGGCGATGAGGATGAGGGTGACCGCACCATGACGACACCCACCGGGGGAGAGATCCCGGTCGACTGGATCTGCATCCGCGACACCATTCGGGTCAACGACGCGCTGCGGGCGGAAATCCAGAAAGAACTCGACCATTACGAGATCTCGCCCACCGCCCGCCTGGCGCTCGTCGCCCGCGAGATCGTCCACGACGACGGCTATGTGCTCACCGGCCTGACCGGGCATCCGCTGCTCCTGGTCGCCGAGACCTACCGGGGCAACGGCGGCGGCGTGGACTCCAGCGGCCGGCCCGGAGCGGACGGACCGAGCGGCATGGCCGGAAAGCCGGGCCAGGGGCAGTCGGGCCGGGCCGGCGGGCCGGGCGGCCCCGGCGGGAACGGGCAGCCCGGCGGGCCCGCCTCGGACATCACGGTGGTCGCCCAGAACCTCACCGGCCTGCGGCTGATCGCCCGTGGCGGTCCGGGCGGCGCCGGGGGCACCGGCGGCACCGGCGGGAACGGCCACAAACCGCGGCCCAAGCCCAACAAGCCGGACGTCCCCTGGGGGGACCCGGGCCCGGGCGGCCCGGGCGGTCCAGGCGGCAACGGAGCGGTCGGCGGCCCGGCGGCGCGTCTGCGGGTGGAGACGGTCACCCACTCCGGTCTCTCCTTCGACGCCGCCGGCGGCGCGGCGGGCGGAGCCGGCCCCGGCGGCCGGGGCGGCCGGTACGGCGGGGCCGGCGAACCGGGCGGCCCCGACGGCCCGTCCGGCGCCCTTGGCCCCGCACCGGGCGACTCCGTCGACTTCACGCTCCTCACGTTCACCGCCGACGACTGGTGGGCCCTGGTCCGCACCCGCCTCGGCGCCCGCGCACGGGAGTGGGCGGACTACCGCACCACCGTCGGTGAGTACTTCTTCCGCGTCCACTACCCGGGCGACCCGCAGCGCAAGGGCCACCGGGACACGGCCGACCACGAGTTCGGCCGCGCGCTCGTCCTGTCGCCCGATCACGAGGAGGCGTCCCGGCTCTCCCGTTACCTGTCCGCCGGGCTGGCCCCCGTCGGGCACCCCTACGACCTCGACATCCTCCCCGACTTCCCCCGGTTCGAAGGACTGGTGATCAACTACCAGACCGCCGTGCTGCAACTGCTCACCAACGCGGCGAACCTGCTGACGACCACGCTGATCGCGGAACAGGCGAAGGAGAGACTGGACGCGGACGTGGCGAGGCTGGCCCGGATGGGGGCCGCGCTCGCACTCGAAGCCGAGGCCGCCGAGACGGCGCTGAAGGCCGCCTACGGCCGGGCAAGGGTGATCCTGCTGCAGATCGGGGAGGCCCAGGCGGAGTTCTCCGCCATCCAGGAGCAGATCGCCCACAAACGTATGGAGTTCCCGCCCGGCAACGACCTCGGCCTGGTGGTCAACGTCGCCATCGCCGCCGCCCAGGTGGCCGCCGCGGTCGCCTCCGGGGGCGTGACCATCGTGGCGTCCCTGGCCCTGGCCGGCATGCTGGCGGCCTCCACGTCGTCGATGTCGCAGTTCTCCGCGACGACCGGGCGGTACACCGCGGACGGCACCTTCCCCGACGACTGGTGGACGGACAAGACCGATCCGGACAACCCGAAGATCGACGCCCGGATGAAGGAGCGGGTCGTCGCGCTGAAGGGGCTCGCCGCGCAGACCGGGACCGCCATCGACGCCACCCGCACGGTCTTCGAGCTCTTCGCGTCCAAGGTCGACGGCGAACTGGAGAACAAGGCGAAGGCGCTGATCATCAAACAGGTCGAACTGACCAGGGAGGCGGCGCTCCAGAAGCTGGAGGTCCAGCGGGCCACGCTGCTCAAGGCGGCCGCGGACATCCGTATCGCCTCCAACAAGGCGGACATCCGGGATCTGGAGAACCTCGGCGAGGACTGGGCCGGTGACATCGGCACGCTCGGCCGGACCGCGCGAACCCTGATCAAGCAGACCCAGAGCTACGTCGACGTACTGATCACGTACTCCTTCTACGCCCACCGGGCGCTGAACCTGTGGATGTTCCGGGAGCCGGACGCCGCCTTCGGCTTCGACATCGGCCGCCTGCACCCGGACGTCATCGCGAACACCTACCAGCCGGTCACCCGCGGCGACCAGGACCGGGACGCCCCGGTGGCCGCGCTGCTGAGCGGCTACGAGCAGTCCTGGGCCCGGATTCCCGAACTGGCCGATCTCGCCCGGAAGCACGAGGAGTACACCCGACTCCACCTCGACTACGACGTGCGCTACATCAGCGTCAAGGCGGCCGAGGTGCTGGACGCCCTGCGCGCGGGCCGAACGGCCACGTTCACCCTCGAATGGTCCGGCTTCCCGGAGAAGTGGACCGAACTGAAGGTGGACTACGTGCGCATCGGCCTGGTCGGCGCCACCGCCCGGACCCCGACCGTTTCCCTGCTCCTGGAGCACTCCGGCCGGGCGGACAACAAACGGCACGAAGACCACACGACACCGGTCAAGCTGTTCGCGCCGGCCCGGACGAGCACGGTCCCGGCCACCTTCGGCCGCGAGCAGCAGGACCCGCCCCGCGCCCAGCCGGCCTTCTGGGGCCGGAGCCCGGTGGCGACCTGGCGGGTCACCGTCGAAAAGCTGTCCGCAGAGCAGGGCGCGCTCGACCTGAGCGGGCTGACGGAGTTGTTCCTCACCGTCCCGTGCTGGTTCTACCGGCCGGTGGAATCGACGCCCGCGCAGCCGGTGGCCGAGCCCATGGCGCTGCGGGCCGACTTCGACGGCGACGGCAGGCCCGACGCGGCCCTCTGGCAGCCCGCCGACGGGACCTGGCGCATCGAACCGGCCTCGGGCGGCCCGGCCGTCACCGCGGCCTGGGGCCTGCCGGGGGACATCCCGGTGCCCGCCGACTACGACGGCGACGGCAAGGCGGAGCTTGCGGTGTTCCGCCCGTCCAACGGCAAGCTGTACGCCCGTACGGTATCCGGCCGGCCCGCTGGATACCTGTGGCGTACCGCGGACCACGAGCCGGCGCCGGCCGAGATCCGGGGGATGGACCTGCTGGCCGACGCCTTCCGGATCCGCGCCGCGGACCTGACGGCCGCCGGACGGCACACCGAGGCCGTCGCGGTCCAGCAGCAGGCCCGCGCCGCGTACCAGCAGCTCACCGAGTTGTCCGAGCGGTACCGGCGGAGCCTCGCTCAGACCCTGGTGGTCCTCGGGACGTACCTGATGAGAGCCGAGCGGCCCGACGAGGCGATCGAGGCGGGCCGGCAGGGAGTGGCCGAGTACCGCAGGGCACGGGACGCGGCACAGGTCGCCTGGGCGCTGGGCAACCTCGCGGCGGTCTACGACCAGGCACGCCGGTTCACGGACGCGGTGGAGACACAGGAGGAGGCCGTCGCGGCCTATCGGGCCCTGGCCGCGGAGAAGCCCGCCTTCCGGGGCGAGCTGGCGAAGTTGCTGGTGATTCTGGGCAGTTATCTGCTCCACGCGGGGCGGGCCTCCGACGCGGTGCAGGCCGTGCGCGAGGCGGTGGCGGACTACCGCGAGCTGGCCGGCCGGCCCGACCTGGCCTGGGCGCTGGGGAACCTCGCCACCTGTCTCCGGGCCGCGGGCCGGCCGGGCGAGGGCGCCGATGCCTGGGGCGAAGCACGCGGCATCTACCGGGGGCTGGCCGCCACGGACCCGGCCTACCGGCGGCTCCTCGCGCAGAGCGCCTACCGGCAGGCCACGATGCTGGTCGCGGCCGGCCGCCGCGCCGAGGCCGGGGAGCCTGCCGAGGAGGCGGTGACGCTGTACCGGGAACTGGCCGGGGCGAACCCGGGCCGGTACGCGCCGGAGCTGGAGGCCGCCGTGAAGCTCCGCGACTCGCTGGTGTCCCGGGGCTAGGGCGTGTATCGAAAGTCCCGCCTGGCCTGTGACGCCCAGCACGCACACTCGCTGCGTTGTCGGAATCGCCCAAGTACGTCCAGTACGAGGGCGACCCTCCGCCTTGCGATTGCACGCACCGGACGCCGCAGGCCCCGCCCTCCGGGCGGACGACGCTACTTTCGATACACGCCCTAGGGCGCTTGCCGGTGACCCGGTGTTCCGAAACGGCCGGTGGTGGTGTGGCGCGGGCGGGGCAGGTCAGGCCGCCTGCGGGTGGGTGTTCGCCGGGCCGGGTCGCCATCGGGGCGCGGACGCGGGCGTTGCCGTCGGGCGACGAGCGACGGCAGGCAGGCGGCGGCCGCATCGAGTTGATGCGCCCGCGCCACGGCGGCTCCGCCGGCACCGGGACTCCGCGCTCTGCCTCACCGGCGGCGAATCGTCCGAGGACACCGTCCTGCCCACCGGCAGCTGCGGCTTCCGGAGACCGCCTTGCACCGCGTCCGCAGTCTCCGCCCCGGGCGCCCGGCCGAACGCCCGGCACACCACCGGCTCCGGAGCCCGTCCCCGGAGAATGGCCGGAACCGACCGACCGCCAAGTGACCCGGTGCTACGGCTGGTTGCGGAACTGCCTCATCAGTTCGGCCCACACCAGCAGGCTGATCAACGGCGCCGCCGCCGCGAACAGCATGTTCACGCCGTCCTCGCCCGTGCTGCCCGACGCCCACAGACTCCACGCGAGCGCTGACAGCACCCCCACGACCGTCAGAATCCAGGACGACAGCTCCGCCCGATCGTCCACGATCGCCGCCGCCGTGCCGAGGCCGCCGCCGACGATCAGCCCCATGACCAGGACCGCACGGGTCCAGTCGGGGGCCCCGATGATCCCTTCGAGCACCGGTTTGGCATGGAGTTGGCGGTAGGTGATGAACAGGCTCCCGGCGTAGACGACCGCCAGCGTCGCCAGACTGAGTGCTCTCACCATCCGTCCCAGAGCACCACGTTGCGTTCCGGACATGAAGCATCCCCCCACGGAGCAACAAAGTCGGAGTCAGGTAGTTCCCGAAGGCTCTACAGAATGCCCGCCGACACCCGCCCCCGACAGGAAATCGTCAAAACTCGGCCGACCGTCCGGCGGTCCCGCTCGGCGGGCCGTTCCATGGCCCCGCCCGGGGGACGTCGCCACGGGCTTCCCCAGGGACCCGGACCTCCGTGGACCTCTCCGCAGGCTTCTCAGAGGCTCTCGGTGAGCTTCCCCCTGGCGCCCTCTCAGCGGACCGCCGAGCCCACCAGACCGGGGGCGTCGGCGGTGACCGGCGTACGCTCCAGAGGGCCGAGGCTGCGGTGGCCGTCCAGGGTGAGGTCGGTCATGAAGCGGGCGAGGACGTCGCTGAAGTCCCGGGGGCGTTCCAGGTGCATCACATGCCCCACGGACTTCATCTCGGCGAACACCGCGCCGGGGACGGTCGCCGCCAGCACACGGGCCTGTTCGGGCGGGCACAGCAGGTCGTGCTCACCGCTGACACACAGCGTCCGCACCCCCCGGATGCCGTCGGGGTGGTCGAAGGGATGGCGCAGCAGCCGTTCATTGGCCGCCGCGAAGCGCCTGATGTCCTGCGGTCCGGCCGAGGACAGCACCCTGCGCAGCACCTCGGCCGCGTTGTTGGGGTTCTCGCGCAGACAGGCCGGCTCGGCACAGGCCAGCAACTGCGGGGCCAGCCGGGCGAATTCCGCCGCACGCCCGGTGTACATCAGGCCGCTGACACTCTCCACGGCCCCTCGCACCTCGTCCGTCAGAAACGGAGTCGATCCCAGCAGCGCGAGCCGGGCCACACGACCGGGATTGCGGTGGGTGTAGCGGTAGGCGATGGCGGTGCCGTACGACACGGCGATGATGTTGACGCGGGGGATGCCGAGTTCGTCCAGCAGGTGGCCGAGGGCGTCGCCCATGAAGTCGAAGCCGTACTCGCCCGGCAGGTCATCGGCCGTGCCCTGCCCGGGGAGTTCGACGTTCACCAGCGTCCCGGCCGCCGCCCACGGCTTCTCCGAGCGGCGGTTGGAGTGCATGTTCTGGTACGCACCGCCCAGCACCACGATCGGCTCGGTGCGCGGACGCGGGTTCTCCACCACCCGGCAGGCGAAGCCGAAGCCCTGGTAGGAGGTCCGGTGAATGTACTCGACAGACATACGCGATCCCAGACGTGAGGGGGGTTCGGGGGAGCGATTGCCCCCCGCGCGCTACCAACGACGCCCCGACGCCCCCGGTCACCTGCCGCGGCGGCGGTTCCCCCGCCCGGCGTGCCCGCCCGCACCCGTGATTCCGCCGCCCGACCCCGGAATTCCGGTGCGCGACCCCCGTGTCCGCGGGGAACCTGTGTTCCGTGAGAGACACGACGCCCTACGACGACGACCGCGCTGCCTACTCCCGCCGGGCCCTGGCCCGGCTCGTCCTCTCCGACCGCGCCGCGGGCCTCGCCGACGCGGCGGCCGCACTGGTGGTCACCCGGTACGACCCGTACACCGGTCCCGGCGGCCGGGTGAGCGAGGCGGCCGCGTTGACCCGGTTCGCGGAACGACTGCTGGCCCAGGCCGTGGTGTACGAGCGGGAACGCGGCAGTTCCTGGGAGGAGATCGCCGCCCATCTGGACACCGGTGCCGAGGAGGCGGAGGAGGCGTACTCCCCCGAAATCGGCAGCTGGAACGGTGCGTTCGAGACCCCGTACCGGCTCGACCCGACCGGTCGCAAGCTCATCCCCCGGCTGCCCACCGCCGCCTACCACCCGCGTTCCGCCTGCGATCGCCTCGACCTCTGGGCGGATCTACGCCTCCGCTTCGACGACGCGCGCGCCGTGTCCGCCTGTCTGGACGCGGACTCCCCGGCGGAGCCCTCCACGGATCCCTCGCCGAGTTCCGCGCCCTCCTCCGTACGCGACGAACTCACCGGCCGGATACGGCGCCGGCACCTCGACGACTTCATCGAGCTGGTGACCTGGTACACGGGCGACGAGCCGGACGATTCCGCCCTCACCGCCGCGGCCCTCGCCCTGACCCCGGCCGACTCCGGCGCCAGCGAGCGCACCTACTCCCGTACCGTCTCCGGCGCGCTGCACTCCCTGACGATCCACCTGGCGACCACCGCGGAAACCGACACTCTGTCCGCCACGGTGACCGGTGCCCGGGCGCCCGACCTGCGTATCCGTGTGAACACCCTCCTGACGGCTTTCACTCCCATGGGCCGGGGCGGGCTGTGACGGTGGCGGCAGGGCGCGGTCGTTCACTGGGTGCTGAGGATGGATGACCGTGGCCAGGCGTCACATGGCTCGGCCACGGGCCGGGGAGAATTCTGGCGCACGTATTCCGCAGCAACCACTCCACGGTTCCCGTAAACGGCTCCCAGCACCACGCCGACCTGCGAGCTCACCGGCATCACAGAGACATCGGTTCCGGCCGGAACGAACCCCACCACGATCCCGAACCGGCATCAGCCCCCGTCAGGACAGACAGAAGCACCCCCGGCGCGCACCGAAGGTCCGCTGGTTCGCTGACCTGCGGTGCTCACAGCCGTCCGGGACGTACTCCCTCGTTCTGTCCCAGGTAAGTCCGGGCATCTTGAGGCGCGACGTGGGCGGACTGTGCCAGTTGCCTCAGGCGTCCGGCGTGGTGCGCATTCCGGCGAACATGATCGCCAGTGTCCGGTGCCGGAGGTCTTCGTCCCAGCCGCCGCTGAGAGCGCCGTGGCAAGCCGCGGTGGCCAGTGCGACGACGTCGGTGACGTCAATGTCCGGACGGATGGCGTCGGCTCGTTGGGCTTGGAAGAGGAGTGCTCGGAGGGCCTGTTCCAGGTCCTGGATCGGCTCGTCGGGCCGGACCTCGGTGCCCGTCTGCGCCAGCAGATCGACAACGGTCCTGGTCGCCGCTGCCCGCTCGACCAGGGAGGTGAAGAAGGTGAACAGGGCGGTGGCCGGGTCTCCGTCGGCGATCAGCGTGTCCGCCTGATCGGTCAGCCGCTGCTGGAGGTTCTTCATGATGGCCGTGAGCAGGTCGTTCTTGGTCGGGAAGTGCCGGAAGACGGTGCCGATCGCCACTCCGGCGCGAGCCGCGACCCCTTCCGTGGAAGCGGACGGACCCTTCTCCGCGAACACCGACTCGGCGGCGGCGAGGATGCGGGCCCGATTGCGCTGCGCGTCAGCGCGCAGCGGCCTGCGTTCTGGGTCCGCGGGTGAGCGGGGGTGCGTCATGGCGGCGTCGGCCCTCTCGTTGACAACCTGAGTGGTGACTCATGTTTTCTATCCTGAGTCACCACTCAGGTTATTCGACGCGCTGTCGAAGGGGATCGCCATGCCCGAGTCCGCCAGTGTCCCGCCGGCACTGAGCCCGCTGCAGGTGTTCGAGCGCTTCCGCGAGAACGTCCTTGCCGGGGCGGTTGGCCTCAGTGAAGACCTCTGTGCCGATGACGTCATCGTGGGTCTGCCGTTTGCCCCACCGGGAACGCCCGACCGGATCGTCGGCCGCGAGGAGGTCGCTGCGTTCACGGCAGCGGGCAGGAGTGCTCTACCCGTTCGGTTCGACGACTTCCGCGGCGTCACCGTCCATCAGACTGCCGACCCCGAGGTGATCGTCGCTGAATACGAGGTGGCGGGAAGGGTCACCACGACCGGCCGCAGCGCGACCGCCTCATTCGTTCTGGTGCTCCGGGTCCGGGACGGTCGCGTCGTGCACTGGCGCGAATACCAGGACGTCGCAGCCATTGCCCGAGCGCTCGCGGACGGGCACTGACATTCTCGCGCCACCTGTGTTTTCGGCTTCCGCCCCGCCTTCCCTGAGCTGGAGCGTTGCCACGACCACGAGAACGGAAGAGCTCAAGCGGCCGGAACCGCGGGGGTGGTTTCGAGGGGTGTGCTCATCCTGTCTCCCATCGCAGGGTCCGCCCGAACACTGCGTCCGGGCATAGGAAAGGCTCGCACCGGGAGCGGTACCGGCCTGGTTCAGGCGTTGCGGGTCAGGACTGCGAGCGTCGGCGGCGGACCTGCCGTTCCTCGCCGAGCGGGTATCCGGTATCCGGGTCCAGCCCGGACAGGCGGCGCGTCTCCTGGATGTACGCCCACTGCTCGGCGGGCGGCACGTCGTCGTCCTCGGGTTCGGCACCGTGGTGATCGAGGATCCACTGGCGCCGGAACGCGGAGATCGCACGGTTCTGAGCGGTCTTCTCAGGGCTGTGATTCACGGGTACTTCACTCCCTTCCTGGACGGCCCCATCATCATGCGCTTACCCAAACGTTGAGGGCGTGTACGAGCATGTGACGCCGGAGATGCGGCGGCACCGGTTGGACCGCCTGGAGGAGCGCTGGAGGCGCGGCCAGGCGGCCGGGCCCGATGGGGCCGGATAGTCCTTGCCGGAGTTGATCTCCTAAAAATCTCCTACACGATCACAGCGGAGCCCCCTACCGATCTTGGTAGGGGGCTCCGCTACTGGTCAACCGTGGTGGGCGCGGACGGTTTCGAACCGCCGACATCTGCTTTGTAAGTTCGTCCGGATGCCCGGCGTACAGGGGCGCCGCCCACTCCTGAGTCCGCTCCCGGACGCCTGAGACCGAGCCGGTTCACGGTCGTTGATGTCAGCTGTGGATGTCAGAACGGTGTTGCCTACCGGGTGATTCTGGCTGCCTGTAGCTTCGGTGTATGACTTCGGGCGCTGAGGGCGGAAGCGGGTTCACGGCGGAAGCGGCGGGGGCTGTACTCGCGCAGGCGTGCCGGGTGGCCGGGGTGGAGTCGACGGGTGCGGAGTTGCTGCGGTTGGGGTCAAACGCTGTGTACCGGCTGGGGGCTTCGCCGGTGATTGTGCGGATCGCGCGGGCCCGGGATGCGCTGCCCGATATGGAGCGGGCGGTACGTGTGGCCCGGTGGCTGGAGGTGGAGAGCTTTCCCGCGACTCGTGTGCTGCCCGGGGTGGAACAGCCGCTCGTCGTGGAAGGGCGGGTGGTGACGTTCTGGGTGAGTGCTCAGGACGGGACGGAGTACGCGGGGCTCGGGGAGCTGGGCGACATGCTGCGGCGGCTTCACTGGCTGGAGGAGCCGGATTCGCTGGGGCTGCCGTACTACGACCCGTTCGGTGAGATGTGGGGCTCCCTGCGGGACCTGTCAGGAAGTGTCGGCGAGGACGATCTCGCGTTCTTGGACGAGCGGGCCGGGCGGATCCAGAAGGAGTACGACCGTCTGGACTGGGTCCTCGACTTCGGGATGATCCACGGGGACTCCAATGTCGGCAACTCGATCCGGGACCGGCACGGCAAGCCCCTGCTGATCGACCTCGACGACTTCTCGCTGGGACAGCGGGAGTGGGATCTCGTGCTGACCTCGCTCTACTACGAGCGGTTCGGCTGGCATACCCGGACCGAGTACGAGTCGTTCGTCCGGTACTACGGCTTCGACCTGATGAACTGGCCGGGATACCCGGTCCTCGCCGATCTCCGCGAGCTGAAGATGACGCTGTGGCTGGGGCATCAGGTGTCCACTGATCCCCGGTCGGCCGAGGAGTTCGCGCGCCGGGTCCGGGCACTCAGGACGGGTGGCAGCCGGAAGGACTGGCGGCCCGTCTGACGGGCTTCAGGCGGTGGTGTGCTGCTCCGTCGCGAGCCAGAGGCGGTGTTCCGCTGCCTGCTCGTGGAAGTCGCGTACGGCGGCTGTCTGCGACGCCCGTGCGAGGTTGCGGCGGAACTCGGCGAGATAGCTGACGCACCGGGCCGACTTCAGTTGCTCGCCGAGATCGAGGGCGTCCGCCGCGACTCGGCAGGCTTCCTCCGGGTCTCCGGCGTGCATATGGGCGTCGGCGAGAACCATGGTGGCGAAGAAGTCACTCCGTACATGGCTGCCGCTCATGGCGTTCTCCCCGTGGGTGACGGCCTGGCGGGCACTGCTCGTATCGCGGAAGCAGTGGGCGGCCTCGGCGGCGAGTTCGACCTCGTCGAAATAGGTGATCCACTCCGGTTCGTCGTCGCTGTTCCGCCCCTCCAGTGCGCGGGTCGCATCCGCGAGAGCGACTTCGCAGGCGCAGGTGTCGTCGGTACGGGCGAGGGCGCGGGCCTCCATGGCGTGGAACTGGGCGAGGAGCGTCGGGGTCGCCACGCTGGTGATGCCCATGCGGGCGGCGCGGGCGAGGGTGGCCGCTTGCGTGAAGCGGCCGAGGAAGGTGGCCTGATGGCTCATGGCGGAGAGGATGCTCCCGGCAAGCCGCTTGTCCTCACCGTCCTGCGCGAGCCTGAGGGCTTGAACGAAGTACCGCTGGGCGAGGCCGTGATGGCAGGCGTCGTACGACATCCATCCGGCGAGGAGCGTGGCCTCGGCGACGGTCGAGAAGAGGGCGCGGCCTATGGCCTGGGTGTACCGGCCGGACAGCAGCGGGGCGACATCGCGACTGAGGTACTGGATCAGGCTCTGCCTTGCGTGATCTCCGCCGAACCGGTCGTCGAGCTGGGCGAACATGTCCGCCGTTGACTTGATCATTGCTACGTCCGCGAGCCCGACCCGTGGGCTGTCGCCACCCGGCTCGGCGGGGAAGGCTCCTTCGGGGGCGACGAGCCAGCGGAGCGAGGCTTCGTTCCACGCGGGTTCCGATGGCTCCGATGTGAGCAGGGGTTCGTAGCCGTCGAGGTCGGCGCGCCATAACCGGTCGACGGCGGTGAAGGCGGCTTCTGGAGTGTCGGGGTAACCCGCGTCCAGAAGGGAGGCGTCCGGTGCTGCTGCCGGGTGGGTGAGCCCGAGTTCGGCTGGGTCGAGTCCCAGTGCCTCGCACAGAAGCGGGCTGTAGAAGTCGTCCGGGACGCCGTGGCCGTTCTCCCAGCTCGCGATCCGGCGCTTCACGCTGGCGTCGGACGGCAGGGTCTGCCCCCGCCGGGCGGCTACGTTCCGCAGTTCCCGGATGAGCCGTGGCTGACTCCAACCCTTGGTGGTTCGCGCGTTGAGCAGTACCGCGCTGATCCGCTGTGTACTGGTCGTGGTCTCCGCCTCCCCCGGCTGGAGTTCCTGACAGGGGTCTTTACCGTCCCATGAAGCAGGGGGAGTTGGGGCATTCCCTTCCCACCCGCCTGGCGACATTCCCTCGATGTGGGGGTGACGAGCGGTGCCGGGCCGGCGGTTGCTCGTCACCCCTCGTCACCTGTCGTCATCTGCCCTGACCTGGTCCTTCGTCGCAAGGCTGGTCGTACGACGGCCCAACCGGTCGCCGTACGACCGACCGAGGTGAAACGACGTGCAGACGATGACGAGACGCGGCATCGAGTGGCTGTCCGCCGCCGCCGATGATCCGGCGACCTGCCGGGCCCGGTGGAAGGACGACCCCCGGGCGCCTCACACCTTCTCGACCGGGCGCCACTTCGATGTGGTGGCGGTCGACCAGCGGACGGGGATGGAGGTCTTCGATCAGCTCAGGCGGCGTGAGATGCCGCTCGGCCCGGCCATGGCGGACATGGGGGCCAGACAGGTCGGGTTCTTCCTCGCCCCGGGGTCCCGGCAGCGCTTCGAACGCGTTCTCGACAGGGAGACCGAGAACGGTCCCGTACCGGCCTTCAAGTACCTGGGCGCCGGATCCTGCGTCGTGGCACCCGGACCGCTGCCCCTGGCCGGAGACCGTTATCAGTGGCTCGCGGCTCCGGCGCACCGTCCGGAGGCTTCCCCGCTACGGGTCGTGGCCCTGGCCGTGATGCTCGTCGCCGCCGCCAGGCTGATCGAGCGGATCAACCGGTACGGCGAGCAGTACCCGACGCACGAAGCGGCGGCCCGCGAGGAGCTGGCGGAAGCACGGCCCGATGCAGGATGACTCCGCACGCTGGTCGCCTGCCGACAGTGAGTCCTGGTACGCCGCGCGCGATGCGACAGCGGCCCTGCGGGATGTCCTCGTCTCCGCCGGACTGGAGAAGGACTTCCCGTACCTCCAAGCGCAGATGAACGCCTTCGGACACGGCCTTGTCGAACTGGGCCGCGTATCGCCCGAAACGGCGGACCGCCTCGCGGCACTGCTCGACCGCGCGCTCTCGTGCGAATGGCCCGTCGATGCCGTGTGCCCCCGCCAAGCCGCCCCGATCATCGCCACCCCGGGTCAGGAGCGCGACGGATGACCGACCGCAGAGGCGTCATCAGGAGGCGCGCCGAAGACCTCCTGCCCGGGGTCGCGTACGTACGGGGCTGGTCGCACGCGCACAGCAGTGCCGGAGCCCTGGCGGACCGGCTGAAGGCGCTCGGCCTGGACGCGGACTTCCCCGGACTCAAAGCGGACGTGAACGTCGACGGCGACGGCCTGGTCTGCCTCGGAGCCGTACGCCCCGAAGCCGCCCAACTCCTCGCACAGGCCCTGATGACCGCCCTCGCCCTGGACATCGCCGACCAGGCAGCGCGCCCCGGCATCCGGCCCGCGCACCTTCCCACCTCACCCGACAAGACGCCCCGGCGGACCGCGTAGGACCGGTCCACCGGGGCTCGCCGACCAGCTTCTAGGGAGCTGACCCACGTATGCCCAAGCCTATTGCCCGACTCCTCCGGCGCGCCCTCAAATGGGCACTCCCGGCCTACGGACGCCACCGGGCCACCCCTGCGTTCACCACCCCTGCCTCACCCGTGGCATGGACGAAGCCGTGGACCGCCCCCGCTCCGGCCCATGTCATCGAAAGGACGCTTCCGCTCAGGGGAGAAGACATCCCGCTCGTCCGCCCGTACGCACTCCTGGACGACACCCTGCAACTCCGCACCGTGCTGCCGCGAAGGCGACTCAAGGTCCTCGTGCATGCAGGGGAAGCACTCGATCTCCCCTGCGGCGCACCCGCCACCGGAGCCGACCTGTGACCTCCGATTCGCTGACCTCACCTCCGCCAACGGTTCTCACCGCCACGTGCATCGGGTGCGGACGCGAAACGTCCGCCCCGGTGAGCGTCCGCTGGATCCCCAGCGCCAGCGGGACCGGAGCAACCCTGTACGCCTGTCCACAGTGCACACCAACGCTCAGCCACGGACCCACCCCCGACGAAGACACGTTACGCAAGTACCGCGCACCGAAGGCGGAGTAAGACGCGCGCTCTGGCATTCCTGCACTCGATGAGCGAAGGAAACGGGCCGGAGCGCCCCCTTGGGCCAGTGCCAATATCCGCCGGACCGAGAAGGAGGAGGCGTCGATGCGGCAGCCCCCCTTGTCCCTCGTCCCCCAGCACGGCCCAGCCGCCCGGTCGGGACCGGCGCCCCAGCGCCGCAGCCCGAACCGGACGGCAAGGGTCGCCCGTCTGGCCGAAGGCCTCTGCCCTGAGGTCGGACCTCGGACGGCTCAAGGACGGCCCTGGCGGGCATGAGGGCTGAGCACCCTCCGTTGTCAGTGCGTCCGACTATGGTGTGTCCGCCATCACAGGGCGATGATCTGGGGAGCGGCTTTGGGCGCCAAGACGGGATTGCTGGTGTACGCCGACGGCGACGTGCCGGGGTTGCTGCGGCAGGTGGGGACGGCGGACCTTGATCAGACGATCGCCATGATGCGTCGGCTCTACCCGGGCTGGGAGATCGAGGAATGTGAGGGTTCGGCTCTCTCGGACGGCGTTTACCCTCGGACGGGGTCGGCGTACGCAGCCAGTTGGCCAGGCGTGGAGGTCATTGGTGATCAAAGGGTGATGATCGACGCTCCCTCGCAACTCCCGGAACACCTCGTGGCAGCAAGCGCTGGCCGACGGCTCATCCTGCACTCCATGCACAGTGTGGTCGACTGGCTTGCGTTCGCGGTGTGGGAGGACGGGCGTCTCATTCGCTCCCTGAGTCTGTCCCCGGACGACGGCATCATCGAGAACATCGGGGAACCCCTCCCCTTCGAGCTGCCCTACTGGGCTGGAGACCGCCCGGCTGACATCGTTCCCTGGCCCGACGAAGAGGAAGAGCCGTATGCCCTTCCCTTCCACCCCTTGGACCTAGGCGAAGACGCATTGCGGGCCCTCTGTGGGTTCGTCCAGGAGGGCCACCCTGAGCCCGACGACGTCGACGCGGACGCCGTCAAGCTGTATGGATTCCGCGTACGGGACCCCCACGAGCCTGATCGTGCCGAACAGGAAGCGGGGCTTCGGGAAGCCATGGAAACCATGGCTCCGCCGCGCTTCTACACACTGGGCCCTGACGGCTCGCTGATAGAGCGCGACGGCCCATAACTCACGACCTCTTCGTCCCGAAGCAACTCGGGCGGGAGCCTGACCTTGGGCGGTTGTGCCTCTCACCTGCTGCGACGGTTCGTGGGCGTTCGCGCTTATCTGCCGTTGTCTGCTGGCGTTGTCACGCAGTTAGACACTCACCACGTTAGCTCCTAGGAGCTCGATCCTGCTCGTATGCCATGAGTGACCCTGCTGAGACAGTGACGTTACTCGCCCGCAGCAGGCGCGCTGTCGCTTGACTGGGATGAATCCGTTCGATCGACAGCGTTCGAAGGCTGCGGGGGATCGAGTTTTACTCGTCCCAGTCCAACCTGCATCGCCATCAAATCAAGGGCTTGCCTTAGATAGGGGAAAACATCCCGAATTCCGACCTCTTCGCCGAAAGTAATGGCGCCGGATGGCGGTATGTCCGGATGGTCTTCACCGATCTTATAATTCCCGACCACTTCAGCTTCAATTGCACCAAGGGGATTTTCTGATTTATCCTCGGCTGTGGCTTTGCAGGACAGGATGATGTGGATATGATCCTTGCTGAAGCCGAGAGACTTTTTGAGGGAGAAATCCCACTTGACTGCTCGACCTGGACGTATCTTTTCGGCACTCAGGCGTTTAGTGGAAACCTGGCATAGGTGCGCATTGCCCTGCAGCCATTCAGCTGTGGCCTCTGGGTCTCGAGTAGACTCTGGCATTTCACTGCACCTGTACCATGCGGTATTCGACTACGGAGTCATCAATGCTGTCCCAAACGAAGGTATCATCGGACTCCGTTTCCCACGCCGGTAGATCCAGGTCCACTTTTCGCGTAACCCTCAGTTCCTTGGCCTCAGTCCAGGACACGAGCTGGTTTTCGCCCTCATCGTCGCACTCAATGTGAGGTCGGTTAGCTACGACTTGCTTCCGTGCCGTGCCCGCCTTGACTCTGTTAAGACTGATTTCAAAGCCCAAAGCGTGCAAATAATCGGCCAGCGTGGAAACGCGCATGTTGCCGTCTCCGTGCACGACTTGGTTGACGGCGGACTTGCGAATTCCGAGCCTACGAGCAAGCTCCGTCTGTGTGACTCCGGACTCTTCGAGGCTTTCGTGGATGGTAGCCAGAGCCTCGTATCGCAGTCGCGCGGCAGCAAGGGCTCGGGCGCCCTCGTCTGTTGCGGCGAGTCGCTCATACAAGTTCTTCATTGCGATGCACCATCCTCTCTCATCACCCAGAGTGCTTTGTCGATGTGCTTCCTAGGCGTCTTCTGTGACTTCTTCAGAAAGCCGTGAGTCAAGCGCACCGTCTTGCCAGTGAAGTGAGTGCAATAAAAGAATGGCAGTCTCACGTCTCCGGCCTTAACCTCGTATAGGTCGTCACGGAGGCGATTCAACTGAAGAGGTACTCGAAGAGTTCCCCTCTCTGCAAACTCCTCCAGGCGTATTGCAATATCCGCAAGCCTTTGGAGATTTCCTCGCCGTTTATGATTTCTCTCTAATTCGGCGATGAACTCGTCTGCTTCGAACCTTTCTTCCGTTGTCCGTGCAGCTTCGATCATGAGCGCCGTCCCGCGCTCGTAGCTGATCCTGCTGCAATCGGTGCACGTCGTTCGCTGTACAGTTTCCACTGTACCGCCCTCCCCAAACGCTGCGACACGAATGAGCGGGATGCTATCCCAGCCATGCCTGTGGTGACTCCGATTCAGAACGGATCGCACCGATTTGTTGCTTGCGACTCTGCTCCGTTGACCAGCGCTAGAGCGCAGGCGGCGGAGCGGCTTTGGGCTGGAGCTGCTTTGGGGCGAGTGATCATGGCCCCGTAAGCTTCCGGCGAGTCGGGCAGTCTGTGGACCTGCCCGTTGAAGCACGATGTTGGGGCCATGATCTTAGAGGCTCGCCCCAAAGTGGCTGCCTAAAGCCGTGGAGCCGACCGCCCCAGCCACAGAGGGTGTCTCCTCACTTCATGCCCGGAGCCGCGAGCGCGCCGCCGGGCGCGGCCAGCCGGGGCGGAGACAGGAGGCAGGTCGCGCCGCGGAGGCGGCGCGCCCGCGCCGTGCGCGGGCCTTGATGATGTGAAGAAGGTTTGAACCGTCCAGGAAGCATGACAGCCCATCAGATCAGGAGCGCCCTCCGTGCCCATCGCGCCTCACAGTGGGTAGGAGACCTCTAGGTCCTCTCCGGGAAGGTGGAACTCCTCCAGCACGAGTGGCCTGCCGTCCTGATTGGTCGTGACCCGGAGGATGTGGAGCAGGGGGACGCCTTCTCCGAGTCGTAGGGTGTGTGCCTGGTCGGGGAGTGGCATTCGGGGGCGGACGTGTTCGGTGAAGTGGAGTTCGTGGCCCATGTCGGCGAGTGCCTGGTACAGCTCGGGTGCTGCGGGCAGGGGCTTGTCCTTGTACGCCGTGCCCACGAGGACCGAGAACGGGACGTAGGTCCTGTGGAGTTGGCGGAGTCGGCCTTGGTCGGCGGTCTGCAAGGTGGCGTACGTGTACATGGGCTCGCCCGGGGGGATGCGCAGGAGGTCTGCGAGGGCGAGTGGGGCGTCCGTGCGGGTGACCGTGGCGTTCTCCGCGTCGGTCCAGCGGATGCCGTCGGCCTCGGCGTATGTGCCCTCGCTGGTGCGGCGTACTCCGCGTCGGCGGGTGAGGGTCGGGCGGTGGTGGGGTGAGCGGACGAAGGTGCCCCGGCCCATGATCGCTTCGACGAGTCCGGATGCCCGTAGTTCGGTGATTCCCTGGCGCACGGTGGGGCGGGTCACCCGGAACTGCTTGGCGAGGGCTTCTTCCGAGGGGAGCGGCTGGCCTGCCGGGAAGGTGCCGTTGAGGATGCCTTCGCGCAGGTAGTCGGCGATCTGGCGGTACTTCGGCTGGGTCTTCTTCGGCGGCATTCGGGCCCTCCGTGCCGTGGTGGCTGCTCGGGTGTGCGTCCGGTTGGGCAGGGTGCCCAACTTCTTGGACAGCCTCGCTCATTACCTGTCGCTTGACACCCGTACTACGGGATGCACTCTTGGGCACTCAACCCGTATTACGGGTGGTCAAGCAACCCGAAGGAGCGACCTTCGGGTGCGACAGCAGAGGAGATACGACAAGTGGCAACCCTTCCGATCGACACGGCGAGGTTCACTGGGATCATCTGCACGGTGGCGCCGTCCCCGCGTGTCGCCAACCGCGAGACCGGACAGCTCAAGATCGACCGCGAGACCGGCAAGACCGTCTTTCAGGTCGGTCTCTGCCTCATGAGCGGGACGACGGCCGAGGTCGTCAACGTGAACGTGCCGGGCGAGCCGTCCGGTGTGCAGCTCGGGATGCCGGTGCAGGTCCGCAACCTCGTGGCCGTGCCGTGGGAGAACGACGGGCGGCACGGGATCGCCTTCCGGGCCGAGGAGATCAAGCCCCTTTCCGCACCGGCCGCGAAGGGGGCCGGACAGTGACCTTCCTGGCTGCGGGACACGACGCCGGTCCGGCGTGGCCGACCTGGGTCCTCCTGGTCGGCTTAGCGGCAACAGCAGTACTGCTCTGCGCCGGAGCGACCCGGTGGCCTGGTGGCTGGTGTTCGGCTACCCGGTCGCCTGCCTTCGGGTCGTACGGACCTGGCGGGCGCTCATGGCCGGGTGCGGCCTGGCCGTGAGCCGTAAAGCCGCGCTGATCGTGGTCTCCGGGCTCGTGGGCAAGGGGGCGCCCCCGCCTCAACCGCACGTCCCCCGCCACGGGTTCATCCGGCCGACCAATGTGGGCTTCTGGATGCTGGTGCGGCTGCTGCCGGGGCAGACGCCCGAGAACTTCGTCAAGGCGGCCCCTGCCATGGCGCACGCCTGGGAGATGCACGCGGTCCGCGTGACCGTGTGGAAGCCCGGTGTCGTAAGGATCGCGGCATCCGCCACGGACCCGCTGCAAGCACCCCGAATACCCGAACGATCCAGTGGCGGGAGGCTGCTGAGCGTCGCCGTGGGGGTGCTGGAGACGGGCGCTCAGTGGGTCGTCGACCTGCGGCGCGTACCGCACCGGCTGATCGTCGGCGCCACCCGGTCCGGGAAGTCGACGCTCGTGAACGCCCTGGTGGCCGGCCTTTCTCCGCAACCCGTCGCCCTGGTCGGCATCGACTGCAAGGGCGGGATGGAACTCTCGCTCTACGGCCCTCGGCTCTCCGCGCTGGCGACCAACCGGGCGCAGGCGGTCAAGCTCCTGTCGGCGCTCGTGGACCTCACCCTCGACCGCATGGCGGTTTGCCGCGCCGCGCACGTCCGGAACGTCTGGGGCCTCCCGGATGACACACGGCCCGTCCCGGTGGTCGTGATCGTCGACGAGATCGCCGAACTCTTCCTCATCGCAAACCGCAGCGAGAAGGACGAAGCGCACTCGGCAGCGACCGCCCTCATCCGCCTCGCCCAACTCGGCGCGGCCCTCGGGGTCTTCCTCGTCGTCGCCGGGCAGCGCGTCGGCTCCGACATGGGACCCGGAGTGACAGCCCTGCGGGCCCAGCTCGCCGGTCGCGTCTGTCACCGAGTATCCGATCCGGGTACGGCGGAGATGGCGCTCGAGGACCTGAACCCGGACGCGCTCAAAGCCGCTCAGGCGATCACACCCGAACAGGCCGGTACGGCGGTCCTCGCCTCCGGCGACGGCTGGGAACGGGCCCGGTCCTTCCTCGTCCCGGAAGAGGACGCGGAAGCCGTCGCCGCACAGTACGCGCACCTGACCCCGTTCCTTCCGGAACTGGTCGACGCCATGGGCGGAGCACCCGACGGCCCGACCGTCCGTATCGAACGCATCGACCGCGAATCCGGCACGGAGGAAACGCCGTGCTGATCACCATGTCGGCCGTGCTCCTGCTCGGTCTGCTGATCTGGTTCCTGCTCCGCATCCGCTACCTACGGCTGCCCGACGTGCTGATCTCCGGTCTCTTCGGCTTCCTGCTCGCGAAGACCTCGGCCGCACCCGTCGTCCAGACCGTCATCGACACCGTGAGCGGCCTCCTGGCCCAGCTCCGCTTCTGGCCCACCCGCCCGAAGGAAGGGAAAGGGGCCATGCCCCCTGACATCACAACGGGCTCCCGACGGGGCGCGAAGTCGCCAAACCCGACCCCGTCAGGAACCCACTCCATCCGCCACGTATGCAGTGAAAGGAGTCGACACCCATTGTCCACCAGGAAGCACCCGCGCCCGCTCATGTGCGAGTTGCGCGACGGAGAACGCCCGATGTGCGACGGCCGGGAACAGGTCGTCCTCGTCGGACTCGACGGCACCGAACAGCGTCTCTGCCCGGCGCACGCTGCCGCGCTCTGGCTGACCGATCCGACGCTCCGCTTCAGCGCCAAGACACGTCCGCAGGCGATCGCCGCCGTCATGGGGCAGGCGTTCGGGGGTCCGCGATGACCGATCCCGTACACCTTCCCCAGGGCCTGGCCGCTCTCGTCGAGCGCGCGACCACACCCGAGTTCGACGCCTGGCGGCGGAACGTCGCCTCCCTCGGGGGCTGCACCAACCCGGTCCATCTCGTCGGCGAGGCGGCCGTGTTCGACACGGCCACCGGCCAGGCGCTCTTCACGTACTCCTCCGGAACCTACGGCGGTCGGCTGCTGGTCACCTGCGGCAACCGGCGCTCGGCGGTCTGCCCGGCCTGCGCGCACGTCTACCGGGCCGACACGTACCAACTGATCAGGGCCGGACTCGTCGGCGGCAAGGGCGTCACGGAAGCGGTTGCCAGGCACCCGCAGGTGTTCGCCACCCTGACCGCACCCGGCTTCGGCCCGGTCCACGCACGCCGTGAACGCAACGGCCGGGTGCACCCCTGCCGTCCCCCTTCAGCAGGCGACCGCTGCCCCCACGGTCGCCCGGCGGGATGCCACACGAGGCACGAACCCAACGATCCCCGCCTCGGCGAGCCGCTCTGCCCCCACTGCTACGACTACGCCGGAGCCGTCCTCTGGCAGTCCAACGCCGGACGGCTCTGGCACCGCTTCACCATCGAACTCCGCCGCGACCTCGCCCGGCGGGCAGGCATCTCCCGTACGGACTTCGGCGGCGCGGCCCGGCTGTCGTACGCCAAGGTCGCCGAGTACCAGCGGCGCGGCCTGGTCCACTTCCACTCGGTCATCCGCCTCGACGGCCCGCACGGCCCGAACACCGTTCCGCCGGCCTGGGCCATAGCGGATCTCCTGGCGGAGAGCGTAGAGGCGGCGGCCGGTCACGTACGGCGCCCGCCCCCGGCTCAGACGTCATCGGCCCCCGCGTGCTTCGCTTCGGTACACAGGTTGACGTACGGCCCGTCAACGCCTCCAGCGCGGTCGCCGGATACATCGCCAAGTACGCCACGAAGGGAGCCGAAGCAGCCGGGGCGGTCGACGGCCGGATCCACTCCGGCAGGGATCTCGCCCTGCTGCCTGTAAGGGCCCATGCCCTCCGCATGATCGGTACCTGCTGGTGGCTCGGCGCACTCCAGCCCTTCGCGCCCCTCCAACTCCGCCGCTGGGCACACATGCTCGGCTACCGCGGCCACTTCTCCACCAAATCCCGCCGCTACTCCACCACCCTGACCGCCCTCCGCAACGCCCGCACCGAACACCGCGCCCAACGCCAACGCGAAGCCCTCGGCCTCGACGACCGCCCCACGGTCACCATCGGCCACTGGCACTACGCCGGACGCGGCTACACCCCCGAAGCCGCCCTCATCGCACCCCCGAACCACGAGGGCGGAGGACGGCATGACGCGTGACGGATCGGCCGAACTCCTCACCGTTCCCGAAGTGATGGCCCGGCTCCGACTCGGCCGGTCCACGGTCTACGACCTCATGCGCTCACGGCGCCTGGCCTCCATCTCGGTCGGCCGCGCCCGACGGGTACCCGTGAACGCTCTGCGCGACTTCATCGCACGGCAGATCAAGGAGGCGTCCTGATGGCAACCCAACGCAAGCGCAACCCCAGCGGCGCGGGCACGATCACCAAGCGCAAGGACGGCCGCTACCAAGCCGCCGTCTACGTCCTCCAGCCGGACGGCACCCGCGCCCGCAAGTTCGCCTACGGCAAGACCTGGCAGGACCGACACCAAACGCCGCGCACTCCTCGATAAGGCGGACCAGGGCATCCCCGTGCCCACCCGCTCGGACAAGCTCTCCGAATGGCTGCCGTACTGGCTGGACAACATCATCAAGCCGCGACGCAAGCGGACCACCTACGCCAAGTACGAGACACACATCCGGCTCTACCTGGTGCCGATGCTCGGGACTAAGCGGCTGGAATCGCTGAGCGTGGCCGACGTACGGCGCTTCCTGGCCCGGTTGGAGAACAAGACCTCCGCCGCCACAGCCAAGGAATCGCATCGGGTACTGCGGACAGCTCTCACGGCTGCCTGCCGTGAAGAGTTGATCACGCGCAATGTGGCAACTCTCGTGGAAACGCCTTCAGTTGGAGCGCGCGACCTCATGCCGTGGTCGCTGGACGAAACGCTCGACTTCCTGACAGCCGCGCGGAAGGACCCGCTCTACGCGGCGTTCGTGCTCGCGATCGCCCTGGGGTTCCGGCGCGGTGAGATCGTCGGCCTGCGCTGGGAGAACGTGGACCTCGACAGGCGGGAGATCCGCGTACGTACCCAGCGTCAGCGCGTGCGTGGGGAGATCTACGAGGACGATCCGAAGGGGCGCCGACGGAAGCAGACGCTGCCCCTGCCCGCGATCTGCGTAGCGCCCCTGCGCTGGCAGCGACTTCGGCAGGCGGCCCAGCGGAAGCACGCCGGGGAGCAGTGGCAGGAGACCGGCTATGTCTTCACCACGCGCACCGGTCGGCCGATCGAGCCTCGGAACCTGTACCGGTCTTTCACCCGGGTGGCCAAGGACGCCGAACTCCGGGTCATCCGGCTGCACGACGCCCGGCACGGAACGGCAACCCTGCTGACCGCCGCCGGCGTCGCTCCCCGCGTCGTGATGGAGATCCTCAGGCACAGCCAGATCGCGGTCACGATGAACGTCTACACGAACGTCGTGCAGGACACCCAGCGTGAAGCCGTCAGCCATATGGACCGGCGGCTCAGGAGGCGTCCCGGCCGTGGATGATCAGGGCCGTTGATGTCAGATGTGGATGTCAAAGGCCCCGGACCATGATCGGTCCGGGGCCTTTGCGCTGGTGGGCGCGGACGGTTTCGAACCGCCGACATCTGCTTTGTAAGAGCAGCGCTCTACCCCTGAGCTACGCACCCGTGGATGAGAGCACAGCCTACATGGCGGATGACCCCCGCCCGCAAACCAGTAGGTGGCCCCGCAGGGCGTGGTAGCGGCAGGTCTACGGGGGATATCCCCACCTCGGAGACGGTGGCCGGCAGGATCGAAGGCGGGGCGGGGGGCTCGTTACCGTGAGGGCACATCGGCAGAACCGACAGGGGGAACGAACACCATGGTCAGCACCCGTTCCGCAGGCACGCTTCCCGCACGTAGGCGCTTCGGAGGCGGGCGGCAAGTTCGGGGGCGGACGGGTCGTGTCGTCGCCGGGCTCGGGGGTGGGGGTGCGCTGGTGTTCGCGCTGGCCGGGTGTGGGAGCGCGGATGCGCAGGCGGCCCCCGAGGAGCGGAAGTCGTTCGCGCTGGACGCGAAGAGCCTGCACATCGACTCGGACAACTCCGCGCTGGAGATCGTTCCCGCGGATGTGAAGGCCGTGGAGGTGACCCGGCAGGTGGACGGCTGGGTGGTGCTCGGGAGTGGGCCCGAGAAGTCGTGGCGGCTGGAAGGGGGGACGCTCAAGCTGCGGGTCACCTGCGACGCCGTCGCCAGTGAGTGCGAGGGGCGGCACGTCGTGAAGGTGCCCCGGGGTGTCCGGGTCACGGTGGACAGCGGGCACGGGGATGTCACAGCTTCCGGATTCGGGACGCCGGTGAAGATCCGCGCCGACAACGGGAACGTGACGGTACGGGGGACGGGCGGGCCGCTCGATCTGGCGACCGACAACGGCGATCTCGTCACCGATGGCGTAACCGCCGGGACCGTGAAGGCGAGGGCGGACAACGGGGACATCCGGATCGCGCTGAAGGCGGGGACCGCGGCCGACCGGATCGAGACCTTCAACGACAACGGGGACATCACCATCGGGCTGCCGCGCGCGAAGACGTACGCGGTCACCGCGGCGGCGGACAACGGGTCGGCCAAGGTGGAGGTGCCCGACGACAAGGCCAGCACGCGTGTGGTGACGGCCCGCAGCGACAACGGCGATGTGGACATCCGTAACGCGGAATAGACGACGGCACAGGCGGCGCACGGGGCCGCCGCCCCGCGTGGGCCGCGGACCCTTTGTGCCGTCTTCGGCAGGAAGATCGGTGAAGCGCGAACCATCCGACCCGTGTGTTCGTCGATACCTGGTGGGAGAATGAACCGGGTACGGCGACGCAGCACGGGAGAGGGATGTGACGGCGACACACACGCGGCCGCACGCAAGCGCGAAAGCGAGTGCCGTCCGGAATGTCCTCACACTGGTGCTGCTGCCCGTGCCGCTGCTGGTGGCCGTGCTGCCGGGGACGTTCGCCGGAGGGGGGACGCGGCGCTGGTTCGGGGGGCGCGGAGAGGGGCAGCGGGCCGAGGCCCAGGCCGCGAAGGACGCCGCCGCCGCCGCGTTCTACGAGCTGGACACCGCGCAGCGCGATCTGCGGATCTCCATCGAGACGATCACGGCCGTGGACAGCTCGCCCGAGGCGCGCCGGGCCGTGGAGGGGTTCGCGGCGCTCGGGCGGCGGATCGACGAGGCCAGTCAGCGGTACATCACGGCCGTCGACACGCATGATCTCGACCGGGACGACCTGGAGGCGTCGGTCGCCTCCCAGGCGCGCGGCGAGCTGAACCGGGCCAAGGACGAGCTGGTACGGGTGAAGGCGGACCTGGACCGGTTCGGGGAGGGCCTCGGGCCGCTGCTCGACAAGGCCGAGACGCAGCTCGCCCGGCTGGCACCCGCCGTCGAGCGCGCGAGAGCGGCGCTCCTCGCCGCGAGCAATGCTCTCGATTCGGTGCGCGCCTCCGGAATGAGAGCGGACGATCTGGCCGCCCGCCTCGCCGCCCTCGCCCCCGAGCTGACCAAGCTCAACCAGGGCGCCGGGCAGCACGGCGTCACCGGGACGCTTCACCGCGCCGACCATGTTCTGCGTGACGCCGAAGCGGTACGGGCGGAGGCCGAGCGGCTCCCCGAGCGCGCCGCCGAGATCGACAAGCGCCTGGTCTCCCTCCGTACCCGGGCGCAGGCCCTCACCACCCGTGCCGGATCGGTCGAGCCCGTGCTGAGCGAGCTGCGCCGCCGTTTCTCCGCCGCCTGCTGGCAGGATCTCCAGCCCGTGCCGGAGCAGGCGGCCCTCGGTGTGCGGCAGGCCGAGGAGAAGCTGAAGGAAGCGGGCGCGGCCCGCGACGAGCAGCGCTGGGCGGACGCGACCGCGCTTCTCGGCACCGTGCGCGCCCTGCTGAACAGCACCGACGAGGCCGTGTCCGCCGCCGGGGACCGACTGCAGCGGCTGAACGCGGTCGCCAAGGACCCGCAGCAGGAGATCGAGCGCACCCGGTTCGCCGTACGGGACGCACAGCGGCTCGCCATGGCCGGGCGCAACACCCCCGACCCGCGTCACGCCCGGCCACTGGACGACGCGGTCGCCCGGCTGGGCCGCGCGGTCACCGCCCTTGAGGGCCGGCACCCCGACTACTGGCACTTCCTGACCGAGACCGAGGCCGTCCGCCGCACCGCCGCCCGTGTCGTCGAGCAGATCAGGGAGGAGCGCGGCGGCGGCGCCCCCTGACGCCGCACCCCCCCCTCCGGGCCGGTCCGGCCCGATCCCCACGGAAGACCCCCGGCGAGGGCCGTCGGCGAAGACCCGGGGCTGACCCCCGGTGGCCGGACCGCCGGGCGTCCGAGCACCCCCGCGAACCCGGCGGACACCCGTACGGCGACCCCGTCGGGACCGGCCCGACCTGATTTGTACGGGGAGCGCGTCGGGCGGATGCTGGGAGTACGCGTACGTACCCGAGGAGGCCGGACATGGCCGCACACGTACTGCCCCACAAGAGCTCCCGCAAGAAGCAGATCAAGCTGAACGAGCATCTCCCCGTCGATCACCGCCTCAGCCGTCTCTACCGCGTCGGCGCCGGGCTCATGGGCGTGTTCCTGATCGTCTTCGGCATCCTGGGACTGATCAACAAGATCGGCTTCTTCAGCACCCAGGGCAACACGGTCATCGGCCTCAACACCAATGGCGCGCTGAGCGTGCTGTCCGTCTGCGTCGGTGCGCTGCTCCTCGCCGGGATGGTCATCGGCGGCAACTTCGCCTCGACGCTGAACATGGTGCTCGGCATCGCCTTCGTCGGCAGCGGTTTCATCAACCTCGCCCTGCTGGACACCAGCTTCAACCCGCTGGCCTTCCACATCGAGAACGTCCTCTTCAGCTTTGTCGTGGGCCTGCTGCTGATGTTCTTCGGGATGTACGGGAGAGTCAGTTCGACGCTCCCCCACGACAACCCGTACTGGAGGGCCCGCCATCCCGAGGAGGCACAGCTGGAGGACCAGCGGCGACGGGAGCTGCAGGAGCAGGCACGGGAGCAGCGGACACAGGACCAGGGGCAGGCACAGGACCAGGGGCAGGCACAGGCTCAGGGGCAGGACCAGGACCAGGGGCAGGACCAGGGGCAGGGGCAGGGGCAGGGGCAGCAGCGTGAACCGCAGGGGAGCCCGTAGCCTTGGCCCATGCCCCGATACGAGTACCGCTGCCGCACCTGCGACGACACCTTCGAGGTGGACCGGCCCATGGCCCGGTCGTCCGACCCCGCGGACTGCCCGGCCGGCCATGACGACACCGTGAAGCTGCTCTCCGCCGTCGCCGTCGGCGGTACGAGCGCCCAGCCCTCCCCCGGCGGCGGGGGCGGAGGCGGAGGCTGCTGCGGTGGCGGCTGCTGCGGCTGAACCGGCGACCCCCGGGCCGCCACCGTGCCGACCGGGCGCGGCGGGCCCGGGGTCCGGCGGTGTCGGAAGCTCAGGAGCCCAGATACCGCAGCACCGCGACCACCCGCCGTGAGTAGCCCGCCGTCCTGGTCAGCGTCAGCTTGTCGAAGATCGCGTTGATGTGCTTCTCGACCGCGCTCTGCGAGATGTGGAGCCGTGCCGCGATCACTCCGTTCGCATGGCCCTGGGCCATCTCCGCGAGGACGTCCCGCTCGCGTGGGGTCAGCCCGGCGAGCGGGTGCGCACGGGAGCTGCGGGCGAGGAGCTGGCGTACGACCTCCGGGTCGAAGGCGGCCCGCCCCTCCCCGACCCGCTCCAGCGCGTCGAGGAACTCGTCGACCTGGACCACCCGGTCCTTGAGGAGATAGCCCACGCCCTCCGACTCGCCGGTCAGCAGCTCGGTGGCGTACCGCTTCTCCACGTACTGGGACAGGACCAGCACCCCCACGCCCGGCCAGCGGCGGCGGATCTCCAGGGCGGCGCGGAGCCCCTCGTCGGTGTGGGTCGGGGGCATCCGGACATCGGCGACCACCACGTCCGGCCGCCGCTCCGCGACCGCCGCCAGCAGGCTCTCGCCGTCGCCGACGGCCGCCAGGACCTCATGGCCCTCCTCCACGAGGAGGCGTACGAGCCCCTCCCGCAACAGGGTCGAGTCCTCGGCCAGGATTACGCGCACGGCAGCTCCGCGGTGATCGTCGTGGGTCCGCCGACCGGGCTGTGCACCCCGAACCGGCCGTCGAGCGCGGCGACTCTGCTCGCCAGCCCGGTGAGTCCGCCGCCGGCGGGGTCGGCGCCGCCCGGGCCGTCGTCCACGACGCTCACGTGCAGGGTCGTACCGTCGCGGCGCAGTGTCACCCCGATCCGGGTGGCTCCGGCGTGCTTCACCACATTCGTGACCGCCTCGGTGACGACGAAGTACGCCACGGTCTCCACCTGCCGCCCGGCCGGCGGCTCGACGTGGTACTCCAGGCGGACGGGGAGCGTGGTGCGTTCGGCGACCGTCTCCAGGGCGGCGTGCAGACCGGCCTCGTCGAGCACGGTCGGGTAGACGCGCCAGGCCACCTCGCGCAGCTCGTTCAGGGCGCGGCGGCTCTCCTCGTGGGCCTGGAGGAGCAGCTGATCGGTGCGCTCGGGGTCGCGGCTGCGGCGGGCGCGGCCGAGCAGCATCCCGAGGGCGACCAGGCTCTGCTGTACGCCGTCGTGGAGATCACGTTCGATCCGGCGGCGCTCGTCGTCGACCGCGTCCAGCACCTCGGAGCGGGTGGCGGCCAGCTCGGCGATGCGCCGCTCCAGTACGTCCTGGTGGCTCGGGCCGAGGAAGTGACGTGCCACCCGGCCTTCCAGCAGGGTCGTACCGTGCACTCCCTGAGCTGCGAGAACGATGACAAAGGCACCGAGGAGTCCGGTTCCGGCGACCTCAAGGGGATAGTCGATCGGCACCAGGAACCAGCCGAAGAGGGCGAACAGCAGCCAGGTCAGACCGGTGAGCAGACAGCCCAGGACCATCCCGCCGAGCAGGCCCAGCGGCACTCGGGCGGCGGCATAGCGGGCGGCGCGTGAGGGTGCGTACGAGACGGGGGGCCGCATCCGGAAGAAGCGGTCCAGCCGGAGCAGCTCGGCGTCCGTGACCCGGACCGCGAGCGCCGCCAGTCGGCGCAGCACCGCGCGCCGTCCGCGCGGCCAGGCCAGGACACAGAGGAGTACGGGGCCCGCGAGCAGGGCGAGGATCAGCTCGGCGACGGCGGTGAGGGCCCCGACGGCCAGCCCCGCCGCGTACCACGCCCCGCGCACCGCGGCCGTCTTCAGCGAACCGCGCGCGTCCACCGGCTCGACCGGATCCACCCGCTTCACCGAAGCCACCGGTTCCGCCGTCTCCACCGTCTCCGCCCGCATGTCCGGCACGCTAGCCGGTCGGGGCGGGCGGCACACTGCGGTGGACCGCACCCTTGTAGGAGGTGGGCTTCAGTTTCCCTTCAGGCGTGATTACCTAGCGTGGACGTATGGAACCGATGATCGTGATCAGCGCGGCGCAGGTCGAGAGCACCGCTCCTGGCTGGATCAACAGCCTGATGGACACCCTCGGCGCTCCCGGCGCGGGCATCGCCATCGCCCTGGAGAACCTCTTCCCGCCGCTGCCCAGTGAGGTGATCCTGCCGCTGGCGGGCTTCGCGTCGAGCACGGGGCAGATGAGTCTCCTCGCGGCGCTGGTGTGGACGACGATCGGTTCGGTGGTCGGCGCGCTCGCGCTGTACGGGGTGGGAGCGCTGCTCGGCCGGGACCGTACGGTCGCGATCGCCGCGAAGGTGCCGCTGCTGAAGGTCTCGGACATCGAGCGCACGGAGGCGTGGTTCGCGAGGCACGGCCCGAAGGCGGTGTTCTTCGGGCGGATGATCCCCGTCTTCCGCTCGCTGATCTCCGTGCCGGCGGGTGTCGAGCGCATGCCGCTGCCGCTGTTTCTGACGCTCACCACGCTGGGCAGCGCGATCTGGAACACGGTGTTCGTGCTCGCCGGGTACGCACTCGGGGAGAACTGGGAGTCCGTGTCCGGGTATGTCTCGACCTACTCGAAGGCGGTGCTGGTGGCGGCGCTGCTCGCGGTGCTGGGGTTCGTGGCCGTACGGCTGCGGAAGGCGGGCACGGGGTCGCACAGGCGCTGAGCCCCCGGGGCGCGGGCCGCCGGGGCGCCGGGAGCACCGGCCGGTCGAAGCCGCCGAGCCGTCGGCAGGTCGCGGGCCCCGGTCGCCGAACCGCCGGGACGTCCCGGGGCCAACGGAAGCCGCCGCGCGCCGCCGGGCCTACCGGACCCGGGTCCGCCCCGTGCCCGGGCCGGGCGGACCACCGCGCCGTACACACGGGGCCCGAGCGGACCACCGCGCCATCCGGGCGGGCCCGGGCCCCGGCCCCGGCCCCGGGCCCGCTAGCGCTCCAGGAAGCGGCGGAGGATCTCCTCCCCCGCCGCCACGCCGCTCTCCTCCACCACGTCCACGTGCGGCGCGGTCCAGCCGGTGTCCGCCAGTTCGCCGTGGGAGGGGCGCCAGGCACGGTCCGCCGCCAGCAGCAGATCGGCGTCGAGCAGCGAGTCGCCCGCCGCGAGGATCCGGGCCGGGCCCGTGCGCCGGGCGATCTCTCGGACCGCCGCGCTCTTGGTGAGCGGCTTCGGTACGGCGTACACCTTGCGGCCCTGGAGGGAGACGCCCCAGCCACGGCCCTCGGCCCAGGCGGCGAGTTCCTTGACCCAGCCCTCGGGCATCAGCGCCCGTTCGACGACCAGATACGCGAAGAGGTCCTCGGCGACTCGCTCCTTGAGGAGCCACGCGGGATCGGCGACGGCGAGAAGATGCGCGCGGACCTCGTCGAGGGAGGCGCACTCGCCGGCCACGCGGGCGGCGACCCGGCGCTGCCAGTCGGGGTCGGAGACGCCGTCGACGAGGATGTGCCCGCCGTTGGCGCAGACCGCGTACCGGGGTACCGGTCCGGGCAGGCGGATGCGCCCGTACTGCTCACGGGTGCGGGTGGTCGTCGGTACGAACACGGTCTCCGCGGCCAGCCGCGGCAGCAGCCCGGCCGCGGTCTCGGTGACGTACGACAGGGGCTTGCCCTGGTAGACCTCGACACAGAGCAGCCGGGGGGCCTGCGCGTCGGGGACGGTCAGCCCGAGGGCCCCGGCGGAGTAGATGAGCGTACGGTCGAGGTCGCTGGCGACCAGCGCGGCGGGCGTACTCACGGCGCGGTCACCGCCTTGCCGTCGACGCCGGTCGCGCCCCGGGTGTAGCGGGGGTGGATCAGCCCGACACAGCTGTACGGCAGCTCGCCGACCTCCTCGACGGGAACCCCGCGCTGTCCGGCCAGCAGCCGCACATGGTCCAGATCCGCTCCGGCGCCGGCGCGGGCGAGGATCTTCCAGGGGACGCGGCGCAGCAGTACGCGGGTGGTTTCGCCGACGCCCGGTTTGACCAGGTTCACATCGTGGATGCCGTACTCCTGACTGATCCGTTCGACGGCGGCCCAGCCCTCCCAGGTGGGCGCGCGATCCGTCGCGAGCAGCTCCTTGACCTCGGCGTCCACGGCGGTGGCGACCTCGCCGAAGCGGGCGGCGACGGTGTCGAGGAAGTCGTTCGACACGTCGGAGCCGGCGAGTTCGCGGTAGAACTTCGCGCCGTGGTAGTCGTGCGGACCGACGAGGTCGGCGCGCAGGACCGTGCGCGATATCAGCCCGGAGACCGTGGAGTTGAGGCACGCGGAGGGGATGAGGAAGTCCTCACGGGTGCCGTAGGTGGCGACGCAGCCCCCGGGGTCGGCGAGCACGGCGATCGAGGGGTCGAATCCGCTCAGATCCGCGCAGGCGTCGAGGGCGGCTGCCAGCTCGCGGGTGATCGCGCCCTTGCCGGTCCAGCCGTCGACGAACACCACGTCGGCCGGGTCGTGGTGCCGCTGGAGCCAGCGCAGGGCATTCGCGTCGATGCCCCGGCCGCGGACGATGGACACGGCGTAGTGGGGCAGGTCCAGGCCGTGCCGGTCGCGGGCCCAGCGGCGCATCAGCACGCCGACGGGGGTGCCGGCGCGGGCCAGCGACACCAGGACCGGGCGCGGCGACCGCTCGGCGAGGACGGTCTCGGTGACGACGCCGACGGCGCGGGCGATCCGGCCGGCGGACTCGCCGAGCGCGCGCCGGAACAGCGCCTGGTACTCGTCGCTCGGCTGGTACTCCACCGGCAGCGACTCCGCGTAGTGCGCGCCGCCGCTCTGGATCGCCTCCTCGCGCTCCTCCGTGGGGGCCTCCAGCTCGACGTCCGACAGATCCTGGAGCAGCCAGCCGACCTCCTCGGGGGCATACGAGGAGAACGCGGGGCCGCGCAGGGGCTCGGGCAGCATGGGGACCTTTTCCGGTACGGGCGCGACGGGCAGTACGGGCGGTACGGGCGCGACGTGCGGTACGGGCGCGACGTGCGGTGCGGATGCGACGTGCGGTGCGGATGCGGGGCCCGGGGCGGGCGCGACGTGCGGGACGTGGCTGGGCACGACCGCGAGCACCAGGCGGGGGGTGTGGGCCGCGAGCCGGTCCAGCAGGCCGCCGGGGGCGTACAGGCCGGGGGTGTCGGCGACGGAGTCGACGACGGCGACGACGGCGTCGAACCCGGCGCCGGCGACGTTGTAGGCGTAGCGCTCGCCGGGGCCGTCGGCCGGGTCGTCGTGGGCGGGGAAGGCGATCCGGGTGCGGATGGCGTAGCCGGGGTCGTCGACGGCGAGGACGGGCGAACGGGTGGTCGTCGAGTACCGCACATCGGCGTCGAGAAGCTGCTCCAGGGCGGTGCCGAGGCGCAGGGGCGCGTACATCAGCTCCTCGAACCCGAGGACGAGCACGCGACCGGCCTCCGGGCCGACGGCGTCGGCGAGGCGCCGGGCCATGGCGGGCAGCGCGTCCTCCAGCCGCTGCCGGTGCCCCGGCAGGAAGCCGTGGCGCCCGCCGTCGGGCACGCCGGCCGGCCATTCCAGCTCGACCCGGTGCGCCTGCGCGCGGCCGGGCCGCCCGGCCGGTGTACCCGCCCGGCCGGTCGCCGGTACGGCACCGGTGCCGGTCGCGGCCGGGGCGCGGGTGCTCCGGTCGCGGGTGTCCCGGCCGGCCGGGACGGGGCCCGGGTCCGCGAGGGGCCCGGAGTCCGGGTGGGAGACGGAGTCCGGGAGCACCCCGGAGTCCGGGTGGGGCTCACGGCCCCCCTCATCCGCGGCGGCGGCCATCGACCGGAGGCCGGCGGTCGCGTCCCCGGCGAGGGGGCCGGCCGGGCCCGCGCCGGCCCCGGGTACGGGCGCCTGCGCGGACGGCTCGTGCTCGGCGACGAGCTCCCGGCCCTTCGCGAGGACGTCGTCGGGGAGGCGGAGCGTCCCCGAGGCCAGGGCGATCAGGTCCACGCGCGCGCCGATCTCGGCGGCGAAGGAGTCGAGGCGGCCGCGGTCCCCGGGGGAGCGCATGTCGACCAGGGCGACGATCACATAGCGGTCCCGGGGGTAGCGCTCGTGGAGGTCGCGGATCGTGTTCAGGACGGTGTTCCCGGTGGAGAACTCGTCGTCCACGAGGATCAGCGGGCCCGGCCCGGCCAGCAGATCCGGGTTCTCCGGGAGCAGGAGGTGCGAGGTGGCGTGGGAGTGGGACTCCTCGAAGCCGCCCGCGCGGGGCACGCCCTCCACGGGGCGGCGGGTGGAGTGGAGGTAGGGCGCGAGGGACACCCCGTCGGCGACCGCGTGGCCGAGGCCGGTCGCGGTCTCCGCGTACCCGACGACGACGGCGCGGGCCGCTTCCCCGTCACCCAGGAGCGCGCGGACGCGGGCGCCGAGGCCGTGCCCCGCCCCGTACACCACCGCGGGTGACTGGGGGACGTGCTTGCCCAGCACGTTCGACACGAGCAGATGGGCCCGGCGGGGATTGCGGCGCAGGGCGAGGCCGAGCAGGGAGCGCAGCCGCTCGTCCCCGTCGAGACCGACGCCCAGCCGCTCGGTGACCCATGTTCCCGACCAGACCGTCACAGGTGTGTCTTCCCTTCTCCGTGTTTCTCCATGGGACCGCGGGGCGCGGGTCCCGGTTCCCGGGGCGTCCGCCCCGGCACTCACTCGCCGGAGAGCCCCGCCGTGAGCAGCTCCACGAAACCGATCTCCTCCCTGGCCACGCCGAAGACCTCCGCACGCAGCAGGGTCCGCTCGGCCCAGGCCCGGTGCGGCTTCACCTCGTTCATCTTGTTCGTGTACGAGGAGCGCATGACCCCGCCGCCGTCGCGCCCGGGGCTCAGGATGTCCTGCGCGTCGCTGAACTCCTCGTGACTGACCACGGACAGCGCGTGCACGGGCAGCACATGCGAGGGGTGGATGCAGGTCTTGCCCGTCAGCCCGTTGGCCCGGTCCAGCTCGATCTCGCGGAGCAGACCGTCGAGGTCGTGCTCGATGAGGTTGGTGCGCAGTTCCTCGGCGCGGACCTCCATGAACGGGCTCCGGCGCAGCTGGGGCTTGAACATGCGCTCCTGGAGGCGGAAGTACTCCCAGACCGGGCCGGTGACGGTGAAGCCGGTGCCGTCCGCGCGGCCGAGGACGTTGACCACGTCGGCGATCACGGCGGCGATGAGCTGGACGTCGTACGCCGTCATGTCCGGGCTCCGGCGCAGCCCGTACGCCGAGCAGAAGTCGGTGACGCCGAGCCTCAGCGCGAGGACCCGGTCGCGGTACTTGTCGACGGTGTTGCAGATTCCGCTGAGGGTCTGGACGCGGGTCTCCAGATGGAGCAGCTCGGGGGACTCCAGGACGGGCATCGCGAAGAGCCGCTGTCCGGTCGCGGCCTCCGCCGCCGTAAGCGCTTCCAGGAAGGGGACGCCACGCTCCTCCGTGAACTTGGGGAGTACAAATCCGGTCAGTCTCTGGACGGAGTCGCCGAGCCGCTCCGCGAGGTCCGGGATCTGCCCCGGTTCACGGACCCGGATGAAGAGCATGGGCAGCTCCCGGCCCCGGGTGTCGAGATCGGCGAACTGGCGGATCAGATTGTCCTCGGCCGCGGGCACATCGGCGTCGTCGATGGAATCCTCCAGGCAGAGCACCATGGAGACGACTCCGCGGCCGACCTGCTTCAGGACGTCGTCGGCCAGTTTCGGGCGGGTGGCGGGGCTGTAGAGCGTGGCACCCAGTGCTGCCGCGAGCACCCGCGCGGAGGAGGCGGCGGTGAACTCGCACGGCTCCTGATGGAACAGACGTTCGCGGACAGCAGGCGAAAGTTGCCCGAAATGACGCATAAACTCCCCCGTGCTGTGTGGTGGGCCAGCCCGACTGACGTGGCCGGTAATAGTACGTACGAACGTATGCCAAGGGTTCCCCACGGTGATGAACTCACGGTGACTCGATTGCACCATGCATGTGTCTCGTCCCGAGAACAAGTGCCCCCCGTTGTCCGGGCGGCCTCCGAAGGGGCAGGATGACGGGCATGACGCACGCGATGGTGAAAGGCTCGAACGTCCCGCTGGAGGCCGCGGCCGTACGGGCCGTACTGCGCTGGACGCCGGGTGCGGGCGTCCCCGATGTGGACGCGTCGGCCCTGCTGCTGGGTACCGACGCCCGGGTGCGCTCCGACGAGGACTTCGTCTTCTACAACCAGCCGCGCCATCCCTCCGGGCTGGTGCGGCGGCTGCCGAAGAAGCGCGTCGCGGAGCATCTGACGGACACCGTCGAGGCGGATCTCTCCGCGCTCGACGCCTCCGTCGACCAGGTCGTGCTCGCCGCCTCGTCCGACGGCGACACCTTCCAGCATGTACGCGATCTGCGGATACTGCTCTACGACGCGGCTCTGGCGGAGAGCGAGCCGCTCGCGGTCTTCGATGTGAAGCCCGAGACGGGCGAGGAGACGGCGATCATCTGCGGCGAGCTGTACCGGCGCGGGGAGGGCTGGAAGTTCCGCGCGGTGGCGCAGGGCTATCCGACCGGGCTGGTCGGGCTGGCCACGGCATTCGGGATCTCGGTCGACGAGACCGAGCCGGCGGCGGCTCCCGAGCCCCCGGCGCGGCCCCCCGCGTACGGCTATCCGCAGTCGCCGGACGCCCCCGCGTACGGCTACCCCCAGCCGTCCTCTCCCCCGGTCCGGTCCGGGTACGGGTATCCGCAGCCCGCGGCCGCCTTCGTCCCCGACCCGGACTTCCGGCTGCCGCCGATGGGGCCGCAGTTCGTACGCCCCTGAGCCGGGCGCCGGCCCCGGGGGCGGGTGTGTGCCCGAGGCCGGGTGTGGGCCCGGGTGCCCGGGCCGAGGAGTCCCGGAGCGGTGACGCGGGCACGGGTCCCTGCCCGGACCGGCGGTGCGTCCCGGGGCCCGGGGCCGGGCCGACCCGGCATCCGGTCCCGGGTGCCCGTCCGGGGCGGCACCGCCCACCGGGCCCCGGTGGGTACCCGGGCCCCTGACCGTGCCCGATCGCCCGCCCAGCGCTCCTACAGCTTGCTCTTGTAACCGCGGCCCCACTGGAGGCCCCATCCGTACAGCCGGTCGAGCTCCGCCTGGAAGCCGTACACGAACTTCACCTCGCGGCGGACGGTCAGCTCGCCCTTGACGTTCTCCATGGTGAACACCGCGCAGGAGCGCGCCTGCGGGGCGCGCTCGTCCAGCTCGATCTCCACCCGGGGGCCGCTGCTCGGGAACAGGGTCACCAGCGCGTGCGTACGGTCGAACGCGGGTGTCTGGTCGTAGATGTAGACGAAGAACAGCATCCGCTTGATCTCGGCGTGGTGATCGAGATTGACGTAGACCGTCTCGCCGGAGCCGGAGCCGAAGCGGTCGTCGCCGCTGAGCCTGACGTACGGGGGCTCATTGGTCGAACCGAAGAAGCCGCCGAGCGGCTGCACCACACCCTTGGCGCCGTCCGTCAGCTCGTAGAGGCAGCCGAGGTCGAGGTCGACGTTGACCATGCCCTGGGTGTGGGCCTGGACGACATCGGGCTGGAACAGCTTGAAGGGGTGCCGCAGCAGACCGCTCTGCCGGGACCGGCCCTCGATGTCGGAGGTGCGCATCCGCCAGGAGAGATTGACCCGGAGATGACCGGTGGCGGCGCCCTGCTTGGTGAGGGAGACCGTCGGGTGCCGTTTGGTCAGGGATATCGAGTTCGTCGCGGCGCTGCCGGTGTCGAACTGAGCGGACCTGCCCCGCAGGAGACCGTCCCAGAAGGCCATGCCGTGCCACCCCCAGTGGTGTCGATGGTTCCGTCACCCCGCTCTCCCCGCACGCGCGGGGCGGCGCCGAGGCACCGGCCCCGGCACCGCCCCGCTGAGAGCGTTCCGCAATACGCGCCGCGTCACACCCCGGCTTCGGAGTGTGGCTCGGACTTCTTGTCCAGGGAGTTCCCCTGCGCCTCAAGAGCCTTGTTCCGCCTGATCGAGGACCAGAAGGACCAGGCGATCAGCACCACACCGACGGAGCCCGTGATGAACTCGTTGATCTCGAAGCGGATCGTGATCAGCAGGATCGTGGCCAGCGCGCCGATCGCGTAGTGCGCACCGTGCTCCAGATAGACGTAGTCGTCCAGGGTGCCCTCGCGGACCAGGTAGACGGTGAGCGACCGGACGTACATCGCGCCGATACCGAGGCCGAGGGCCATGAGCACGATGTCGTTGGTGATGGCGAAGGCGCCGATGACGCCGTCGAAGGAGAAGGACGCGTCCAGGACCTCAAGGTAGAGGAACATGAAGAAGGCGGCCTTGCCGGCGAGGGCGACGGCCGAGACCTGCTTGCCGCTCTTCTTGGCCGCTTCGTCCGCCTCGTGCTCCCGCTCCTCGTCTTCCTCCAGCTTGTTCTCGAAGTAACTGGACAGACCACCGACGATGAGATAGGTGATCAGACCGGCGATACCGGAGAGCAGAACCGTCTCGGCCTTGTCCTGCGGACCGCTGTGGGTGTGCGCCTCGGGAGCGAGGTACACCGCGCTGACCAGCAGCACGATCAGAGCGATGCACACGGACAGCATGTCGACCTTGCCCAGCTTGGCGAGCGGGCGCTCCAGCCAGGCGAGCCACTTGATCTCCCTGTCCTCGAAGATGAAGTCGAGGAAGATCATGAGCAGGAACATGCCACCGAACGCGGCGATCGAGGCATGGGCGTCGGTGACGAGTTCCTCGTACCTGTCCTTGTCGTTGAGTGCCAGCTCGACGGCCTCGATGGGACCGAGACTGGCGCTCACCGCGACGATGACGACCGGGAAGACGAGCCGCATGCCGAACACGGCGATGAGGATGCCGATCGTGAGGAAGATCTTCTGCCAGAAGGCATTCATCTTCTTCAGGATTCCGGCGTTGACCACCGCGTTGTCGAAGGACAGCGAGATCTCCAGGACGGACAGGATCGCCACGAGCCCGAAGGCGGCCCATCCCCCGTAGAACACCGCCGCGACCAAGCCGAGCGCGGTGACCGCGAACGACCAGCCGAAGGTTTTCAGAACCACTGGTACCCAATCGTGTAAGTGGGGGTCCCCCGAATCCCCCCGGGCAGACCGTGGGGAGGTTCTCCCCGCGCACCGATGACGGGTTTTCCCGCTCAGTACGCGGCTTTACGAAACATTGACCCCGAAGTCTAGAGCGATGCCCCGCAGACCCGACGCGTACCCCTGGCCTACTGCACGGAACTTCCACTCCCCGCCGTACCGGTACAGCTCGCCGAAGATCATCGCGGTCTCGGTGGAGGCGTCCTCGCTCAGGTCGTAGCGGGCCAGCTCCTGGCCGTCGGCCTGGTTGACCACGCGGATGAACGCGTTGCTGACCTGGCCGAAGGTCTGTCCCCGATTGTCGGCGTCGTGGATGGAGACCGGGAACACGATCTTGTCGACATTGGCCGGAACCAGGGTGAGGTCCACGATCAGCGACTCGTCGTCGCCGTCGCCCTCGCCCGTGAGGTTGTCACCGGTGTGCTCGACGGAGCCCTCGGGGCTCTTGAGGTTGTTGTAGAAGACGAAGTAAGGGTCCCCGAGCACGCGTCCGCTGTTGCAGAGCAGCGCGCTCGCGTCGAGGTCGAAGTCGGCTCCGGTGGTGGAGCGCGCGTCCCAGCCGAGTCCTACGAGCACCTGAGTGAGATTCGGTGCGGCCTTCGAGAGGGAGACATTGCCCCCCTTGGCGAGCGTGACGCCCATGTTCTGGTCCTCCCCAAAAGACGGTGTGATCGCAACCGCGTGCCCGGCTCGGCGCGCCCGGTGCGCTTGCACAGACTGCCCTGCCCGGCACGTCCCATGCCTCCGGACAGAATCGCCCGCACGGTCGCATGCCCTGCCCCGGCATGCCCCGCGAACCGCGCAGGCACGTCCGGCGCCGCACTCGGGAGTGCGGCGCCGGACGGGATGGTGCCTTCTCAGACGTTCACGCCGAAGTCCTGCGCGATGCCGCGCAGCCCCGAGGCGTAGCCCTGGCCGATGGCGCGGAACTTCCACTCGGCGCCGTTGCGGTACAGCTCGCCGAAGACCATGGCGGTCTCGGTCGAGGCGTCCTCGCTCAGGTCGTAGCGGGCGAGTTCGTTGTTGTCGGCCTGGTTGACGACGCGGATGAACGCGTTCCGCACCTGTCCGAAGGACTGCTGGCGGCCCTCGGCCTCATAGATCGAGACCGGGAACACGATCTTGTCGACGTCCGCCGGGACCGCGGCCAGATTGACCTTGATCGCCTCGTCGTCACCCTCGCCCTCACCGGTGAGGTTGTCACCGGTGTGCTCGACGGAGCCGTCGGGGCTCTTGAGGTTGTTGAAGAAGACGAAGTTGCCGTCGTTGGTGACCTTGCCCTCGGCGTTGGTCAGCAGGGCGCTGGCGTCCAGGTCGAAGTCCGTACCGGTGGTGGTACGGACGTCCCAGCCCAGGCCCACGAGCACCGCGGTCAAGCCGGGCGCGGCCTTGGTCAGCGAGACGTTGCCGCCCTTGCTGAGGCTGACTCCCACGAGTCCCTCCATTGGTTTTCAGGGGCAGCGCCCCCGTCGTGCGTTCCTGATCGGATCAACGAGTGGATCCTAGTGACCGGTTCCCGATCGATACACCCTCATACGCCCACGGACGCGACGGGTCGCGGGGGCGGCCCGGCGCATTCCGGGGACGGTCCGGACACGACGGACAGTTTGCCCGTATGCCGGCCCGTACGTCAGAGGGTTTCCAGGGCCTTGACGTAGTCGTTGAGGTCGCGGGCGTCCGGGAGGGCGTTGACGACGCTCCAGCGCACGACGCCCTCCTTGTCGATGACGAAGGTGCCGCGCACCGCGCAGCCCTTGTCCTCGTCGAAGACGCCGTACGCGCGCGAGACCTCGCCGTGCGGCCAGAAGTCGGAGAGCAGCGGGTACTCCAGCCCCTCCTGCTCGGCGAAGACGCGCAGGGTGTGGATGGAGTCGTTGGAGACGGCGAGGAGCTGGGTGTCGTCGTTGACGAACTTCGGCAGCTCGTCGCGCAGGGCGCACAGCTCGCCCGTGCACACGCCGGTGAAGGAGAAGGGATAGAAGAGGAGCACCACGTTCTTCTCACCGCGGTACGCGGCGAGGTCCACGGTCCGCCCGTGGTTGTCCTTCAGCTGGAACGCGGGGGCCTTGGTGCCTGCCTCGATCGCCATGCGGGTGGTTCCCTTCGAAAAGTGCGCTGCCGTGAGGCGCGGTGCCGTCCGGGTCCCTACGGGCGGCGCGGAGATCGCCGGTCCCGTTCGGGTGATGGGTCCACCCTACGCAGGGACCCCCTCCGACAGTGGTCGGAGGGGGTCCTGGCCTGCGCCCTTCACTGCTCAGCGCTTGGGTGCCACCAGTCTGCTGCCCGACCACTCCTTGGCCGCGTTGATGCTCTTGGTCTGCGAGAGCCCGGCGGTCTGAGCGGCCTCACTGATGTCGCTCGGCTCGACGTAGCCGTCCCGGCCGGTCTTCGGGGTGAGCAGCCAGATCACACCGCCCTCGTCGAGGAGGCCGATGGCGTCCACCAGTGCGTCCGTCAGGTCGCCGTCCTCGTCCCGGAACCAGAGGACGACGACGTCTGCGACATCGTCGTAGTCCTCGTCCACCAGATCCTGGCCGATGACGGACTCGATGCCCTCACGGAGATCCTGGTCGGCGTCATCGTCATAGCCGATCTCCTGGACCACCTGTCCGGGCTCGAACCCCAGCCTTGCCGCCGGGTTGGTCCGCTCCTCCGCGTGGTCCGCGGTCGCGCTCACGGCTTGCCTCCTGATCATGTTCGGTAGATGCTGCGGCCGCGCGCGTACGCGCGGCTTTGGGCCGTAGTCCACACGGGCGGGACGGATCGCGCAAGTACCCGGCCGCCCAGACCGCCGAAACGGTGACGTTTGCGCCCGTCTCGACGCAACCCCTGACACGGTCGGCCCGGGCTCGTACCGCGTGCCACACCATTCAGCCGCGTTTGCCACTTTACGTCCACTCGCCACCCCCTTCTGAACCGAACACCCAAACGGAACGCCTTACCGGGTTGGGCGTAAGGTTGCGATTTGGACCGTCCTGTCGCCGAGGCGGAGCCGGGATGCCGACGACATCGCGGGTTACCCCCCGGTAGAGATGACGTTTCCCTCCCCGAGGTACACGATGGAGGCGGTGCGTCACCGCCCGGCAACTCCCCAAGAGCGCATCGAATTCTCCGGATTTCGATCGCTCCGAACAGCGAAGGAACAGCGTGGCTTCCGGATCAGATCGCAACCCGATCATCATTGGCGGCCTTCCCAGCCAGGTCCCGGATTTCGATCCCGAAGAGACCAAGGAGTGGCTGGACTCTCTCGACGCCGCCGTCGACACACGGGGCCGGGAGCGGGCCCGCTATCTGATGCTCAGGCTCATCGAGCGGGCCCGTGAGCGCCGCGTGGCCGTGCCCGAGATGCGCAGCACGGACTACGTGAACACCATCGCCACCAAGGACGAGCCCTTCTTCCCCGGCAACGAGGACATCGAGCGCAGGGTCCTCAACGCGACCCGCTGGAACGCCGCGGTGATGGTCTCCCGCGCCCAGCGGGCCGGTATCGGCGTCGGCGGCCACATCGCCACCTTCGCCTCCTCCGCCTCTCTCTACGACGTGGGCTTCAACCACTTCTTCCGGGGCAAGGACCACGGCGACGGCGGCGACCAGATCTTCTTCCAGGGCCATGCCTCGCCCGGCATCTACGCCCGCGCCTTCCTGCTCGACCGGCTGAGCGAGACCCAGCTCGACGCCTTCCGCCAGGAGCGGTCCAAGGCGCCCCACGGGCTCTCCAGCTACCCGCACCCGCGGCTGATGCCGGACTTCTGGGAGTTCCCGACCGTGTCCATGGGCCTCGGCCCCCTCGGCGCGATCTACCAGGCCCGGATGAACCGCTACATGGAGGCGCGCGGCATCGCCGACACCTCCGCCTCGCATGTGTGGGCGTTCCTCGGCGACGGCGAGATGGACGAGCCCGAGTCCCTCGGCCAGCTCTCCATCGCCGCCCGTGAGGGCCTGGACAACCTCACCTTCGTGGTCAACTGCAACCTCCAGCGCCTCGACGGCCCGGTGCGCGGCAACGGCAAGATCATCCAAGAGCTGGAGTCCCAGTTCCGGGGCGCCGGCTGGAACGTCATCAAGCTGGTCTGGGACCGCTCCTGGGACCCGCTGCTCGCCCAGGACCGCGACGGCCTGCTGGTGAACAAGCTGAACACCACGCCCGACGGCCAGTTCCAGACGTACGCCACCGAGACCGGCGCGTACATCCGGGAGCACTTCTTCGGCGGCGACCAGCGGCTGCGGGCCATGGTCGCGACCATGACCGACGAGCAGATCCTGCACCTCGGCCGCGGCGGTCACGACCACCGGAAGGTGTACGCGGCGTTCCAGGCGGCCAAGCAGCACAAGGGCCAGCCGACGGTGGTGCTCGCGCAGACCGTCAAGGGCTGGACCCTCGGTCCGAACTTCGAGGGCCGCAACGCGACCCACCAGATGAAGAAGCTGACGGTCGACGACCTCAAGGGCTTCCGCGACCGCCTCCACCTCCCGATCACGGACGCGCAGCTGGAAGGCGGCCTTCCGCCGTACTACCACCCGGGCCGCGACTCGGAGGAGATCCAGTACATGCACGACCGCCGCAAGGCGCTGGGCGGCTATGTGCCCACCCGGGTCGTGCGCGCCAAGCCGCTGGCGCTGCCGGAGGACAAGACGTACGCGGCGGTGCGCAAGGGCTCCGGCCAGCAGTCGATCGCGACCACCATGGCGTTCGTCCGGCTGCTCAAGGACCTCATGCGGGACAAGGAGATCGGCAAGCGCTTCGTGCTGATCGCGCCGGACGAGTACCGCACCTTCGGCATGGACTCGTTCTTCCCGAGCGCGAAGATCTACAACCCGCTGGGCCAGCAGTACGAGGCCGTGGACCGTGACCTGCTGCTCGCGTACAAGGAGTCGCCGACCGGGCAGATGCTCCACGACGGCATCTCCGAGGCGGGCTGCACGGCCTCGCTGATCGCCGCGGGCTCGGCGTACGCCACCCACGGCGAGCCGCTGATCCCGGTGTACGTCTTCTACTCGATGTTCGGCTTCCAGCGCACCGGCGACCAGTTCTGGCAGATGGCGGACCAGCTCGCGCGCGGCTTCGTGCTGGGCGCCACCGCCGGGCGGACGACGCTGACCGGCGAGGGACTCCAGCACGCGGACGGCCACTCGCAGCTGCTCGCCTCCACGAACCCGGGCTGTGTCGCCTACGACCCCGCCTTCGGCTTCGAGATCGCGCACATCGTCAAGGACGGCCTGCGGCGGATGTACGGCGGGGCCCGCCCCGGGGAGAGCGCGGACGTCTTCTACTACCTGACCGTCTACAACGAGCCGATCCAGCACCCGGCCGAGCCGGAGAACGTGGACGTGGAGGGCATCCTCAAGGGTGTCCACCGCTTCAGGGCGGCCGATGCGGGCGCGATCCCGGCGCAGATCATGGCCTCCGGCGTGGCCGTGCCGTGGGCGGTGGAGGCCCAGCGGATCCTCGCCGAGGAGTGGAACGTACGGGCCGACGTCTGGTCGGCGACCTCCTGGAACGAGCTGCGCCGCGAGGCCGTCGAGGTGGAGGAGTTCAATCTGCTGCACCCGGAGGAGGAGCAGCGCGTTCCGTATGTCACCCGCAAACTGAGCGGCGCCGAGGGCCCGTTCGTGGCCGTGTCCGACTGGATGCGCTCGGTGCCGGACCAGATCTCGCGCTGGGTGCCCGGGCCGTACAGCTCCCTGGGCGCGGACGGCTTCGGCTTCGCCGACACGCGGGGCGCGGCCCGCCGCTGGTTCCACATCGACGCCCAGTCGATCGTGCTGGCGGTGCTGACCGAGCTGGCGCGGGAGGGCAAGGTCGACCGTTCGGTGCTGAAGCAGGCCGTGGACCGGTACCAGCTGCTGGACGTGGCGGCGGCCGATCCGGGGGCCGCGGGCGGCGACGCGTAACCGCGCACGGTCCGAGGGGCGGTGGAACTTTGGGGTTCCACCGCCCTTCGGCGTCTCTACGATGCACGGCATGAAGCAGCGAACAGCACAGGTCCGGTGGGAAGAGCGCATGCAGAGGCCGCTGCTGGTGCTCGCCGTGGCGTTCGGCGTGGCGTACGCCGTCCCGATCGTGGCGCCGGACGCGGACCCGTGGGTGCACCGGGTGTGCACCCTCACCGAGTGGGTGGTGTGGGGCTCCTTCGCGGCGGACTATCTCGTACGGCTGGCGCTGGCGCCGGGCCGGTGGCTGTTCGTCCGCAAGCACCCCCTGGATCTGCTCGCGGTGCTCCTGCCGCTGATCCAGCCCCTGCGGCTGCTGAGGATCGTCGCCACGCTGCTGCTGGTGGGCCGGCGGGCCCGGATGGCCCCGCAGATCACGCTCACGACATATGTCGGGGGCGCGGTGGTGGGGCTGATGATGTTCGGCTCGCTGGCGGTGCTCCATGTCGAGCGGGACGCGCCCGAGGGGAACATCAGGACGCTCGGCGACGCGGTGTGGTGGTCCTTCACCACGATGACGACGGTCGGTTACGGCGACCACGCGCCCACGACCGGGCTCGGCCGGGTGCTGGCGGTGGGGCTGATGATCTCCGGCATCGCGCTGCTGGGTGTCGTGACCGCGAACATCGCGGCCTGGTTCATCGCCCGCTTCGAGCGCGACGACGCGGAGGAGCGGCGGCAGACGGCCCTCCTGGAGGCCCTCACGGCCGAGGTGAAGGGGCTGCGGGAGCAGGTGGCCGCGCTGGCCCCGGCCGGGGGAATCCCGGCGCCGGCGGGCGTGGCGGTGATGGGTGGCCCTGAGGCGGGTCTGCCGACAGCGGGCGTGCCAGTGGTGGGCGGCCCGGTGACGGGCGGAGCCGGGGTCGGTGGGTTCCCGACGGGTGCTCCGGCGGCGGGCGGGGGTGCCTCGGCCGAGAGGGCGGGGACCGGGGAGGTCCCGGCACCGGGAGCGGTCGGCTCTCCCGGACCGTGAACGCCCGTACGGAACAGGGCGACCGGGTCGCCCCGACGCCGGGCCCGGCATCTCCCGGACACGGCCGCACACCCGGCTCCCGCGTGCGCCGTCGCGGGCCCCTCGCGTGAGCGCCCTCGGGGGGGGGCGGCTCCCGCCGGGATCCCGGCAGCCGACAGCCCCGCCGGGCGGTCCCGGCGGGGCTGTCGGCACAGGCGCGGGGCCGGAAAAGGGCACCTCACCGGGCGGGACCGGGGCGCCGCAGGGGCCCCGGCGCCCCGGTCCCGCCCGGATCCGGACGGCGTGGCGGCCCCCGGCGCCCACGGGAGCGGTGAGGCTCCCAGGAGCGGGGGCGGGCCCGCGGCCGGTACGGGCTCCTCGGAACGGGCGCGGCCCGCGGCGATCCGTGTTCCGGGAGCGTACGGGCTCAGATGTGGGCCGCGCCCGCGCCCGCCTCGGCGTTCTCGCCGCGCTTGGTCAGCAGGGCGACGAACACCGCCACCACGGCGACACCCGCGGCGACCAGGCAGGCCGCGCCCATGCCGGAGATGAAGGTGTCGTGCGCGACACCGGCGATCTTCGCGGCGACCTCCGGGGGCGTCCCGTCGGCGACCGGGGGCACCCCGACCTGAACCGCCTCGGCCGCCTTGTCCAGCTGCTCCGGACTCAGCGGCGGCAGCTCGGCGTCGGCCCAGTTGTCGGCGAGGTCGCTGTCCACCTTGGACGCCATGACCGCGCCGAGCACCGCCGTACCGAGGGCGCCGCCGATCTGCATCGCCGCCTGCTGGAGTCCGCCCGCGACTCCGGACAGCTCCATGGGGGCGTTGCCGACGATGACCTCGGTGGCGCCCACCATGACCGGCGCGAGGCCGAGGCCGAGCAGCGCGAACCAGACCGACATCAGCGGGCTGCCGGTGTCCGTGGTCAGGGTCGACATCCCGAACATGGCGATCCCCGTGAGGGCCATACCGCCGGCCAGCGGAACGCGCGGGCCGACCTTGGTGATCACCACACCGGCGAGCGGGGAGCCGACGATCATCATTCCGGTGAGCGGCAGCAGGTGGAGTCCGGCGTCGACCGGGCTCATGCCGTGCACGTTCTGGAGGTAGAAGGTGACGAAGAACAGACCGCCCATGAAGGCGATCGCCATGAGCACCATCAGGACCACACCGGCCGACAGCGGCACGGAACGGAACAGCCGCATCGGGATGAGCGGCTCCGCGACCTTGTTCTCCCAGACGGCGAACAGCCCGAAGCAGACGAGCGCCACCACGATGAAGCCCCAGGTCTTGCCGTCGCCCCAGCCCCACTCGGGGGCCTTGATGAGCGCCCACACCAGGCAGAACATGGCCGCGGACAGCAGCAGGATGCCGAGGATGTCGAAGGACCTCGGGGCGTTCTGCGCGCGGTGGTCCTTGAGGATGATCACGCCGAGGACCACGGCGAGGATGCCGACCGGGACGTTGATGAAGAAGACCGACTGCCAGCTGACGTGCTCGACGAGCAGACCGCCGACGATCGGGCCGCCCGCGGTGGAGGCGCCGATGACCATGCCCCAGATGCCGATCGCCATGTTCAGCTTCTCGGCGGGGAAGGTCGCGCGCAGCAGACCGAGCGCGGCGGGCATCAGCAGCGCGCCGAACAGGCCCTGGGCCACCCGGAAGGTGATGACCATGGCGATGCTGTCGGAGAGGCCGATGGCGGCGGAGGCCAGGGCGAACCCGACGACTCCGATGAGGAAGGTCTGGCGGTGACCGAACCGGTCACCGAGCTTGCCCGCGGTGATCAGGGTCACGGCGAGGGCGAGGAAGTAGCCGTTGGTGATCCACTGGACGTCCGCGAACGTGGCCCCGAGGTCGCTCGCGATCGCGGGGTTGGCGATCGCCACGATGGTGCCGTCCAGGGCGACCATCATCACGCCGATGGCCACGGCGAACAGTGTCAGCCATGGGTGGCCGCGGAGCCCCTTGGCAGGGGTGGGAAGGGAGTCCCGGGGATCCTTCGGCGCCTTGTCGACGGTGGTCTGACTAGTCATGCGGGAGAGGCTAGTGTCAGCCACTGACAGTTGACAAACCATTTCACTAGTCGGTAGCTGTCACATGGGTCACAGGTACCCTGGGCCTTGTCGATGCGACCGGGGCACCGCGTGTTTCCGTGCCACAGCCATCGGCGGTTCACGCCCTGCGCACAGCGCCAGTAGCCATGAAGTGAGGCCATGAAGTGACGGTCGAGCCGACCGCCGGGCTGCGGGAGCGGAAGAAGCAGCGGACCCGCAACGATCTGGCGCGCGCGGCGCTGGAACTGTTCATCACCAAGGGCTACGAGCAGACCACGGTCGACGAGATCGCCGAGGCGGCGGACGTCTCGCAGCGGACCTTCTTCCGGTACTTCGCCAGCAAGGAGGAGGTCGCCTTCACCATCCAGACGCTGATCGAGTCCCACTTCGTGAAGGCGGTGCGCGAACGTCCGGCCCACGAGCCGCCGTTCGAGGCGATGCGGAGAGCGGTGCTGGCGGCGTGGGACACGATCGGTGAGGCGATCGAGGAGATCATCCCCCTCGAACTGCACATGCGCGCCTATCTGGTGATCGAGTCCACGCCCGCGCTACTGGCCGTGCATCTGCGCCGCAGCACGGACCTGGAGGAGTCGATCGCCCGGCTCATCGCCGACCGTGAGGGCCTCGACATCGACACGGACCCCCGGCCGCGGGTGGCGGTGGCCGCGTTCAGCGGGGTGATGCGGGTGGCGGGCCGCGTCTGGGGCCAGGGCGAGGACTTCAGCGCCGAGGCGATCCGGGATCTGACGGCGAATTACCTGGAACACCTGGGGGCGGCACTGGCGGGCGACTGGCGGGACGCCGCGCCGCCGGACTCCGCCCGCGCCTGAGGTCCACGGGCGAGGGCCCCGGGCCGGGGGCGCGGCACCGGGTGAGTTGGCTCACGGCGGCCACGGGGGAGGGGGGAGGTCTCCTAGGGTGTTCCGCAGTGACTTCCTTCGACTCCTCCCCCACCCTCACCGCCTGGCGCGCGCTGCTCGCGCTGGCGGTCGTGTTCATCATGCTGGCGACGACCGGCTGGACGGCCGTACGCAACGGCGGCGGCCCGCGCGGGGCCTTCGACGCCGAGCTGGCGGGCTGGCGGAAGGCGCACATCGGCACCCGGCCGCTCCCCCGCACCGACGCGCCCGCGCACCGCACGGCCGCCTTCTTCGCGTCGATCGGCGGGTACCACCGCGCCCGTCTCGCCGACCGCTTCCCCCACGTGGTCGGCAACCTCAACGGCGCCCCGGTGTCCCTGCGTTACCGCGCCAACCGCATCGCGCTCGTGCGGGCGCTGAAGCACGAGCGGGGGCGCGTGGCCGCCGCCGCGCTCAGCCCGGACGGCCTGCGTGACGCCGTGCGCCGCATACACCGGTACCAGGCGCTGATGACCCCCGGACGGCAGATCCTCGCGTTCGACCCGTCCGGTTCCGGCAAGGTCGCCGAGGTGTTCGGCGACCTGGACACCGCCGAGCGGGTCTCCGTGATCGTGCCCGGTGTGGACACCAATCTGCTCACCTTCCAGCGTTCGACGCGCGAGTACACCGCGCCCGTCGGCATGGCCCAGTCGCTGTACGCCGCCGAGCGGGCCGCCTCCCCCCGTACCCGTACCGCCGTCATCGCCTGGGCCGACTACACCGCGCCCGTGGGGCTCGGCATGGACTCGGCGATAGGGCGGCTCGCGGAGAACGGCTCGGTGCGGCTGGCCGCACTCACCGCCGCACTGCCCGGAACATCCGAAATCGCTCTGATATGCCACAGTTACGGCTCCGTCGTATGCGGGGTCGCCGCGCGCCGGCTCACCGGGCGGGTGACCGATATCGCCGTGGCGGGCAGCCCCGGCATGCGCGCCGGGAGCGTCGCCGGACTGGACGCCCGCGCCCGCGTCTGGGCGATGCGCGACAGCGACGACTGGATCGAGGACGTGCCGCATCTGGAGGTCGGCGGGCTCGGGCACGGCGAGGACCCGATGTCCCACGACTTCGGTGCGCGCCGGATGTCGGCGGCGGGCGCAATCGGCCATACCGGTTATTTCGAGCCAGGCACGGAGAGCCTCGTCAACCTCGCGGAAATAGGCGTCGGGGCCTACGACGGCGTGAGCTGCGCGGGCGAGGATGACACGTGTCGCAGCGATATTTACGGAGAAGCAGCGGCCTGACGCGCGTAGAACTTCGCCGACCGGGCTCCGCACCAAGGGGCGACGCGTGGGCGCCCGCCGCCTACGATGATGTGTATGGGTGATGTACTGGCCGGAATTCAAGCCACATGGGAGTTCGAGTCCGACTCCGTGCTCATCCGCTTTGAACGGGGGCACCGCACGCCGAAGCTCTTCCAGGCGCTCCGCGAACGCCGCATCCCCCACGAGGCGTTGGCATCGGTGACACTCACCCCGGGCAAGCGGGGCACCGTGGTGCTGCACGCGGCACCCAGGTCCGGCGCGGATCCGCTGATGGAAGCGGCCGCCGGACAGCTGAAGGAAGAGAGCGACCCGTACCGGCTGGTGCTGCCCGCCGAACGGGAGACCCTGGCCGAGTACTACCGCGACGAGTTGCGGGCCGTGCTGCCCCCGGACGCGGACCAGCCGTCCGCGCGGTACGCCGTGGCCGCGCCCAGCCCCCCGCTGAGCTTCAAGGCGTACGACGGCAAGGCGTCGTTCGACGGCCGGCGCGTCGACTTCCGCTGGTCCTGGACCGGCGCCTCGTCCGCCAAGTGGAAGGCGGGCGACCAGAGTTTCGCCGTGGGCGAGCTGAGCGGTGTCGAGTGGCGCACCCCCGAGGCGCTCGACGGCTATCTGCGGCTGCTGCGCCGCTCGCAGGACGACACCCGCCCCGCCAAGGCCGACCAGGACCCGGCCGCGGTGCTGTTCGGGCTGCGCAACGGTCCCGTCCATGAGTCCCTGCCGTTCGCGGCGGCCGTGCTGGAGTCCGTGCAGAGGTCGGGCCCGGCTCCGGTGATGGCCCTGCGCGCCGGGCGGCGGGACCCCGCGGACATCGCCGAGCGGATCCGGCACCTCGGGGAGCTGCATCAGGCGGGACTGGTGACGGACGAGGAGTTCAGCTCGAAGAAGGCGGAGCTGCTGTCGGAGCTGTAGCACCGGCCGGCCCGCAGCCCCGATCCGCCGGAGCGCCGTTCGGCGGCGAGGGTCGTGCGCGCGTGCGGTGTCGTACGCGCGTGCGGTCCGGCACCGGGGAGCCGTACGCGGTGTCATACCCGGGTATGACACCGCGACCCCCGCCGGAAGTATGACGCCACCGGCCCGCGGTGCTGCTTACCCTGGCGGTCCTATGCCTCAGCCACCCCAGCCTCCTCTCTGGCAGTCCGCCCGTGAGCAGGCGCGCCTGCTCGCCGACGCGCTCCGTACTCCGTCCCACGCCCCCACCCCCGTCCTGGCGTCCGCCAAGAACCGCTGGCTGCGGAAGCTGCCCTATCTGGTGGCGCTCGCGGCCGTCGGGGCGCTGCTGCCCGTCACCATGACCGTGCTGGCCCAGGACTACGGGATGGCCGACGCGGGGGCCAGGGCGCTGGCCGTCGCCCAGACCGCTCCGTTGCTGCTGGCGCTCACCCGGCCCCTGCAGGCGTGGTGGATCGTGTTCGCGGCGGATGTGATCGGCGGGGCGGCGCTGATCGGCGCGGATCACGTGGCGGGGAACTCCTGGCCGTGGCCGCCGACGGTCGTCATCGGGTACCTGGTGCTGATGGCCTTCCTCGGGCTGCGGGAGTCGCGCCGCACACTCGTCGGCGTCTGGCTGGCGACCGGCGCGGCGAGCGTGCTGTTCGAGCTGATCAGATCGGATCTGAGCGACGGGATCTGGGTCCTGATGATCGTCCTGTCCGCGGTGGTGCTGGTCGTCACGGGCGCGCTGCGGGAGCGGGGCGAGGTCCAGCGGAGACTGGCCGCGCAGGAGACCATCAGCGAGGCGGAGCGGGCCCGGCGCACCCTGCTGGAGGAGCGGACGCGGATCGCACGCGAGCTGCACGACGTCGTCGCCCACCACATGTCCGTGATCACCGTGCAGGCGGACTCGGCGCCGTACCGGATCGCGGGGCTGCCGCCCGAGGCGCGCGAGGAGTTCGGGGCGATCGCGGTGAGCGCCCGCGAGTCGCTGACGGAGATGCGGCGCCTGCTGTCGGTGCTGCGGAGCGAGGACGCGGACGGCGAACTCGCGCCGCAGCCCGGGATCTCGCGGGTGCAGCAGTTGGTGGAGGCGACCGTACGGGCCGGGGTGCCCGCGGAGTTGTCGCTGAGCGTGGGCGCGTCGCCGGTGCCGCAGACGGTGGATCTGTCGGCGTACCGGATCGTGCAGGAGGCGCTGGCGAACGTGGTGCGGCACGCGCCGGGCGCGGTGACACGGATCTCCCTCACCTCCGACGGCACCCATCTGACGGTGGTCGTGGTCAACGGCCCGGCGGATCCGGCGAATCCGCCGGGCCCTCCGCTGGAGTCGGTGGGCACGGGCCACGGACTGGTCGGGATGCGCGAACGCGTACGGTTGACCGGCGGCACGCTGGACACGGGCCCGCTGCCGGACGGCGGCTTCCGGGTGGCCGCGCGCCTGCCGCTGACCACGCCCCCGCCCCCTGCCTCGAACCCGACCTCGACCTCTATGGAGGATGACGAGTGACGATCCGCGTGAACATCGTCGACGACCAGGCCATGGTGCGGGCGGGCTTCGCCGCGCTGCTCTCGGCCCAGACGGACATCGATGTGGTCGGCGAGGCACCGGACGGACGGGCGGGCGTGGAGGTGGCGCGGTCCACCCACCCGGACGTGGTCCTGATGGACGTCCGGATGCCGGAGATGGACGGGCTCGCGGCGGCGCGGGCGATCCTGCGGCCTCCGCCGGGAGTCGTGCACGTCCCGAAGGTCCTGATGCTGACCACCTTCGACGTGGACGACTATGTGTACGAGGCACTCCGCGCGGGCGCCTCGGGCTTTCTGCTGAAGGACGCGCCCCCGGCGGATCTGATCGCGGCGGTCCGGGTGGTCGCGGCGGGCGAGGCGCTGCTGGCGCCGTCCGTGACACGCCGTCTGATCGCGGACTTCGCGGCCCAGCGCCCGGCGCCCCGCAAGGACCCGTCGCTGCGGCTGAAGGGGCTCACGCCGCGGGAGACGGAGGTGCTGGAGCTGATCGCGCGGGGGCTGTCGAACCAGGAGATCGCGGAGCACCTGGTCGTCGCGGAACAGACCGTCAAGACGCATATCGGGCGGGTCCTGGCGAAGCTGGACCTGCGGGACCGGGCGCAGGCGGTGATCTTCGCGTACGAGTCGGGGCTGGTACGCCCCGGCACGGCGTAGCGGCTCCTCCCGCACGAGGCCGGACTCCTCCGCACGGCGTGCGTCTCCCCCGGCGGGGCCTCGCGGTCTCCGGGCCTCTGCCCGGCCACGGGTGTCCGGAGCCCCCGGTTCAGCCGGTGGTGGCCGCCGGGCCGGGAACGACAGCGGTCCGCCCACATGCCCGGACGTGACCCGCCCGCGGACGTCAGGGCCCCCTCCCGTCACCCACCCGCGGGCCCCGGCCCGGGGACGTATCCCACCCGGACGTGCCCTACCCGCGTGCCCGGCCGCCGGACGTCAAGGGCCCCTCCCCTCACCCGCACGCGCGCCCCGCCGCCGACGTATCCCACCCGGACGTGACCCACCCCCGCGCCCACCCCGGACGTCAAGGGCCCCTCCCCTCACCGGCACGCGCGCCCCGCCGCCGACGTATCCCACCTGCCCGTCACCCAGCCGCGTGCCCGGCCCTCGGACCTCAGCCCCGGACCTCAAGGGCCCCGCCCCTCACCCACACCCGCGGGCCCGCCCTCCGGACGTCACGGGCCCCCGTCCGTAACCCACCCCCTACCCCGGTAGCACTCCCGACCCGGCTCTCCGGCGTGACGTGCGCGGGCAGGTCCTCTCCCTACCTTCCCCTCGTCACGCCGAGGGCGAGAGGGAGGGGCACGGCATGCGCCGTTACAAGAGGACCGTCGTCGGGCTCGCGTTCGCGACGACCGCCGTCACCGGGGTCACCGGATGGGCGTCGGGCAACTCCCAGCGTCCGGTGACCGGACCACCGCCCGGCACGGCCGCCTGGGTCGGCGACCGCTCTCTCGGCCGGGCGCTGCCCGACCCCGCGACCACCGCGCCGGGCCGGGTGGCCGACTTCTTCGCCACCCTGAGCCCGGGGGCCCGGCAGGACCTCGTCCGCCGGCACCCGCTCGTCGTCGGGAACCTCGACGGCGTACCCGTGAAGCTCCGCTACCGGGCCAACTCCCTCGCGCTCCGGGGCACACCCCACGAGCGGCTGGCACGGCCCGGACGGCAGATCCTCGCCTTCGACCCCCGTGGCCGGGGCCAGGTCGTCGAGGTGTACGGGGACCTGGAGCGGGCACGGCATGTGGCCGTCGTCGTCCCGGGGGCCGACATCGACGCCCGGACCTTCGACCGCGCCGACGACCCGTACGGCACCCCGGCCGGCATGGCGAAGTCCCTGCGGGCCGCCGCCGGGAGTCCCACCGCCGTCATCGCCTGGACCGGATACACCACCCCGGTCGGACTCGGCCTGGACGCGGCCCAGGGGGATCTCGCCGAGGCGGGCGCCGAGCGGCTCACCCGCTTCACCGAGGGCCTCGCGGCACGGGGAACCCCCAGGCCGAGCCTGTTCTGCCACAGCTACGGCTCCGTCGTCTGCGGCCTCGCCGCCGACGACGTCGAGGCGTCCGACATCGTCGTCCTCGGCTCCCCCGGCATGCGCGCGGGCTCCGTGGCCGACCTGCGGACGGACGCCCGGGTCTGGGCCGCCAAGGACCCGTCGGACTGGATCTCCAAGGTGCCGAACGTCCGGCTCCTCGGGCTCGGTCACGGCAACGACCCCGCCGCGCCGGGCTTCGGCGCCCAGCGGGTCCCGGCCGAGCGGGCCCAGGGCCATACCGGCTACTTCGCCCCCGGGACCGACTCGCTCCACACCTTCGCCGCCATCGCCCAGGGGGAAGTCCAGTGAAACTCGCCGACAGGATCGAAGCGGGTACGCCCGCCCACCGCGACCGCGCCGTCGACGGACTCCGTGCCCTCGCGCTTCTCGCCGTGCCCCTCGGGCACTGGCTCCTCGGCGGCTTCGAGCTGGGCTCGGACGGGGCGCTGCGCAACGCCAGCCCGCTCTCCGCCTTCGGCTTCTTCGCCCCCGTGAGCTGGGTGCTCCAGATGCTGGGGATCTTCTTCCTGGTCGGCGGCTGCGCCTCCGTCCACTCCTACCACCGCCGCGGGGGAACCACCGCCCAGTGGCTGAGGCAGCGCGTCGCCCGCCTCGGCAGGCCCGTACTCGGTGTCACCGCAGTCTGGGCGGTGCTGATCCCGGTGCTGTACGCGCTCGGGGTGCCCGGCACCACCCTGCGCACGGGATCGACGCTGGTCGTCCAGCCCCTGTGGTTCGTCGGCGTGTACACGGTCGTCACAGCGCTCACCCCCTGCTGCGTCCGCGCCGCCCGCCGGCTGGGCGTCTGGGCCGCCGCTCCCCTGCTCGGTTCGGTGGCGGTGGTCGACCTCCTGCGCTACGGCCCCTACGCGGACGCCATGCCGTCCTGGCTGAGCGTGCTGAACATCCTGCCCGGCTGGCTGTTCGCGTATCAGCTCGGCGTCTCCTGGGGCGAGAGCCGCCTCGCGCCCGGCGGCGGGGACCCCTCCCCGTCGCGGGCGGTGCTCTGGAGGAGATACGGCCGCGCGCTGCTCATCGGCGGTACGGCCCTGTTCGCGCTGCTCGTCACCGTCTTCGACTACCCGGCCTCGATGGTGGGTGTGCCGGGAGAGGCCCGTACGAACTCCCATCCCCCGTCCCTGCTCGTCCTGGCCCTCGCGGCCGCGCAGAGCGGTGCGGCGATCCTGCTGCGCGACCGCCTCGCGAACCTCCTCAAGAGGCCGGTGCTGTGGGCTCCGGTGGTCGTGATCAATCTGTCCGCGATGACGATCCTGTGCTGGCACCAGACGGCGATGCTGGCGGCGGCCGTACCGGCGTCGTTCGCGGGCGCGGTCCCCGGGCTGACCACCGCGCCCGACACCCTCGGCTGGGTGGCGGCCCGGATCGCGTGGCTGCCGCTGTTCGCCGGGCTGCTGGTGCTGATCGGGCGCCGTGCGCAGGACTTCGAGTCCCCGTGGGCCACGGGCACGGGGGCCGCGACGGCACGCCGCGCGATCGCGGGAGTGCTCGCGGCGGGCTTCGCGGTCTTCGCCCTGGGACTGACATGAATTGTAGTGAACGTTCCATTCGGCGAGAGAGGGTCCCCCGGCTCCAGCAGCCCGGCCAGCGGCGCCCGGACCCACGCCGCCCGGCGCGATGCCGGCCCGGCCGACCCGCCGGTCACGCGCCGGACTCCGGACTCCGCGCCGGGTGCCGTGCCCCGGCGGGCGCTACTCCCGCGCCGTCGCCGTCGCCGACATGTCCGGATACCGGTCCCCCGCCACCTGCGCGGCGATCGGATCCAGCAGGGCCAGGTCGTCCGGGGTGAGCGTCAGCCGGGTCGCGGCGGTGTTCTCCCGCAGCCGGCTCACCCTGCGCGTACCGGGAATCGGCACCACGGGCAGCGAGTGGACCCGAGCCCGCTGCTGCACCCACGCCAGGGCGATCTGGGCCGGTGTCGCACCGTGCGCGTCCGCGACCTTGCGCACCGGGGCGAGCAGCGCGCTGTTCGTCCGCGCGTTGTCGCCGGTGAAACGCGGCTGGTGCGCGCGGAAGTCGCCCTGCGGCAGATCCTTCGCGGCATCGGCGAAGGCCCCGGTCAGAAAGCCGCGGCCGAGCGGTGAGTACGGGACCAGGGCGACGCCCAGCTCCGCCGCCGCGCCCACCGCGCTGCGCTCCACGTCCCGGCTGAACAGCGACCACTCCGACTGGAGGGCGGCGATGGGGTGCACCGCGTGCGCCTCGCGCAGTTCGGGGCCGGTGACCTCGCTCAGACCGAGGTGGCGCACCTTGCCCGCCGAGACCAGTTCGGCCATCGCTCCGACGGACTCGGCGAGCGGCACGCCCGGGTCGCGGCGGTGCATGTAGTAGAGGTCGACGGTGTCGATGCCGAGCCGCCGGAGGCTCGCGTCGACCGACCGGCGGATGTACGCGGGGTCGTTGCGCACGCCCCGGTACCGATCGTCGTCGGTCCGCTCGATGCCGAACTTGGTCGCGACGGTGATCTCGTCGCGGTGGCGCCCGAAGAACGGGGCGAGGAAGCGCTCATTGGCGCCCCGCCCGTACGCGTCGGCCGTGTCGAACAGGGTGACCCCGGCCTCCAGCGCCGCCTCCAGGGTCTGGCGGGCGGCCGAGTCGTCCGTCTCGCCGTAGAACTCGCTCATGCCCATGCATCCCAGGCCCTGCACACCGACCAGCGGCCCTCCGGCCCCGAGGCGTACCTGGGCGATACGTGTGGTCTCTCCGTGTCCCATAAGGGTTCAGTCCCTCTCCGGCCGCCGCGGCGGCCGATCAGTCCGTGCGGCCCGTGTAGTGCTCGATCTTGTGGTCCAGTACGGCCAGGGTGTCCTGGAGCTCCGCGAGACGCGCGAGAACATCGCGCCGGGTCCGCTCCAGCAGGTCCCGCCGCTCCCCGACGGTGTCCGCGCCCGCCCGTACGAGCTGGGCGTAGCGGACCATGTCCGCGACCGGCATTCCGGTCAGCCGGAGCTTGCCCACGAGCGCGAGCCAGTCCAGATCGCGGTTGGTGAAGCGCCGCTGCCCGGTGTGCGACCGGTCGACGTGCGGCATCAGCCCGATCCGCTCGTACCAGCGCAGGGTGTGCGCCGAGAGCCCGGTCCGGGCGGCGACCTCGCTGATCGTGTAGCGGTCCTGCCCTTCGGGCCGTGGATGTGCGGGAGGAGCGGGGGGTGCCGGCTGGCAGAGGTCCGTCTCCGGGGAGCTGCTCCGGGTCAGCGTCATGCCTTCCACGCTAAAACCCTGGAGTGCACTCCAAGCAAGGGAAAGGACTGGAATCCCGTCCCGGGCGCTCCTAACCTCCCGGGATATGACTCGCGTACGCCGTGCCACCCCGAAGGACGCCGAAGAACTGGTCCGTCTGCGGAAGATCATGCTGGACGCGTGCTCCGACCCGGATCCGGATGTCAGCTGGCAGCCGCTCGCGGTCGCCGCGCTGCGGGAGAGGCTCGCCGACCCGGACGGGAATCTGACCGCGTTCGTGGTGGACAGACCCGGAGGGCTGGCCTCCTGCGCCATCGGCTCCATCGAGCGGCCGCTGCCCGCTCCCGGCAATCCCCGGGGGGTGGTGGGCCATGTCTTCAGCGTCGCCACCGACCCGGACATGCGCCGCCGGGGGCACTCCCGGGCCTGTATGGAGGCGCTGGTCGAGTGGTTCCGGGAGCGTGAGGTGCCCAAGGTCGATCTCCGGGCCTCGCCGGAGGGGGAGCCGCTGTACGCGTCCCTCGGCTTCGTCCGCACCCGTCAACCCGCGATGCGCCTCGCCCTCTGAGCGCCCGGGGCCGTCGCATAGGCTCGGACGCATGCAGAGCCTGGCGTTGATCGAGAACTGGCCCGTGCCGACCGCAGCGGCGGCCGTCGTACGGGCGGACGGCACCGTCGCCGGCACCCGCGGGCCGGTCTCCCGGCCGTTCCCCCTCGCCTCGGTGACCAAGCCGCTGACGGCGTACGCGGCGCTGGTGGCGTACGAGGAGGGCGCGGTCGAACTCGACGAGCCCGCCGGGCCCGAGGGGTCCACGGTCCGCCATCTCCTGGCGCACACCTCGGGGCTCGCCTTCGACGAGCACCGGGTCAGCGCCGGCCCGGGTACCCGCCGGATCTACTCGAACGCCGGTTTCGAGGTGCTCGCGGACCATGTGGCCAAGGCGACGGAGATCCCCTTCGAGCAGTATCTGCGCCAGGCGGTGCTGGAGCCGCTGGGCATGACGGCGACCGCGCTGGAGGGCTCCCCGGCGAAGGACGCGGTGTCGACCGTGGACGACCTGGCGCGGTTCGCGGCGGAGGTGCAGGCGCCCCGGCTGCTGGACCCGCGCACCGTCCTCGACGCGATGACGGTCGTCCATCCCGGTCTGGCGGGGCTGCTGCCGGGGTACGGCCGCCAGACCCCGAACGACTGGGGCCTCGGTTTCGAGATCCGCGACGCCAAGTCGCCGCACTGGACGGGCTCCTCGTCCTCACCGCGTACCTTCGGGCACTTCGGGCAGTCGGGCACGTTCCTGTGGATCGACCCGGACGCGGGCGCGGCGTGCGTCGCGCTCACGGACCGGGCGTTCGGGCCCTGGGCGATCGAGGCGTGGCCCGCCTTCACGGACGCGGTGCTCGCCGAACTGCGCGGCTCAGCCTGACATCTCCCAGACCAGCACCTCGGCGGGGGCACGGCCCGCCGCCAGCTCCAGTCCCTCGCCGTCCGTGACCCGCGCGGCGTCCCCGGGGCCCAGTTCCTCGCCCCCGAGCACCACTTCGCCCCGTACGACATGGACGTACGCCGCCTTCGCGTCCGGAACCGCGGTGCGCTCCCCGGGCGCGAGCCGGCGGACGTGGAGCATCGCACCGGCCTCGGGGAGCGCGTACGGGGTCGAGTCGGCGATCCCCCGGACGACCTCGTACGAGGGGTCACCGCCGGGCTCCAGCGGCGCGAGCCACATCTGTACGAACACCAGGGGCCCGGCGGCGTCGTTGCGCTCGGAGTGCCGTACCCCGCCCGCCGAGCTGAGCCGCTGGACGTCCCCCGGCCGTACGACGGTCGCGTGGCCGGTGGAGTCCCGGTGCGTCAGCTCGCCCTCCACGACCCAGGTCACGATCTCCGTATGGCTGTGGGGGTGCTCGTCGAACCCGGCGCCGGGGGCGAGCCGCTCCTCGTTGCAGGCGAGGAGGGCGGCGAAACGGAGGTGGTCGGGGTCGTAGTGGGGCCCGAACGAGAAGGCGTGCCGGGTCTCGATGCCGGCCTGCGGGTCCCCGCCCCGGTACCGCTCCCCCGCCCGCCGCACTCCGATCACCCCCTCACGCTACCCCTCCCCACCCGGCACCCGAGAACCCCCCACACCCCCAGCCCGTCCTCACACCACCCTGACACCACCCTGCTCGTCCCCAGACCACCTCAGCCCGTTCTCACACCACCCTGCCCGTCCTCACACCACCCAGCCCGTCCCCAGACCACCCCAGCCCGTCCTCACACCACCCAGCCCGTCCCCAGACCACCTCAGCCCGTTCTCACACCACCCAGCCCGTCCCCACACCACCCAGCCCGTCCCCACACCACCCAGCCCGTCCGGCGCTTGAGGACGAAACCCGGCCCGGGCAAGGGCAACCAAACCCAGCCCGTCCGGCGCTTGAGGACGAAACCCGGCCCGGGCAGGGGCCACCCGGCAAGCACCACACGCCGGAGCACCAAACCCAGCCCGTCCGGCGCTTGAGGACGAAACCCGGCCCGGGCGAGGGCCGGGGGGGGGGGGGGGGGGGGGCCGGCGGGGCGGGGGGGGGGGGGCCGGCGCGGGGGGGGGCCGGGGGGGGGGGGGGGCCCCCCCCCCCCCCCCCCCCCCCGGGGGGGCCCCCCCCCCCCCCCCCCCCCCCCCCCACCACCCCCCCCCCCCCGCGCCCCCCCCCCCCCCGAAACCCGGCCCGGGCGAGGGCCACCCCACCCCCCACCCCCGCCCCGCGGAAGATCGCGCAGGAACCCCGCCAATGGGTTCCGGCCTCCCGATAAGGCAGTCTTGTCCCGTGCCCGAACCTGCAGCGAACGACGCCCACCCGCATCCCGCGACCCTGCGACGCCTGGAGCAGTCAGCCGGCCGGCTCGCCGCGAACGCCATCGCGCGCATGGACGAGTCACTGCCGTGGTACCGCGCGATGCCCCCGGAGAACCGGTCGTGGATCGGTCTGGTCGCCCAGGCCGGTATCGCGGCGTTCACGGAGTGGTTCCGGCATCCGGAGACCCCGCAGGCCATCTCGACCGATGTCTTCGGTACGGCTCCGCGCGAGCTGACCCGCGCGATCACCCTGCGCCAGACCGTGGAGATGGTGCGGACGACCATCGAGGTGATGGAGTCGGCGATCGAGGAGGTCGCCGCGCCCGGTGACGAGGCGGTGCTGCGCGAGGCCCTGCTGGTGTACGCGCGGGAGATCGCGTTCGCGACCGCCCAGGTCTACGCGCAGGCCGCCGAGGCCCGCGGTGCCTGGGACGCGCGCCTGGAGTCACTGGTGGTGAACGCCGTGCTGTCGGGCGAGGCCGACGAGGGCGCCGTGTCCCGCGCCGCCGCGCTCGGCTGGAACTCGCCGGAGCACGTGTGCGTCATCCTCGGCACCGCCCCCGACGGCGACAGCGAGCTGACGGTGGAGGCGATCCGCCGCGCCGCCCGGCACGCCAAGCTCCAGGTGCTCACGGGCGTCCTCGGTGACCGGCTCGTCGTCATCGCGGGCGGCAGCGACAATCCGCTCCAGGTCGCGAAGGCGCTGATCGGCCCGTATGCGGCGGGGCCGGTGGTCGCGGGGCCCGTGGTGCCCGATCTGCTGGCCGCCACCAGATCCGCGCAGGCCGCGGCCGCGGGCCTGAAGGCGTGTTCCGCCTGGCAGGACGCGCCACGCCCGGTGCTGGCGGACGACCTCCTCCCGGAGCGCGCCATCGCCGCGGACCCCGCCGCCCGCGAGCAGTTGGTGGAGGAGATCTACAGACCACTGGAAGAGGCGGGATCGGCGCTTCTCGAAACTCTCAGTGTCTATCTGGAACAGGCCAGCAGTCTCGAAGGCGCGGCGCGCATGCTCTTTGTCCACCCAAACACCGTGCGCTACCGGCTGCGACGTGTGACAGACGTCACCGGTTGGTCACCCTCCGATGTGCGCTCAGCCTTTACGCTGCGAATCGCCCTCATCCTCGGGCGCCTGGCCGACGGAGATCCGCAGTCCTAGACTTTTGTCGGACACCAACAATTCCCCCCATAGTTCTTCGTCCCTGTCCCCACGGGCGTCAGGGGCCGTATACAAGAGAGAGTGTGAGGGTGCTCGTACTCGTCGCTCCCGGCCAAGGCGCTCAGACGCCCGGCTTTCTGACTCCCTGGCTCGAACTCCCCGGCGCGGCCGACCGCGTCGCGGGCTGGTCGGACGCCATCGGACTGGACCTCGCCCACTACGGCACCAAGGCCGACGCGGACGAGATCCGGGACACGGCCGTGGCCCAGCCGCTGCTGGTGGCCGCCGGCCTGCTGTCCGCGTCCGCGCTCGGCGACCTCGGGCCCGGCGCCGTCGCGGGTCACAGCGTCGGTGAGATCACCGCCGCCGTGCTCGCCGGTGTGCTGGACGACACCGCCGCGCTCGGGTTCGTCCGTACGCGCGGTCTCGCGATGGCCGAGGCGGCGGCCGTGACCGAGACCGGGATGGCGGCCGTCATGGGCGGCGACCCGGACCAGGTCATGGGCCATCTCGAAGGGCTCGGGCTGACCCCGGCGAATGTGAACGGCGCCGGCCAGATCGTCGCCGCCGGCACCGCCGAGCAGCTCGCCGCGCTGGACGCGAACCGGCCGGAGAAGGCGCGGGTCATCGCGCTGAAGGTGGCGGGCGCGTTCCACACCCACCACATGGCGCCCGCGGTCGGGGCGCTGGAGACGGCGGCCGGACGGCTCACGGTCGCCGACCCCGTGCTGCCGTACGTATCGAACAAGGACGGCGCGGTCGTCACCGGCGGCGAGGAGGTCATCGCCCGGCTCGTCGGCCAGGTGGCCAACCCGGTCCGCTGGGACCGGTGCATGGAGACGTTCCAGGAGCGGGGCGTCACCGCCCTGATCGAGGTCTGCCCCGGCGGCACTCTCACCGGGCTCGCCCGGCGCGCCCTGCCCGGCGTGAAGACCCTCGCGCTCAAGACCCCGGACGATCTCGAAGCGGCCCGCGCCCTTGCCGCCGAGTACGCCGAGCACTCAGCAGCCTGACGCAGCCCGGACAAGGAGAGCCGTACAGATGGCGAAACTCAAGCCCAGCAAGGGCGCTCCGCACGCTCGCATCAAGGGTGTCGGCGGCTATCGGCCCACCCGGGTCGTGCCGAACGAGGTCATCCTGGAGACGATCGACTCCTCCGACGAGTGGATCCGCTCCCGCTCGGGCATCGCCACCCGTCACTGGGCCTCCCCCGAGGAGACCGTGGCCGCGATGTCCGTCGAGGCCGCGGGCAAGGCGATCGCCGACGCGGGGATCACCCCGCAGCAGATCGGCGGCGTGATCGTCTCCACCGTGTCGCACTTCAAGCAGACCCCCGCGGTGGCCACCGAGATCGCGGACAGGATCGGCGCGGTCAAGCCGGCGGCGTTCGACATCTCCGCCGGCTGCGCGGGCTTCGGCTACGCGCTCACCCTCGCCAAGGGCATGGTCGTCGACGGCTCGGCTGAGTACGTGCTGGTGATCGGTGTGGAGCGGCTGAGTGAGCTGACCGATCTGGAGGACCGGGCGACGGCCTTCCTGTTCGGCGACGGGGCCGGTGCCGTGGTCGTGGGCCCCGCGAGCGAGCCGCACATCGGCCCGACGGTATGGGGCTCCGAGGGCGACAAGTCGGACACCATCAAGCAGACCGTGCCGTGGACGGACTACCGCGACGGCACGGTGGAGAAGTTCCCCGCGATCACCCAGGAGGGCCAGGCGGTCTTCCGCTGGGCCGTGTTCGAGATGGCGAAGGTCGCCCAGCAGGCGCTGGACGCGGCCGGGATCACCGCGGACGACCTGGACGTCTTCATCCCGCACCAGGCCAATATGCGGATCATCGACTCGATGGCGAAGACACTCAAACTGCCGGAGCACGTCACGGTCGCCCGGGACGTGGAGACCACCGGCAACACCTCGGCCGCCTCGATCCCGCTCGCGATGGAGCGGCTTCTGGCGACCGGGCAGGCCAAGAGCGGCGACACGGCGCTCGTCATCGGCTTCGGGGCGGGTCTCGTCTACGCAGCCACTGTCGTTACCCTCCCCTAGGCAACCGGATCCTCCGGACCGGCAGCCGGACAATCCGGACGCCACACCCTCTGATACAGAATCGAAGGAGCGCCACATGGCCGCCACGCAGGAAGAGATCGTCGAAGGTCTCGCGGAGATCGTGAACGAGATCGCCGGCATCCCGGTCGAGGACGTCCAGCTGGACAAGTCCTTCACCGACGACCTGGACGTCGACTCCCTGTCCATGGTCGAGGTCGTCGTCGCCGCCGAAGAGCGCTTCGACGTCAAGATCCCGGACGAGGACGTCAAGAACCTCAAGACCGTCGGTGACGCCGCGGACTACATCGCGAAGCACCAGGTCGCCAAGTAACAGGCCCGGTTCCGGGCGCGCTTGTCGCCACCCGGCGGTGGCGCCGTGAACATTCAGCACCCCCTACACGTGGAGAAAGAATTCCTGTGAACTCGACCAATCGCACCGTGGTCGTCACCGGTATCGGCGCAACCACACCGTTGGGTGGCGACAGCGCATCGACCTGGGAGGGTCTGCTCGCCGGGCGTTCGGGAGCGAAGGCCCTCGAAGGTGAGCGTTTCGCCGAACTCTCGGTCCGTATCGCCGCGCCCGCGGCGGTCGACCCGGGCGAGGTCCTGCCGCGCCCGGTCGCCCGCAAGCTGGACCGTTCGGCCCAGTTCGCGCTGATCGCCGCGAAGGAAGCCTGGGCGGACGCCGGTTACACCGGTCCCGCCGGGGAGGACACCGCGGTCGTGCCGGAGCGGCTGGGCACGGTCATCGCGTCCGGCATCGGTGGCGTAACGACTCTCCTCGACCAGTTCGACGTACTGAAGGAGAAGGGGCCGCGCCGGGTCTCCCCGCACACGGTGCCCATGCTCATGCCGAACGGCCCGTCGGCCAACGTCGGCCTGGAGGTGAACGCCCGGGCGGGCGTGCACACTCCGGTCTCCGCGTGCGCGTCGGGCGCGGAGGCGATCGGTTACGCCGTCGAGATGATCCGCACCGGCCGTGCCGATGTGGTCCTCGCCGGCGGGACCGAGGCGGCGATCCACCCGCTGCCGGTGGCCGCGTTCGCCAACATGATGGCGATGTCGAAGAACAACGACGAGCCCGAGAGGGCGTCCCGGCCCTATGACACGGCCCGTGACGGCTTCGTCCTCGGTGAGGGCGCGGGCGTGGTGGTGCTGGAGTCGGCGGAGCACGCGGAGCGGCGGGGCGCGAAGGTGTACTGCGAGGTCCTGGGCCAGGGCCTGTCCGCGGACAGCCACCACATCGCGCAGCCCGAGCCGACGGGGCGCGGTATCGCGGCCGCGATGCGCAATCTGCTGGAGACGACGGACCTCAAGCCCGAGGAGGTCGTCCACCTGAACGCGCATGCGACATCCACCCCTCTGGGTGACATCGCCGAGGTCAAGGCGCTGCGGCAGGTCCTGGGCGACGACCTCGACCATGTCGCCGTGTCGGCGACCAAGTCGATGACGGGCCATCTGCTGGGTGGGGCGGGCGGTATCGAGACCGTCGCGACGGTGCTGGCGCTGTACCACCGGGTCGCGCCGCCCACGATCAATGTCGACAACCTCGACGAGGACATCGACGCGGACATCGTGCGCGACGAGCCGCGGGCGCTGCCCGAGGGCACGATCGCGGCGATCAACAACTCGTTCGGGTTCGGTGGGCACAATGTCGTGCTCGCGTTCCGTACGGTGACCGGATGACGGTTTCCTGATCCGAGGGTCCGTCCTCGTCCGAGGGTCCGTCCCCGGTCACGGATCCTTGCCCGGCCGAGCGTCGGACCGGATCGGCTCGTCACGCGCCCCGGGCCCGGGTTCACTCCCCGCGGCCCGGGGCGCGGGCGTGTCCCCGGATACCGGACGGGCCGGAGAAGCCCGTCTCCTCGGGCGCCGGGCCGGCCTCCGCCCCGGCGGGCCGCGCGGAACCACGGTCGGGGCAGGACGGGTGCGGGACCGGGGCAAGGCCGTACGCCGGTGGAGTACGGACGGCCCGGGGCAGGACCGTACTCCACCGGCGCGGCACCGGCCGTCGTCGGCGACGGGCGCCGCTCAAGGTGTCTACCGGGTGAGCTCGGCCGGTTCGTCGAGTCGCGTCAGCTTCCGCGGGTTTCTCATCACGTAGACCCGGGTGACCTGCCCGTTCTCCACCACGAGGCTCACCGCGGACGGCTCGCCGTCGAGCTCGACCCGGCCCGCGGGAGCACCGTTGAGCCATACGGTCGTCGTCTTCAACACGGCCAGCACCTGGTTCGCGCGCGCGAGCAGCTTCGCCACCGGTTCGACCCCGTGGATCGGAACCAGAGAGGCGGCCGCGAGCCCGCCGCCGTCGGTGATCAGGACCACGTCCGGCGCCATGACCTCCATCAGCTCCTGCAACTGCCCGGTCCGCAACGCGAGGAGGAACCGCTCCACCACGGCCCGCTGCTCCGACCGGCTCACCCGCACCCTCGGCCGCCGGGCCGCCACATGCTCGCGTGCCCGCCGCGCGATCTGCCGCACCGCGGCCTCGGACTTGCCGGTGGCCCCGGCGATCTCGCCGTACGGCGTCTCGAAGACCTCGCGGAGCACGAACACCGCCCGCTCCACCGGCCCGAGCGTTTCCAGCACGGTCAGCATCGCGATCGAGACGCTCTCCGCGAGTTCGACGTCCTCGGCGACGTCAGGGCTGGTCAACAGCGGTTCCGGCAGCCACTCGCCGATGTACTCCTCCCGGCTGCGCGACAACGATCGCAGGCGGTTGAGCGCTTGCCGGGTGACGAGCCGAACGAGGTACGCGCGCGGGGCCCGCACCTGCGACTGTTCGACGGCGGCCCACCGCAGCCAGGACTCCTGCAGCACGTCCTCCGCGTCGGCCGCCGACCCGAGCATCTCGTAGGCGACCGTGAACAGCAGGCTGCGATGGACGACGAACGGGTCCTCGGTCATGCTGTCGACGTTACGCCGGACCGGTCAGGACGCGCGGCGAGCGGTATCGCGACGGCGGGGTCGTGCCGCATCACCTCCACGGGTTCGGGCAACTGCTCGATCACGATGTCGCCGGGCTCGGGGGCGAGCTCCGCCTTCGGAACACGTGGCGCCATGATGTCCTCCTGGGTCTGGCTGTTCCCCATGAGGACACCGCGGGACCGGCGAATGTGACATCCGCGGTTCGCCTCCCGGACGCCCCCGCGCCGGAAACGCCTGGTCATCCGGCGGAATCCGGCCTCCGTACCAGCTCTGCGAGGGCGGGCGGCAGCGCCCCGCGACGGCTCCGGGCGCGCGATCGGCCGGGACGACCCGCCCACGGCCCGGAGCGGGCCGGAGCGGAGCCGCCCCGGTGGGGCTACTCGTTGTGGAGGACCTTCGCGATCGTCAGCCGCGCGGCCGACCTCGCCGGAAGCGCCGCGCCGAGGAACGCGAGGGTGGCTCCCGCGAGTACGAGGGCACCCAGCAGGGCGACGGGCCAGTCGCCGGTCATGGACGCCGGGAGGGCGAGTCCGGCCGAGTCCGCCATCGCGGGTATCACGATCCTGTGCGCGGCGATGCCGAGCGGCACACCGAGCACCCCGCCGACGGCCCCCAGCGCGGTCATGGACGTCACCACCATGACCATCACCTGACGTGGTGTCATACCGATGGACTTCAGCATGCCGAGGTCCCTGCGGCGTTCCCGCGTATCGAGGACGACGGTGTTGAACACCCCCAGCGCCGCGACGGTGCCGAGCAGCAGTGTGAGGACCGAGGCGACCCCGACGATGAGGACGGTGTCGGAGCCGATGCCGGAGGCCGGCATCGGGTAGAGCCCGGGATCCGCGCGGGTGACGGACGTGCCGAACGCGTCCGCGTCCGTGCCGGGCTTCAGCCACACCTCGTACTGGTTGCACTCCGGCCGGGATCGAGCATGCCGAGCGTCGGCCACCCCGACTGGAAGCGGTCGGGGTCGCCGTCCATCGTCTTGCCGACGACGGTGACGGGGGCCTGCTTCCCCTTGAGGGCGAGGGTGAGGCGGTCGCCGACGGACAGACCGCGTTTGTCCAGGAAGAGCGGGGACACGACGATCTCGCCGGGCCCCGTCGCCCAGCGGCCCTGCACCAGCGTCCTGCCGAGGCGCGCGGTGCCCCCGCGGTAGAACTGCCCCTGGACGCGCTGCGGGGATCCGGCGATGTGCAGCTCGATCCAGGAGTCGGCGACGACGTCCTCCACCCCCGGCAGGGACCGCAGCAGGGACTCGATCCCGGCGTCGTCGCGCCGGGGCGCCTTCTCGCCGAAGGCGGAATTGCCGGTGTGGACGACGGTGTCCTCGTTCCCGGCGCCCCGGCTCGCCTCGTCGTACGCGGTGACGGTGCGGGAGATCCCGGTCGCCAGGGTCACCGTGGTGACCCCGAGGACGACGGCGAACAGGGTCAGGGCGGTGCGCCCGGGCCGGGTGAACGGCATCCCGAGGCCGAGGCTGACGGAGCGCGGCAGCCGGGTCCCGCTGAGCCCGCGCTGGACCCGGCGGCCCCGGGCGGAACGCGGTGCGCTGCCCGCGCTGAGCGCCTGGGCCGCCGACAGGCCGTGGGCGCGCAGGGCCGGGACGAGCGCGGCGAGGGCGACGAGGGCGACGAGGGCGACGAGGGCGACGAGGGCGACGACGGCGGGGATGCCCAGCAGGGTGACGGCGTACACCCAGGGGCTCACCCCGACGGCGAGGTCCTCGGTCCCCATCCCCCGGAAGAGCTGGTCCAGCAGGGGCACCGTCGCGATGCCGCCGACGGCGGTGCCGAGGGCGCAGCCGACGAGCCCCGGCACGAGAGTTCGAGGGCGCGGCGCCGGGCCTGGGCGGCCGGGGAGCCGGTCAGCTGTGCGGCGAGGGCGACGTTGTCGAGGGCGGTGAGATCGTCGATGAGATTGAAGAACTGGAAGATCATGCCGATCCGGCGGCTCCGGAAGAGGGCGAGCCCGGTCTCGTTGAGGGCGCCGAGGTCCTCACCGTGCACGGTCACGGTCCCCGAGCTCGGCCGGTCGAGCCCGGCGATCATGTTCAGCAGGGTGGACTTTCCGCAGCCCGAGGGGCCCATCACGGCGACCGCCTCGCCCGCCCGGATCTCCAGGGTCACGTCGTCGAGCGCGCGTGCGTCGCCGTACTCCTTCCGTACGCCGTCGAGGCGTACGACCGTCTGTACCGTCCGGTCCTGTTCTTCACTGGTCATGGCGGTGACGCTAGAGCGGACGAGGCCGCCGGGCATCGGTCCGGGGATGCAGGACGGCGGGCGGGTCATCCCGGGGATGTACGGCGGTGCATCGGCGGAACGATGCGGACGGCCTCCTGATTTGCGACAGTGTTCCCGTGTGGAGTTCCGGTACGCCCTGGCTGCTCGCCGCCCTGGTGGCGGTGTGCGCGGTGGCGGGTTGGCTGGCGGTGGCGCTGAGGCGGGCGCGCCGGCTGCACCGCGGGGCGCTGGAGGAGCGGGGCTGGCTGCTGGAGCGGGAGCGTGAGAGCGCGGCCCGTACGGCGGTGGACGACGAGCGGGCGCGTATCGCCCGGGAGCTGCACGACATCGTGAGCCACCATGTGAGCCTGATGGTGGTTCAGGCGGGGGCCGCCCGTGAGGTGCTGGGGACGATGCCCGACGAGGCCGCCACCGCGCTCGGGGCCGTCGAGAGCGCGGGCCGGGGAGCGATGACCGAACTGCGGCATCTCCTCGGCCTGCTGGCGCCCTCGCAGAACGGCGACGACGAGGCGTACGGGACGGGGCTGGCGCCGCAGCCGAGTCTGAGCCGGCTGAGTTCCCTGATCGACCGGGTCGTGTTCGCCGGGCTCCAGGTGGAGGTGCGGATCGCCGGGGAGCCGCGCCCGCTTCCGGCGGGCGTCGATGTGACCGCGTACCGGATCGTGCAGGAGGCGCTGACCAACGCGCTCAGGCACGGAGAGGGACGGAAGGCCGAGGTGACCGTGCGCTACGCCGACCGCTCGCTGCGGGTGGAGGTGCTGAACAGCGGGCCGAGCGTACTGACGGGGGACGGTGGTGCGCCGTCGCCGCCGTCGGGGGCTCCGGACTCCGGTGACGGCACGGGCCGAGGGCTGCTGGGGCTGCGGGAGCGGGTCGCGGTCTACGGGGGCGATCTGGACGCCCGGCGCCGGCTGGGCGGCGGCTACCGTGTCCGGGCCCGGATCCCCCTGGACGCGCCGTGACCGGGGCGGGCGGGGCCGACGCCGCGGCCGGGCCCGCGCCCCGGGTGCTGATCGCCGACGACCAGGCCCTGGTCCGCACCGGCTTCCGGCTCATCCTCACCGCGCGGGGCATCGAGGTGGCGGGCGAGGCGGCCGACGGGGCACAGGCGGTGACGGCGGCCCGGGCGCTGCGGCCGGACGTGGTGCTGATGGACATCCGGATGCCGGTGATGGACGGGCTGGAGGCCACCCGGCGCATCCTGGGCGAGTTGCCGAGGTGCCGGGTACTCATGCTGACCACGTTCGACCTCGACCGCTATGTGTACGCGGCGCTGTCCATCGGGGCCAGCGGCTTTCTGCTCAAGGACGTCACTCCCGGGCATCTGGCGCGGGCGGTGCGTCTGGTCGACACGGGGGACGCGCTGCTCGCGCCGTCGATCACCCGGCGTCTGGTCCAGCGGTTCGCGGAGCCGCGCCCGGGTGCCGTGCACCGGGATCTCGCCGTGCTGACGCCCCGCGAGCGCGAGGTGCTGACGCTGATGGGCCACGGGCTGTCCAACAACGAACTGGCCGTGGAGCTGACCCTCAGCGAGGCCACGGTGAAGACGCACGTCGCGCGGATCTTCGCCAAGCTCACCCTGCGCGACCGCGCCCAGGCCGTGGTCCTCGCCTATGAGACGGGGCTGGTCTCACCGGGTGAAGCGGCGCGCGGGAGCGGTCCCGGCGAGGCGGACGGCACCGGCTGAGCGGTACGGGCACCCGGCCGGGCCGGTCCCTCAGACCACCTGGTGGAGCCAGCGCACCGGCGCGCCCTCGCCCGCGTAGCGGAACGGCTCCAACTCGTCGTCCCAGGGCTTGCCCAGCAGTTTGGCGATCTCCGCCTCCAGGTCGGTCTCGCCCTGGACGGAGCGGGCGAGCGCGGCCCGCAGACGGTCCTCCGGGATGAGGATGTCGCCGTGGATGCCGGTCACCGCGTGGAAGATGCCGAGGTCGGGCGTGGCGCTGTAGCGCTCGCCCTCGGCCGCCGCGCTGGGCTCGGCCGTCACCTCGAAGCGGAGCATCTGCCAGCCGCGCAGGGCGGACGCGAGCTTGGACGCGGCGCCCGCCTCGCCGCGCCAGGAGAACTCGGCTCTCCAGGTGCCGGGTGACGCGGGCTGGCGGATCCAGTCGAGCTGGACCCGTACTCCGAGCACACCCGCGACCGCCCATTCGACGTGCGGGCACAGCGCGCGTGGAGCGGAGTGGACATACAGAACGCCGCGTGTCGTCACCGGGACCTCCAGTGTGGGACGAGGATCGCCTTCCCAGCGGTCTCAGTAAACAGCATCAGGAGTGAATCTCCACAAAAGGGACAGTATGTGACGTGATGTAATTTACCGGAGCCGATGGCGGCGGTGCCTCAGGGCCGACGGGGAAAAGCTACCGTGCGCGGGTGGCCATGGGGTGTCGTAATGTCGGTCCTGAGGGCTGTACACACCAAGCTTTCACTCGGCAGGACCTCGGGGGCAGTCGAGACGGAGGGGAATCCGGGATGCGCGAGCAGCGCACGAGGCATGCGAGGCACGAGAGGCACACGACCACCCGCCCACCACGTACCCGCACCGTCGCGGCGGCCCTGACCACGGCCGCCGCGCTTCTCCTGACCGGCACGCTCACCGCGTGCGAGTCGTCGTCGGACACCCAGACCAAGGGGGCGCCCGCGCGCAAACTGCCGCCTCCGGTGGTCTGGGACCGCAGCCCGGACTCGATCGCGGCCGTCGGCGACTCCATCACCCGGGGGTTCGACGCCTGTGTGGTGCTGTCGGACTGCCCGGAGGTGTCGTGGTCGACCGGCACCGACACCGAGGTGCGGAGCCTGGCGCAGCGGCTGATCGGCGAGCCGACGGTGCTGGCCGGACGGACGTGGAACTACGCGCGCACCGGGGCGGAGGTCGCCGATCTGCCCGCGCAGATGACCAAGGCCGCCGCCAGAAAGCCGGAGCTGGTGACGGTGATGGTCGGCGCGAACGACGCCTGCGCGGACTCCACCGAGCTGATGACCCCGGTCGAGGACTTCCGGCAGTCGTTCACGAGCGCGCTGCGGGAGCTGCGCCGTACGGCGCCCAAGGCCCAGGTGTACGTGTCGAGCGTGCCGGACCTCAAACGGCTCTGGTCGACCGGGCGGGACAACCCGCTCAGCCGGCAGATCTGGAAGCTCGGCATCTGCGCCACGATGCTGGACGACGCGGAGGATCTGAGCACCAGGGCCCATGCGCGGCGGGACCAGGTGCAGGACCGGGTGGTGGCGTACAACGCCGTGCTGAAGGACGTGTGCGGGAAGGATCAGCGCTGCCGCTACGACGGCGGGGCGGTGTTCGACTACCGGTTCGGGAACGAGGCGCTGAGCCGCTGGGACTGGTTCCATCCGAACAAGGACGGACAGAGCAGGCTCGCGGAGATCGCGTACCGGAACGTCACGGCGGCGAAACCGCCCGTGTGAGCGTGGGCGCGGGTCATGTCACGGCCGCCCGCCGTGGTGTGACCCGCCACGCGCGGAGAGGCGCCGGGGAGCCCTCGGCATCCGGCGGGCGGCGCGGGCGGCCATGATGGACGTATGAGAATCGCGGCGGCGCAGTTCACGCCCGTGCCCGGTGATGTCGAGGCCAACGCCGGTGTCATGCGGGATCTGATCGGCACCGCGGCCGGGCGGGGTGCCCGGCTGACCGTCTTCCCGGAACTGGGGCTCACGGGATACGCCCTCGGGCTGATCGCCCGGGATCCCTCGGTGGTTGTCTCGGAGGACGACCCACGGCTCGGTCCGGTGCGCGAGGCGTGCCGGGAGACCGGCACGGCGGCGGTCGTCAACGGTGCGGTACGGACCGGGGGCGGCCGGCCCGCGATCACCTCGCTGGTGATCGGGCCGGGCGGAGACCTGCTCACCCGCTACGACAAGCGGTATCCGCACGGCCCGGAGGTCGATCTGTTCACCGCGGGCACCCGGGACGGCCGGTTCACCCTCGACGGTGTCCGCTTCGCCCTGGCGGTCTGTTACGACAACCGCGTCCCGGCCGTCGCCGAGCGCGCCCGCGCGGACGGCTGCGCCGTGTACGCGGCCAGTTCGGCGCTGGAGAGCGGCAACGACTCGTTCGACGCGGTGTACCCCGTACGGGCGCGGGACAACGGCCTGTACGTGGTGCTCGCCAACGCGACGGGCGTCAACGACGTCGGGGACTGCCGCGGGAACAGCGCCGTATGGGGGCCGGACGGCTCGGTGCTCGCCACGGCGGGGCAGGAGTCACCGGGTCTCGCGGTGGCCGAGCTCATGCTCCGGCCGGACCCTCCCCCGCCCCGGACAGCTCCGGCCAGGCGTCCCCGCCGCGCTGAACAGGTGTCTCCGCCGCGGTGACCGGCGCCTGGGGCCGCTTCTTCCGGTGCTGTCGGCCGCTTCGGTCAGCTCTTGCGGGTGTCGTACGGCCCGGGTGCCGGCGGGGTCGGCGGTTCGTGGCCCGGCGTCCCGTCACCGGGCAGCGCCTCCTCCGGTACGGGGGCGATGTCCCGCACCATCAGGGTGGCGCCCGCCACCGCTCCGGGCATCAGCAGCACCGCCACGAACGGCACGATGAACGCGAGCGTGAGCGGGACGCCGAAGCCGAGGACCAGCGTCCGGCGGCCCTTCAGCAGGACCAGCCGCTCCTTCAGTTCGACGCCCCTGCGCTGGAGGGCGACGGCGGTCAGCTCCTCGGCGAGGAAAAAACCGGAGACGCAGAAGCCGACGACCGGGATCACCGTCTGGCCGACGACGGGCACGAAGCCGAGCAGGAAGAGGAGGGCGCCGTACAGCACCACCCGGGCGACGACCCGCAGGGAGTCGCGGGCGGAGATCCACAGTTCGCGCCAGAGGGGGAGCCCGGAGCGGGGCACCCGGCCGCCCTCGCTGCGGTCCACCTGCTCGGACAGCGACTCGTAGAAGGGCTGGCCGATCAGCAGGGTGACGGCGGTGAAGGTGACGACCGCGACGAACAGCCCGAAGGTGAAGGTCAGCGCGGTCAGGACGCCGTGGAAGATCCCGAGCCACGGTGAGGGCCAGTCGTCGGCGAAGGAGGACGTCGACCACTCCACCAGATCGTCCGCGCCGTAGCCGAGACCGATGAGCGCGCCCACGTACAGCACCAGCGTCAGCAGGCCGGGGAGCAGCCCGAAGCCGAACCAGCGGCCGTGGCCGAGGACCCAGCGCTGGCCCTTCATCAGGTAGCCGAAGCCGACGGCGAGATCACGCATGCCACCACCCTATCCGGGGGCCGCGGGCGGGCCGTGAGGGCGATCCGGGAAGGCATCCGGAACAGATCCGTCCCGTTACACCTCTTGAATGTTGCGGAGGTGAACAGGTAGACCCTGCGTACCGATTGTCGTGACTCGTCACGTCGGTCGACCCCCGAACCCCGGAGGCATCTACGCATGGGCATTCCCAGACCCGTTCTGGTCACCACCGCCGCGCTCGCCGCCGCCGTGCTCCTCTCACCCGTCCCCGCGACGGCGCTGCCCGGTACGCCGGACAGTCCGGCCGCAGCACCCGGCCGTGACACCCCGGACCCCGTACGGGAGGAGGGCATCACCGACTCCGCCCTCTCCAAGGCCCCGCTGTCCTCCGCGCTCAACGCGCTGGAGCGGCATGCCCCCTCGTTCCACCGGCCCGGCGGCTATCCGCGCCGTACCGTCCTGGACGCGCCCGCCGAGAACCCGGCCGACAAGTCGATCAAGCTCGGGCTCGCTCCGTACCACTCCATAGCCCCGCGGCTGAACGAGCTCCAGCGGCTCGGCGACCGCGTCAGTGTGGAGGTCGCCGGACAGTCGGCGGCAGGCCACGATCTGTATCTCGTCACCGTGACCGCTCCGGAGAGCTCCCGTGAGACGCGCGAGCAGGAGCGGATGAGGGAGCGAATAGAGAACTCCCCGGCCTCGGCCGCCCGGGACAAGCACATCAAGTCCGCCTACAAGACCCCGGTCTTCATCAACAACAACATCCACGGCAATGAGTGGGAGGGCACGGACGCGGCCCTCAAGCTCATCGAGGAGCTGGCGAAGGCCAAGGACGCCAAGACCGTCGGCCTGCTGGCGAAGAACCGCATCTATCTCAATGTGACGGCCAACCCCGACGGCCGGATCGCCGGGACGCGCGCCAACTCCAACGGCTTCGACCTGAACCGGGACTTCATCACCGCCTCGCAGCCCGAGGTCCGGGCGATGCGGCAGATCGCCATCGACAAGCAGCCCGCGGTCATGCTCGATCTGCACGGTTACGTCAACGGCACCCTCATCGAGCCGACGACCCCGCCGCACGGCGAGAACTACGAGTACGACCTGTTCCTGAAGAACGCGTACGCCAACGCGCTCGGCATGGAGAAGGCGGTCAACGGGCTCGGCTACACCCTGGAGAAGGACGGGGTGCGGCCCGCCGAGATCCCCTTCCGTGACCAGGCCGAGGGCTGGGACGACTGGCCGCCGATCTTCACCCCGCAGTACATGCCGTTCCAGGGCGCGGTGGCCTCGCACACCATCGAGTTCCCGATGACCGTCAACAACCGGTCGTACGACACCCTTCCGGTGGAGGAGCTGCGCAGGCGTTCCTCGATCAACACGGCGATCGCGGGCGCGGCGATGCGCGCGACCCTCGACTACACGAACACCAACCGCACCCGGGTGATCGCCGACCAGATCGAGACGTTCCGGCGCGGAGCCGCCGGTGAGGCACAGCGTCCGATCTCGGAGGAGACGGTGCCGGGCGTGCCCGGGATCGGTCCGGAGGATGTGTACACGACCACCTTCCCCCGGGCGTACGTCATCCCGGCCGGGTCGGGGCAGCGCAGCAAGGTCGCCGCGGGCCGGCTGGTGGACCATCTCCTCGCCAACGACGTACGCGTCGAGCGGGCCCTGTGGTCGTTCCGGCTCGCCGGGAAGACCTATCCGGCCGGTTCGTACGTCGTCGACATGAAGCAGCCCAAGCGCGGTATCGCCAATGTGATCCTGGCCGACGGCCGGGACATCAGCGCGGATGTGTCGGCGATGTACGACATCTCGGGCTGGAGCCTGGGCCGGCTGTGGGGTGCGACCGTGGAGCGGGCCGAGCGCGGCGAGCTGCGCGTGCTGAGCCGGCCGGTCAACGCGGCGGCGCCGACCGGCTATGCGCCGCCCACGGTGGACCGGCGCGCCCATTTGAAGCTGCGGCTGGACGACCCGAAGGAACTGGCCGCGCTGAACGAGCTGCTCGGGCTGGGTGTTCGGGTACGGCGCTCGGACGACGGCGCCGCGCTCGTGCCGGCGTCGGCACACCAGGCGGCGGTCCGGCTCGCGGACCGTCTCGGAGTGACGTTCACGGAGACCCGGGAGACCGGGGTCGCCTTTGTGCAGAAGGTCAGGGTGGCGGCCGCGGTGACCGCGGGTGAGCAGTTCGCCCTGCGGGAGATGGGCTTCGAGGTGGTCCCGGTGTCGACCGCGATCCTCAACGCGGGCTTCGACTGGTCCCGGGCCGATGTGCTGTACGTGTCGACCGGGCTGAGCCACGCGGCGCTGAACCCGGCCGCGCGTGAGGCCTTCGAGGCGAGCGGCGTGCCGGTGGTCGGCCGCGGCTCGGGCGGTGCGGCGTTCAACAGCGCCGCCGGGCTGCTCCCCGTCACGGCGGTGGCGGGCAACGGCGACGCCAACGGCGTGGTGCGGGTGACCAACGCGGGCGGGGCGATCACGGGCGGTGCCCCGGACCACTCGTTCGTCTACTCCCCGCTGTGGTTCACCGGCCTCGGCGCGGGTGTGCGGGTCGACCAGTCGTACGCCACCGGGAACCCGCTGGTGTCGGGCCACTGGCGGACCAACGCCAACGGCACGGGCGGACCGGCGGACGCGGCGGGCAAGCCGTCGATCGTCCGCGGCAACTCGGAGATGGGCCGGAATGTGGTGCTCTTCGGTACGGAGCCGATGTTCCGCAGCCATCCGAAGGGCTCGTTCGCGCAGGTCGCGCGGGCACTGCTCGGGTGGTAGCCCGGCGGTAGCGAACCGGCGGCCACGGCGGCCGGATGAACGGTGAAGGACGAGGGCCGCACCCCGGCGGGGGTGCGGCCCTCGTGCCGTTCCCGGTCCCGGGAACGGCACGGATTTACTTCATGACCTGAAACAATGATGCGCCTTGATATTTCATGTTGTCAAGCATCGGAGTACGCTGGTGGCCATGCCCACTCAACGAAGTGCCGACCCCCTGACCCTCGAAGTCGTCGAGCTGATCGGGACCGTCGTGGCGCGCTACTACGCGGAGTACGAGGAGGCAGCCGCCCAGCACTCGCTGACCGGCGCTCAGGCCAGGGTGCTCGGGCTGCTGGCGCTGGAGCCGATGCCGATGCGGCAGGTGGCGAAGAAGCTGAACTGCGAGCCGTCGAACATCACGGGGATCGTGGACCGGCTGGAGGTCCGCGGCCTCGTGGAGCGGCGGCCGGACCCGCACGACCGGCGGGTGAAGCTCGCCGCGCCCACGGAGGAGGGGGCGAGCACGGTACGGAGGCTGCGGGACGCGCTGGAGTTCGCGCGGGAGCCCCTGGCGGAACTGTCGGTGACGGAGCGGACGGTACTGCGGGATCTCCTCAGAAGGATGCTGGGCGCGGACGCGTAACAGCGGCGCTCGCGGGGGCCGGGGCGGCACGGAGGCCGCGTCCTGGACGCCCGGCCTCCGGGCGCCGGGCCGGAGACGGGCCGCTGGGCTGCCGGGCCGGAGGCGGGGTGCGGTGGATCGGGGCGGTAGTCCAGGGCACGAGTCCGGGGCGCGTCTCAGAGACACCACCAGAGGAACGGTCCGCAGGTCTCGGTGGGCACGGGAGCCGACAGCAAGGGCGCCGGGAGGTCTCCGGGCTCCTCCGGATCACCCGGCTCCTCCGGATCGGCCGGACGGTGCGACGAGGGCCGGGGCCGGGGGGCGGCCGAGGTCCCTCCCGTGGACGGGGCGGGGGTGGCGGCCGGACGCGCCGGTGACGGCGCGGCCGTTCCCTTGCCCCTGCCCTTGGTCTTTCCCTTGCCCGGGCGGGTGCTCGTGGGGCGTGCCGTACCTCGGGAGCCGGAGGTCCCGGCCGGCCGCTGGCTCACCGTGGCCGCGCCGTCCGGGGGCGTATCGGCGCCGGTGGGCTCCGGCGCGGGGACGGGCTCCGTGTCCGCCTCCTCCCTGACCGAGGTGGCGGGGCCGTCGTCGCCGTTCAGAGGCAGTTGCGCGACACCGAACGCACCGGCCACGATCACCAGGCCCAGGCCGCCGATCACGGCCTTGCGGCGCTTTCCTCCAGGGGGTCGGCGGTCCGCGGGCCGGGCTCCGGGGATCGTGCGGCCCGCGCGGCGGGAGGCCGCCGCCCCGGCACGCCCGCCCGCGCCGCCGGGAACGACCGGCAGCGGGGCCGTGATCTCGTCCGACTCGTCCACGGGCCCGCCCTCCGGCGGCCCCGGCCTGCGATGGCGCAGCTCCTCGGCCGGCGTGCCGCAGCCCGCGCAGGCCAGGGCGCCGTTGAGATGTCGTCGGCACTGAAGGCAGTAATCCATGGCGCCCGCAGGCTATGGGGCAGGAGGGGCGAGAGGTGAAGGACGCTGTGAGGGTCTTGTGTGGAACCGCCACCTCCGGGTGACACGGTGTCTTATGAGTTGACGGGGTGACGGACCGTCGGCTCCCGGCGGCGGGCAGGATGTCGGGCATGACCGCTGCCGCTCCTTTCGGGCCTCTCGAATTCCAGCTGGTGCTGTTGCGCCGGATGGCCGACCATCAACCGGTGCTCGTCGAGGACGCCCGGCGCGAGCTGGGCGTCTCGGTCGCGGACATGCGCGAGGCGAACCGGCGCTGGCAGGCGATGGTGCGCGGGCGTGGGTCCCGTGGAGCGCTGTCCCGCTACCGATCGGTGCTGGGCGCGCCGGAGCGGACGGTCCCGCGGCGCGTCGGCGATCTCGACTGCGACGCGTATCTGTGGCCGGTGCCGCTCTGGCCGGACCTCCGCTTCGAGGTGCTCGCGGTGCGTGCGGGCGGGGCGGTCTGGAACGAATGGCTCGTACGCGCGCCGGGCGCCGCGGGTCCGGCCCTGCATACCGCGCGGGACCTGGTGCCCTGGTCCTGCACGGTCGACGAGGCGGCCCGGGCCTTCGCCCCCGCGGTCCCGAAGGAGGGCTCGGCGCCCACCCGCCTGCAGCTGTCCCTGACCCTGCCGGACGGGCAGGGGTGCACGGCCGAGTTCTGCTGGGGGTTGCTCCAGCGGACGCTGTAGGGGCCGGTCCGGACTCGAAGCCCCCGAAGGCCCGACGGGCGGTACGGAGGCGCCCGGAGCACGGCGCCCGCCCCGCCGCCCGCCTCGCGGACCGACCGGAACCCTCCGGTCCGCATCCGTACCCGTATCCGTACCCGTATCCGTACCCGTATCCGTACGCCGACCTCCGCGCACGCACCCGGAGCGCATGGCTCCGGCCACGCCGTCCCGGACGCCGGTCGGGCCGGAAACCCGCACCCGACGCACCCGACGCACCCGACGCACCCGGACGCACCATGCGCACCCGACGCACCGGCCGTGCCCCACGCACACGCGGGGTGCCCGGCGCGTCCAGCGCGATCGGCGCGTCCGGGCGACCTGAGGCATCGGGCGTACCCGGCCCGGCCCGCCGTCCCCGGCGGCGTACCCCGGCGACCCCACGCCTCCGGGCGCCCGGGAGGACCCCCGGCGCTGCCCCGCCAGGGCCCCGGGGCCCTGGCTCGGCCGTCCCCGCCGGCGGCGAGAGCCCGGACGCGTCCGCCGTGCGTCATTCCGGTGGCCGTCAGCCCGACGGCGTAAGGAAACTGGTGTGGCGTCAGGCGGATACGCCCATGTGGACCACCCGGCGGGCGGGCGCACGCGCGGGGGCCGAGGATGCGAACACGTACCGCATTCGGGAGGATCCGCCGTGACCGTGAGTCTTGAGCAGTTGCGCCGTTGCCATGTCGCCGTCGATCTCGGGGCGGCGCGTACGAGGGTCTTCGTCAAGGGCGCGGGGCTGGTGGTCGACGAGCCGAGCGTGGCGGCGGTGAACACGAGGACCGGCGCGCTCATCGCGGTCGGTGCGCTGGCCGAGCAGATGACGGGCCGGACGCCGCACTACATCCGGGTCATGCGGCCCGTGTCCGGCGGCACGGTCGTGGACATCGAGATGGCGCAGCGGATGCTCCGTAACCTCCTCGGGGAGAAACTGCGCCGGCAGCTGCGCCGCAAGCCGCGGCTGCGGGCCGCCGCCTGTACCCCGCACGACGCGGACCCGCTGGCGCAGCGCGCCGCCGTGGAGACCCTGGTCGGGCTCGGCGCCCGCCGGGTGGAGCTGATGGACACGCTGATCGCGGCGGCCGTGGGGTGCGGGCTCCCCGTGGAGCAGCCGACGGCGACGATGATCATGGTGTGCGGCGCGGCGACGACACAGGTCGCGGTGTTGTCGCTCGGTTCGATCGTGACCGCCGAGCGCATCCCCGTCGGCGGCAACGCCATCGACCACGCGGTCATCCAGCATCTGCGCACCCAGCACGAGTTGATGCTGCCCAGCCAGTCGGTACGCCCGCTCCAGGTCGCCCTGCACGGCAACGGGCTGACCGCCCACGGCCCGGAGTCCACCGAGATCCACGGGCGTGATGTGGCGACGGGCCTCGCCCGTTCCGTACACGTGGACACCGCGGCCGTGCGCAACGCGATCCACACCCCCCTGACCTCCGTACTCGACGGCATCGGCAAGGTACTGCGGGACTGCCCGCCCGACCTGGTCGCCGATCTCGCGGACCGGGGCATCATGATGGTGGGCGGCAGCGCGCTGCTGCCGGGCTTCGACCAGATGCTGCGCGACGCGACCGGGATGCCGGTGCAGATCGCCGAGCGGCCCGACGTCTGCGCCATTCTGGGCCTCGGTGCGATGCTGGAGGGCAAGATCCAGCCGATGGTCCTCAACCCGCTGGCCGAGGTGGAGTAGGAGAGCGGTCGGAATGAGCACGTGTGAGTGACGCGGAGCCGGACACCGCCCGGCCCCGGCTGCCGATGCTCCTCGAAGCGGTCCTCAGCGTCGGGACGGACCTCGAACTGGACACCACGCTCCAGCACATCGTCGACACGGCGACCGGCCTGGCCGACGCCCGGTACGGCGCGCTCGGGGTCATCGATCCCGAGCGCGGACGGCTCAGCGACCTGTACACCTGCGGGATGTCGGAGGAGGAGCGGGAGCGGATCGGCCGGCTGCCCGACGGGGGCACGGGGATCGTCGGACTGCTCATCCGGGACCCGCAGCCGCTGCTGATCGACGATCTGGGCGAGGACCCCCGCTCGTCCGGGGTGCCCGAGGGCCATCCGCGGATGCGGACCTTCATCGGCGTACCGGTCAGGGTCCACACCGAGGTCTTCGGCAATCTGTATCTCACGGAGAAACGCGGTGGTCCCTTCACCGAGGAGGACCTCGCGCTGCTGAAGGTGCTCGCCTCCCAGGCGGGTATCGCGATCGGCAACGCCCGGCTGTACGAGGCCGCCCGCCAGCGCGAGCGCTGGATCGAGGGCGCGGCGGCGGTCACGACCGCGCTGCTGACCGGTGAGAGCGCCGAGGACGCACTGATGACGGTCGCCGAACGGGCCAGGGTCCTCGCGGACGCGTCCGCCGGGGTGGTGCTCCAGCCCACCGAGGAGGGTGGTATGGAGATCGTCGCCGCGTCCACGGTCGACGACCCGGGGGACATCGTCGGCACGACCATCGCGCCCGGCTCGCCCGTACTGGTCCAGCTCCTCGGCGGTGAGCCGGTGTTCATCGAGGACTCGGCGACCGATCCCCGGATGACGACACACGTACGCACCCGGTTCGGGCCCTCGATGATGCTGCCGCTGCAGAGCGGCGGCCGGCTGATCGGCACGCTCGCGCTGCCGAGGAATCGCCACGGCCGCCCGTACACCGCGGTCGACCGGCTGCTGGCCTCGCAGTTCGCGTCCCAGGCCGCGCTCGCGCTGGTGCTGGCGGACGCCCAGCACAACCGCGAGCAGCTCGCGGTCTACGAGGACCGCGACCGGATCGCCCGCGATCTGCACGATCTGGTCGTCCAGCGGCTGTTCGCCACGGAGATGATGCTGGAGTCCACCCGCAGACGGGCGGCGGCGGGTGAGGCGGACGAACTGCTGAGCCGTGCCGTGGACGAGCTGGACTCCACGATCCAGGAGGTACGGACCACGATCTTCACGCTCCAGCAGCCGCCCGCCGAGGCGGGGACGGGCCTGCGCGGCCGGGTGCTGCGGGAGACGGCGGGCGCGGCGGCGCTGCTCGGCTTCCAGCCGTCGGTGCAGTTCCGGGGCGCGGTCGACACCCTCGTACGCGAACCGGCGGATCAGCAGTTGCTGGGGGCGCTGCGCGGGGCGCTCGCCGCGGCCCACCGGCGGCCCGGCGTCACGGCGATCACGGTGGTCGTGGACGCGGCGGCCCGGTTCGAGGACGGCCGGACGGGGGTCCGGCTGACGGTCACGGACGACGGCGTCAGGGGGAGCGACGAGGGCGGCGAGGCAGCGGGAGGACACGGGCGGGCGGGAGCACGGGCTGCAGCGGCGGCGGGAGACAGCGAGTCCGGTGAGGCGCGTGGGACGACCGTGATCTGGCAGGCACCCCACTGACGGCGGTCGGGGAGCGCCCGCGCCCTCCCCGCTCCGGGGCCTCTCCCCGGCGTGTGGGGCGGGATGCGGGCGTACGGGTACGGCGGACGCGCACCGTACGGCCCGGGCAGTCGCCTCCCCGCGGCACGGGCGAGAATGGGAAGATCGCCGGCACGGCACGGCACGGCACGGCACGGCACGGACCGGCACGGACCGGCACGGACCGGCACGGACTGCGACCACTGCCCGACCCGTCGGAACCCCGGACCCGGAGCCCCCGGGCCCGTGACACCGCCGGGACCCACCGGAGCCGCCCGGACCGGTCGGGACCGCTCGGACCACCGGGCCGACACCAGATGGAGGACAACGAGCGTGAGTGACCTCTTCCCTGCCCTGCACGCCGATGCGGACCGGCCCGCCCTGCGCTTCGGCGACCGCTCGCTGACCTACGGGGAGCTGGCGGGAGCCGCGGGTTCCCTGGCCGTACGGATCGGCGGGGCGTCCCGGGTCGCACTGTGGGCGACCCCCACCCTGGAGACCGCCGTGGGCGCGGTCGCCGCGCTGCTCGCCGGGGTGCCCGTGGTGCCGCTGAATCCCAAGACGGGCGAGCGGGAATCGGGGCACATCGTCGCGGACAGCGCACCGGCGGCGGTGCTCGCCGGTCCGGCGGACGAACTGCCGGGCGCGCTGGGCGGGCTGGAGCGCGTGGACGTGCCGGTGCACGTGCCGGTGGCCGGCGCCCGCGGTCCGCTGCCCCGGGACATGGAACCGCTCTCCCCCGCGCTGATCGTCTACACCTCCGGCACGACCGGTCCGCCGAAGGGCGCGGTGCTGCCCCGGCGCGCGATCGCGACGACGCTGGACGCGCTGGCGGACGCCTGGCAGTGGACCGGGGACGACGTCCTGGTGCACGGACTGCCCCTGTTCCATGTCCACGGGCTGATCCTGGGCGTCCTCGGGCCGCTGCGGCGCGGCGGGCAGGTGCGGCATCTCGGCCGGTTCTCCGTGGAGGGCGTGACCCGTGAGCTGGCGGACGGCGGGACGATGCTGTTCGGCGTGCCGACGATGTACCACCGGCTGGCCGAGGCGCTCCCCGGCGACCGTGGGCTGACGAAGGCGCTGGCGGGGGCGCGGCTGCTGGTGTCTGGCTCGGCCGCGCTGCCCGTGCACGACCACGAACGCATCGCGGCGGCGACCGGCCGCCCGGTCGTGGAGCGGTACGGCATGACGGAGACGCTGATGAACACGAGTGTCCGCGCCGACGCCGAACCGCTGCCCGGGTCCGTCGGGGTACCCCTGCGCGGCGTGGAGCTGCGGCTCGTCGAGGAGGACGGCTCCCCGGTGACGGCGTACGACGGGGAGACGATCGGCGAGATCCAGGTCCGCGGCGACCATCTCTTCACGGAGTATCTGAACCGTCCGGACGCGACGGCCCAGGCTTTCGACGGCGACTGGTTCCGTACCGGCGACATGGCGGTCCGTGCCGCCGACAGCTCGATCCGGATCGTCGGCCGCAAGGCGACGGACCTCATCAAGAGCGGCGGCTACAAGATCGGCGCGGGCGAGATCGAGAACGCGCTGCTGGAGCACGAGGGGGTCCGGGAGGCGGCGGTGACCGGCGAGCCGGACGCCGATCTGGGGGAACGGGTGGTGGCCTGGGTCGTCCCGGCCGACCCCGGGTCCCCGCCGTCCGCCGAGGCGCTGGCCTCGCATGTCGCGGCACAGCTGGCACCGCACAAGCGGCCCCGGACGGTCCGCTTCCTGGACGCCCTCCCCCGTAACGACATGGGCAAGATCATGAAGCGTGCCCTGAGGCCCCCCGGCCGGGCCGGCGCCTGAGGCCCCGGGCCCGGGCCGACGCCTGAGGCACCGGGTCCGGGCGGGGGCCACGGCACCCGGTCAGGGCGGTCCGAGCGTGGCGCCCCGGGCCGGTGCCCCTCCCCGGCACCTCCGTACGATTTCTGTTCGATTCCCTTGTCCGGCGCGCGCCGACGTCCGTACCCGCCTAGCGTGAGGGGTGGGGCCGGGACCGGAAGAGGCCGGAGGACACCGGGGCACGGCAACGGACGTCACGGACGACACGGAAGGCCCCGAAACCCGGAGGACGAGGACGCGGAAGACACGGAACCGAGCTGACGGAGGCGGAGCTCCCATGGCTGTACGACCGGAAGGCACACCGTGCTGGGCGGACGCGATGTTTCCCGACCTGGAGGCGGCCAAGCGTTTCTACGGTGAGCTGCTCGGCTGGACGTACGGCGAGAGCGCGGTGGAGTACGGCGACTACACCCAGGCGTATGTGGACGGGAAGGCCGTCGCCGCGATCTCCCCGCAGATGCCCGGCATGGAGAATGTGCCCGCGTCCTGGAACCTCTACTTCGCCACCCCGGACGCCGACGCGACGGCCGTGAAGATCCGTGAGAACGGCGGGACCCTGATGACGGACCCGATGACCGTCGGGGACTTCGGCACGATGGTCACCGCGCAGGACCCGGGCGGCATGTACTTCAGCGCCTGGCAGGCGGCCGCCCACGAGGGTTTCGAGAAGACCGGTGAGCCCGGCGCGTACGCCTGGGTCGATCTGCTGAGCCGCGATGTGGAGAAGACCGACGCCTTCTTCCCCGCCGTCTTCCCCTTCCGGGTGCGGCGGATGGACGTCGACGACATCGACTTCCGTCTGTGGAGCGTCGGCGACGAGCCGGTGGCGGGGCGGATGAGGATGACGGAGGGCGACTTCCCCGACGAGGTGCCGCCGTTCATCAACGTCTACTTCTCCGTGGCACAGGTGGACGACGCGCTCGCCACCGTCGGAAAGCTGGGCGGCAGGACCGTGTTCGGGCCGACGGACAGCCCCTTCGGGCGGTTCGCGACGGTCCTGGACCAGCAGGGCGCGGTGTTCTCCGTCATCGATCTGGAGACACGGGAGGGCGATGTGCCGCCCTTCATCTGACCGGCGCTGCCGGGCGTCCGGCGACGCCGGTCCGGGACGGGTGTACGGGACGGGGAGTGACGGCCCTGCCCCGTACACCTCGTCGTGTCCCGTCCGGCCCGCACGCGCGCCTGCCGCCGCGGGTAAGGAGTCCGCCGGTCCGGTACGCGCCGGAACCGGGCCGCCCCGAGGTACTTCGCGGCCCGCCCGTCCCGTCGGGCTCGCCGCGTCCTCTCCCCGTGGGCCGGTCAGCCGATGTCCGTCCCGTCCGGGTGCCCGGGCGGGACGGCGCCCAGGGCTCGCGCGTCGCGCCGGTCGCTGATGTCCTGGACGCCGGACGGCCGTGACACCTGCGCGGACGGGACCAGGCCGGGCGTCCGGGAGACTCCGCCCCGCGGCGGCGTGGCCGCCGACGCCTGGCCCGCGCCGGTGCCCTTGGGAGAGTCGTTCACCTCCTTGGTGTTGGGCGCGTTGCCGCTCGGCCCGGGCTTGGGGCCGACGGCAACGTTGTCCGTCTCCCACCGCTGCTCGCGGGAGCCGTCCCGGACCTTGACCACGGCCGGAGCGCCGGAACCGGAGGAGCTGGGGACGACCGCGAGCCGGTCGTTCCAGCGGGGGATCAGGGTGCCCTGCACGGTCAGGTCGTACCGTACGTCGGTCGCGTCGGCGGTTGCCTCCCCGCAGGGCCGCAGATGGAGGATTCCGTCCAACTGGTGGGAGTTCAGACAGAGTTCGGGAGCGGCGGCGCTGTGCAGCAGCCCGTCGTCGTCGTACGTCCACTCCTCGGTGAGCGTATCCGCGCAGGCGGCCATCACCGCCTCCGCGCCGGGCTCCGCCCGGCGGTCGCGGACGTCGAGGCACAGACCGGCCTCGGAGTTGCGCAGGTGGGTGCTGAAGGGACCGGCCGGGTGGTCGGCGGAGGTCGCGGTCGGCCGGGGGGTGGGCGCGCCGGGCCCCCCGGCGCCCGGGTCGTTCGAGGCGGAGGCGCTCGGGCTCGGGCTCGCGCTGCCGGCGCCGTCGTCCGCCCACAGTTCGGTGACGACGGTCGCGACGACCAGCAGGCCCGTGACCACACCGAGTCCGGTGACGACGGCGGCCCGCCCGCGCCGGGACAGCCTCCGGCCGCGCACGGCCGTGGGCGTGGCCCTCGTCCGCCCGCCGCGCGAGTGCCGTCCGGCCCGGCGCGGCTGGGAGTCCGGGCCGATGGCCTGAAATCGCGCACGATTGCGGGCGGGCCGGGAGTCGAGATAGGGCGGGGCGGCCTGCCCGAGCAGCCCCTCGGCGAGCAGCAGGGCCGACCGGCCACCGCCGTGGTCGAGTTGCTCGACGGCGAACCGGCAGTGGCGACAGCCCGCCAGATGCGTCTGGATGTCGGGTATCAAGGTGCCGCCACGGCGCGTGGATACATCCAGCAGCCGGTTGTAGTGACGGCATTCCGGGTCGGGTGCGAGTTCGAGATGGAAGCGGAGGACACCTGCCCGGAAAATCTCCCGTGCCTGTTCGAGCTGGGCGGAAGCGGAACGCGGATCTATCGCCAGCAAACCGGCTGGTACGGATATGCCCTCGCCTTCCACCTCGGCATGCCAGAGCAGGCATTGGGCGGGTCCGGGCAATGCGAGGAATGACCGGGAGACCAGGGCGCGATTCTCGGCCAGAGTGAACATGTCGACAGGGACAGTGCGACCCGTGTCGGGATTCTGGAGATCGGGCAGTGCGGTGACGCGCTCGTCGGCGGCCCACGCCATCGCGATCTGACGGGCGGTCATGAGTAGAAGCGGACGGAGCGCGACGGCCGCGGGGGCCTGCCGGAGATTCTCCAGGACCTTGCCGAACGCCGCCGTGGTCAGCATGGACGCGGCCTTCGCCGACGGCGTCCCGATCGAGGCGTAGTCGAAGACCGACTGCCAGTGTCTGGCGAGCAGTTCCGCCGTCGGACGGTCTTCGTCCGCCGTGTCGCCGGTCCGCAGCGCGGTCGCCACGGCCTCGTCGGAGAATCGGGCGCGCGCACCGGCGCCCGTACGGAGAGAGGGAAGTGGACCCTGAGTGTGTGGCTTCTGCATGAGACGTCTTTCCATCCAGGGCAATGCGGTGGGGGGTTGAGCAGTGCCGTCGCCCGGCCCGGGTAACGGGCGGGGCATTCTGGTCACAGAGTGGTCGTCGAAAGGAGCGCGCGCACGTGGTCGGTACCGCTCTCAATTCGAACGGTTGAACAAAACCGCCCGTGTTCGGACGTGAGGAAGCTCACCCTCGCACAACCCGCCCACACGGAACAAGAGTTCCCCGACCGCCCGGGCAATAGGGGGCTCACCGGCCCGGAATACGACCGCGCCGTTCCTGTACGGAATTGACTGGTCGCGGGCCGCAACCGTGCACGACCGCCCCCGTTCGAGCATCGAGTCGACGAACACCGGTCGGACAGTGCACCGCGCGCCCCCTTTTGGCCAACTGCCTTGAAATCAACGGCCGTTCACCGGCCAGCGCGGCGAGTATCCGCCCGTCGCCCCGGACCCACGGCGCTGACGGCGATCACCGCGGCTCCCGGTGCTCACCGCCGCTCACCGCGCGTCTCAGAGCGGGACGATCACGACCTCCGTCGCCTTCACACTGGTCCACACCTCGGACCCCTCCGCGAGTCCCAGTTCGGCCGCCGCCTGCGGGGTGATCTCCGCCACCAGATCGGGAGCCTCCCGGGAAGTGACCAGCAGGCGCAGCCTGCTTCCGGTCGCGGTGATCTCGCGGATCGTTCCCGGCCACACATTGCGGGGGCTGCCGCCCGGTCTCCCGGTGTGTACGGAGACGGCCTCGGGAGCGACGACCGCGAGGGCCTCCGTGCCGGCGGGCAGCGGCTCGGCGACCACGAGATGTCCCCCGCCCGCCGGGCTCAGTCCGTTCTCCGTCGCGATGCCGGGCCAGGCGTTGCGGCCGAGCATGCGGGCCACCCACGGGGAGCGCGGATGCCGGGTGACCTCCATCGGCGGCGCGTCCTGGAGGGCGCGGCCCCCCTCCAGCACGAGCACCCGGTCGGCGAGCGACACCGCCTCCACCGGGTCGTGCGTGACGATCAGACACACCCCGCCGAACCCGTCGAGATGGCCCCGCAGGGTGTGCCGTACCCGGGCGCGGGTGGTCTGGTCGAGCGCGGCGAGGGGTTCGTCGAGCAGCAGCAGCCGGGGGCGGGCGGCCAGGGCGCGGGCCAGGGCGACCCGCTGGGCCTGGCCGCCCGAGAGCTGGGCGGGCCTGCGGTCGCCGAGGCCGCCCACCCCGAGCCGGTCGAGCCACTCCTGGGCGGTGCGGCGGGCCTCCGCGCGCGGTACGCCGTGGGCGCGCAGGCCGTACGCCGTATTGCCGAGCGCGCTCAGATGCGGGAACAGCGCGCCGTTCTGCGGGACCCAGGCGACGCCCCTGCGGTGCGGGGGCAGTGCCGTCACCTCGTCGTCGCCGAGGCGGAGTACGGCGTGGGCGCGCGGGGTCAGGCCGAGGAGGGCGCGCAGGAGGGTGGTCTTGCCCGCGCCGTTGGGGCCGACGACGGCGATGGTGGTGCCGGGGGCGGCGTCGAGGGTGAGGCGGGTGAAACCGGTGACCTCGGCGTGGAGGGGCCATCGCCCGGTGAGGTGCGCGGAGGGGGGTGCCGGGGTGTGACGGCCGCGGATGTGATCACCGCGGGCCGGTTCGCCGTCGGCCTCGTCGCCGCGGACCGCTTCCTTCCGGTCCGCCGCCTCTTCCCCTGCGGTTCCCCCTCCGGCTTCCCCTTCGTCCCAGGCGGCGCCCCGCCGGTCCGCTTCCCTCCGGTCCGCCGTCGCGCCGCCGGTCCACCGGCCGCGCAGGGCGATCAGGACCGCCATCGCGATGACGAGCAGCAGCAGGGACACCGAGGTGGCCGCCTCCGGCTCCTCCTGGAGGAGCAGATACACCTGGAGCGGCAGGGTCTGGGTGACCCCGGGCAGGTTCCCCGCGAAGGTGATCGTCGCCCCGAACTCCCCCAGCGCCCTCGCCCAGGTCAGCGCCGCTCCCGCGATCAGACCGGGCGCCACCATCGGCAGGGTGACCGTGAAGAACACCCGTACGGGTGGGGCACCGAGCGAGGCGGCCGTCTCCTCGTAACCGGGGCGCAGCCCGTTCAGCGCGCCTTCGAGACTGATGACGAGGAACGGCATCGCGACGAAGGTCGCCGCGACCACCGCGCCCGAGGTGTGGAACGGCAGTGTGATCCCGAAGGTGTCCTCCAGCCAGGGGCCGAGGAGCCCCCGCCGGCCGAATCCGAGCAGCAGCGCCACACCGCCGACCGTGGGCGGCAGCACCATGGGGAGCATCACCAGCGACCGTACGAGCGCCTTCCCGGGGAAGCGGACCCGCGCCAGCAGCCACGCGAGCGGCACGCCCAGCAGCAGGGAGAGGCCGAGCGCCCAGAAGGAGACGACCAGCGACAGCCGGAGCGCCTCGGTGACGCCCGGACTGCCCAGGTGCGTACCGATCTCGCCCCACGGGGTGCGGGCGAGGATGCCGATCAGGGGCAGCAGCAGAAACGCGACGGCGAGCAGCGCGGGCAGCGCGAGCGCCACCGGCACACGGGCGCTCGTACGGATGCGGGAGCGGGGGCGGTTCATCGGTGTTCCATCAGGGGTTCATCAGGACCTTCGGGCGCATCGGGTTCGCCGGACCCGATGGGGTCATCTGATCCGCCGGGAGGCCGGTTCTGCCGGGGTTCACCGGATCCACCGGCGGGCCGGGTGAGGCGGGGAGGCTGGCACCGTACGGGGTCACGGCCGCTGGAACCCCGCGTCCCGGAGGATCTTCTGCGCCGCCGGGCCGCTGAGCCAGGTCACGAACGCGGCGGCGGCCTCCGCGTTCCGGGACGTCTTGAGGGTGGCGGCCGGGTACTCGGCGATGGCGTTCTGCGCGTCCGGGATCTCGATCGCGTCGACCTTGCCGGGCGCGGTGGCCGCGTCGGTCTTGTAGACGAGACCGGCGTCGGCCTCCCCCAGCTCGACCTTGCTCAGCACGGCCCGCACGCTGGGCTCCTGCGAGACCGGCTTCACCACGATCTTCCGGGCGTCCAGGATCCGCCGGCTGTAGCGGCCGACGGGGACCTCGGGTGCGGCGAGCACGACCTTGAGCTTCGGATCGGCCAGATCCTTCAGGTCGTCGATCTTCCGCGGATTGCCCTCCTCGGTCGCGATCACGAGGCGATTCCTGGCGATGACCGCGGGCGTTCCGGTGTCGGCCTTCAGCCCGTCCATGGTCCTGGTGTCGGCCGTGACGAGGGCGTCGGCGGGGGCGCCCTGCCGGACCTGCGCGGCCAGTTCCTGGGATCCGGCGAAGGAGAACGTCACCTCGGTACCGGGGTGCGCCTTCTCGTACGCGGCACCCGCCGTCGTGAACGCGTCGGTGAGCGACGCGGCGGCCAGCACGGTCAGTTCGGCCCGGGGCGGCTTACTCCCGGAGGCGGTGGCGCCGCTTCCGGTGCCCTTCTTCGAGTCGTCACTGCCGCAGGCGGCGAGCGGTACGAGAAGGGCGGCCGTCACCACGGCGGTGACGGCCCGGCGGCGGCCGGGGGCGAAGGACGCGGCGGACATGCGTGGGCACTCCTTGAGAAGCCTGGGCGGACGCGGCGGGCTCGGGGGTCCGGGCGGGCAGACCGCCGGGTCCGCGGGCGGCCGGGCGGGGAGGTCCCCGGGCCGGGAGGAGGCCGGGGGGACGAGGAGGTCCGGTTCAGAAGCGGTCGACGTGGACACTGGTCGCCTTCACCCGGGCGGTGGCCTGCATACCGACCTCCAGTCCCAGTTCCTCCACGGCTTCCCGGGTCAGCAGGGAGACCAGGCGGTGCGGCCCGGCCTGGATCTCCACCTGCGCGGCGACGTCGCCGAGTTTCACGGCGGTGACGATGCCGGGGAACGCGTTGCGCACCGAGGTGGCGGAGGGCTCCTCCTCCCCGGTGCCGTTCTGGGCGATCTCGACCGAGAAGGCCGCCAGATCGCGGCCGTCGATGAGCCGGCGCCCGCTCTCGTCACGGTGGGTCGCGACCTTCCCGGCGTCGGCCCAGCGGCGCGCGGTATCGGGGCTCACGCCCAGCAGACGCGCGGCCTGACCGATGGTGTAGGACTGCATATGCGCTACGGTAGGCGGATAGAGCCTGCATTTACAAGGTACTTTCGCTCTTTACATAGCATTTGCCAACCCCTCCCCCTGGGGGATTCCCGACAGGTGGATTCCCGGGGGAAGCCGGTGCCCGGGAACACGGCAGGACGGCCCCTCCCTGAGGGAGGGGCCGTCCTGTTCCGTTCCGCGCGCCCCTCATCCGGGACGGCGGCGGGGTGGCAGTGCCCGGATCAGATCCGGTCCGTGTGCCGCCCTGGGTTCCCGGCTGCCTCCTTCTGCCGGCCCTGCGTCATCTCGCGGTCCAGCTGCTCGCCGCGGGCCTTCTGCCCCTCGGCCTTGTCGCTCCCGAACTTCTCGCCCTGGGCCGTCTGGCCCGCCGTCTTCTTGTCCTTGTCCTTCACCTTGACCGTGCCGTTGGTGGTGCAGCGGCTGTCGGTGCTGCCCGCCGGACAGTTGTTGCCGGGGGTCGTGGAGACCACGGTGTTCTTCAGGCGCAGATCGCCGAACGGCCGCTTGTGCACGGTGACCGAGAAGGTGATCGTCGCGGTCTCGCCGGGCGCCAGGGTGCCGGACCAGCTGAGATCCGGCGAGGAGAAGCTGACGCTGCCGGTGGTGGCGGTGGCGTCGTTGTTGAAGACCGCGTCGTCCAGCAGCCCGGACAGATCGTCCGTGAAGGACGCGTTGACGGGCGCTCCTCCGTTGTTGGTGACGGTGATCGTGTACGGAACCACGGCACCGGGCTTGACGGTCGACGGACCGTTCTGCTTCTTGGTGATGGTCACCGAGGCCACACTGGTCGTGGTCGTACTGGTGTTGTTGCCGGGGTTCGGGTCGTCGTTGTCCCCGGTGACCCTGGCGGTGTTGGTGATGCTGGTGGCGCCCGCGGCGGCGGTGCCGGACAGCGTGATGACCGTGCTGTCGCCCACGGGGAGAGCTCCGCCGGTGCAGGTCAGGACTCCGGCGGCGATGGCGCAGCCGGGAGTACTGGTGGTAGCGCCCGTCAGACCGGCGGGGATGGTGTCGGTGACGGTGAACCCGGTGGAGTCGTCAGGCCCGTTGTTGGTCACGGTCAGCTGGTACGTGACCGTCCCACCCGGGCTCACACTCGCCGGACCGGTCTTCGACATCGCGAGATCGGCCTCGATCTGCGTGACCGTCGTCCTGATCGTGCTGGTGTTGTTGTCCGGGTTCGGATCCGGGTCCTCGCCCGTGACCGTCGCGGTGTTGACGATGCTGGTCGCGCCGGACGCGGCCGTACCGGTAAGCGTGATCGTGGTGCTCGCGCCCGAGGCCAGCGAACTGGCGGTGCAGGTGAGGGTGCCGGAGCCGATGCCGCAGCCGGCGGTGGGGGTGGAGGCGCCCGTCAGACCGGCGGGGATGGCGTCGGTGACCGTGTAACCGGTCGAGTCGCCGGGGCCGTTGTTGGTGATGGTGATCGTGTAGGTGACGGTGCCGCCGGGGCCGACCGTGGCCGGTCCGGTCTTGCTTGCCGCCAGGTCCACCTGCACCGGTGGCACGAAGGGGACGATGACCGTGTTGCTGGTGTCGTCGGCCGGCTCTCCGTCGGGCGCCGTGCCCGTGGCCATGGCGCTGTTGGTGACATTGCCGTTGGTGACGTCGGTGGCCGTCGTGGTGTAGCTCGAGGTGCAGTCGATGGAGTCACCCGGAGCGAGCGGACCCGCCGGGCAGTTGACGAGCGGACTGCCCGGACCGTTGTCGGTCACCGAGATGTTCGTCAGCGGGACCCGGCCGTCGTTCGTCACCGTGTAGGTGTAGTTGATCACCTGGCCCGCCGCGCTGAAGTTCGCCTGCTGTGCGGACTTGGTGATCGTGAGGGAACGCAGCGGGATGACCAACTGGTTGCTGGTCCCGGTGACCGTCTGCCCGTTGACCGTTCCGGTGGCCAGCGCCGAGTTGGTGATGGTCCCGGTGACGGCATCGGCCACGGTGGCCGTGTAGGACGAGGTGCAGGTCGTCGAGGCACCCGCGGCCAGCGTGGTCGCCACACAGGTCACGGTCGGGGCGCCGGGACCGCTGTCCGTGACCACGAGGTTGGTGAGCGGCGTGGTCGCCGTGTTGGTCACCGTGTAGGTGTAGTTGATCACCTGGCCGGGCGTGAAGGTGGACGCGTCCGCCGTCTTGACGACTGTCGGAGAGCCGACGGCCACGACCGTCAGTGTGGCCGGGCCTGGCGGGTTGACCCCGTTCGGCACCAGGTCGCCGGGCTGGTTGACATGGGCGCCGAGGGTGGTGGAGGTCACGTCGACCGTGACCGTACAGGATGCCTCACCGGTGGCGAGGCTCCCCCCGGTCAGGCCGATGGAGCCGGAGCCCGCGACAGCGCTGACCGTGCCGGAACCGCAGGTCGTCGACGCGTTGGGGACCGCCGCGACCGTCACCCCCGCCGGAAGCGTGTCGGTGAAGCCGAAGCCGCTCTTCGCCGCCAGATCGGTGGTGTTGGTGACCGTGAAGGTGACGGCGGACGTGCCGCCCTGCGGGATCGACGCCGGGCTGAACTCCTTGTCGAGCTGCGGCGTCACATCGAGGATCTTGATGTTGTCGAACGCGTGGTCGTTGCCCAGACCGCTGCCGTTGGCGTTGGTCATCTTGATGCCCGCCGCCGCGCCGGTGAACAGCACCGAGTTGTCCGCGGGGAACGAGCCCGCTTTGATCGGGCGCGGTCCGACCATGAACGTCTGGGCCCTCGGGTCCGTACACGGGTTGATGGGCGCGTTGGTGAGCGGAATGTCCGGTCCGCCGCCCGTCAGGAAGAAGTTCAGCAGCGGTGCGGAGACATTGCAGTTCACCGCGGCCACGTCCACCGAGAAGGTGATGAAGCGGTTCGTCGAGGCCAGCGGGATCGGGTTCACCGTCTGGAACTCGACCAGATTCGCGCCGGGGTTCGCGCCCTCAGTGTACGCCGCGACCGCGTGGTTGTTGTTGGGGGTCGCCGAACCCCCGACCTGGCCGAGCACACTGGCCAGGTTCTTCAGCTCGGACATGGCGAACGCGCTCTGGGCCTGGCAGGCGGGCTGGTTGGCGCCGGAGCGGTTGAGGATGATCCCGTTGCAGTTCGTCGCGCTCAGCCAGGGAGCCGCCGCGGTGTACTTGGCGTTGACGGGCGGCGCGCCCGTGTAGGCGGGCAGCAGGATCGGGGTCTGGCCGGTGCCGTTCTCGAAGTCCTCGGTGTAGACCACGGTCGGCGGCTGGGGAAGACCCGGGGTACCGGGCGTGGTGGCCTGTGCGGCCGGGACGGCGGTGCCCAGGGCGATCGCCTGGGCGGCGAGGACGAGGGCGGTGGAGGCAAGGGCGCCGAGGCGGCGTCTTCTGCCGGGAGAACCGCGCATGTCGACATGTGCTCCGTTCATCGGGATCGGGTTCCCCCCGGGCCAGGAGTACCAATTCCGCGGGCGCACCGGGCAGAGCCCGCCGTAGACGGGGCCGAGCGTCACTCCGGGAGCCCCTGGGCCGCATCCGGTTGGCGCAACGGGCGGTCGGCCGGCCCCCGAACCGGTCCCCGGACGGTCCGTACGCCCTCGCGTTCGCCCGCACGGAGCAACCTCCGCGCACCGGTGGAGACCGGCCGCCCCTCCCCCGTACGGGACGGGTCGGCCGCCGGATGCCACCCGGACGGCACGGCCCGGACCCGTCGGAGTGAACCCCGGCCACTCCGCTGGACCCACCCGGGTGCGCTCCGGGATCCGGCGTGCTCCGCAGGCTCCGGGTCCGGCGGATCGCTCCCGGAGCGGGCCCGTCCACAGCCGCTCATCGTGGAGTCGACCCTCCGCGGTACCACGCGGTGCGGTGCTGTGCTCGCCCGCCGCGTGCGGACGGCCGGGCCGTACGCCACCGGTAGCGGCGCCGCCCCTGTCGTACGGACACCCTGCGGCAGGCACGGCACCGGACAGCACGGCCCGCGGCGTACACACCCGCACGGCGCCCCGCACCTCCGCACCACCCCGGCCCGACCGGACACCGCACCGCACCACCGAACCCGTGTACAGCCCGCACCGCCCACCGTCCGTCAGGAAAGGACGCGCCCCGATGCCGCAGACACGCTCGATATCCGCCCGCCGTCTCCCCCGCCCGGCCGCCGTCGCGGCGCTCCTGGGTGTCACGGCCCTGTGCCCGGTCCTGGTGGCCTCAGGGGCCGGGCCGGCCGGGGCGGCCACCAGACCCCCGGCCACGACCACCGCCGCGCGCGCCGAGGCGTGCAGCCCCGACACCGGCCCCTACCAGTCGGCGGCCGAGCGGCATCTCGGACTGCCCCGGGACGGGACGCAGTCCGCCGCCGACTGCACCGCGATCCAGACCCTCCAGGCCGCACACGGCCTCGACCCGGCGAACGGCTACTCCGGGGTGGAGACCTGGCGGATCATCCAGTACGAGCAGGCCCTCGCCGCCCCCGGGAGCCTCACCGGCTGCCCGTACGACGGGGAACTCGTCGTCTGCATCGATCTCACCCGCCAGCTGCTGTGGGTCTGGGACGGAAACCAGGTGGCGTTCGGCCCGGTCCCGATACGGACCGGGAAGGCCGGATACGCCACCCGCACGGGCCACCACCGGATCTACGACCGCGTGATCGACCAGTGGTCCGATCTCTACGAGGGCCCGATGCCGTTCAGCCAGTTCTTCAACGGCGGCCAGGCACTCCACGCCAGCTACCGCAACATCTGGGAGGAACCCGGCTCGCACGGGTGCGTCAATCTGCGGTACGAGGACGCCAAGCGCCTGTGGAGGGCTCTGCGCTTCGACGACCTGGTCTATGTGTGGGGAAGGCGCGGCGACTGAACCCGGGCCGTCCGGCCGGTCGCTCCCTACCCGCGCCCGCTGCCCAGGCGCACCTGCCGTCTGCGGGGGGCCTGCCTTCGACGGCCGTGGCTCTCGACGGCCTTGGAGCAGCAGTCGGTCAACTTGCCCCGTCGGGACGGGTAGTCGCGAGACATCGGAGGACTCGCCGGTCACCGCGGCCGGACCCTCGGCTTCCAGGCCACCCGACGGCGCCGGAGTGAAAGGGGCGCGTGGGGGCGGCAGTTGCTGCCGTACGCACCCGCCCACAGCTCCGGATTCCGACCTCTCCGTATCCCTCGCCCAGCGCTCGTGTACCGTACAAAATCGGACACCGCCGAACGGGCAGGCCATCCCATCGACCTGCCCGCAGGGGGTGTTCGGGCACGTCACCCCCGCCGACAGACCTCTTCGTGCCTGCCGTTCCCGGCCACCGCCACACGGGAAGGCCGGTACACCGAGGCGCGGTTGCGCGCGTTTCGGCGCTCATACCCCGAGCACCCGCCACGAAGACCGCTCGCACCACTCACACCCGTCGCCCCGCGCCGACCGGCCGAGGCGTCTTGCTGCCCTGGAGGCGCTCATGGCCTGGTATCCCGGTGCCGTCAAGTACGAGCTGCAACCCGAGTCCGACAGCCAACCCGCCATCAGGCCGACCCAGTTCATCGTGCACAGCATCATCGCCCCCTGGACGGCGAAGCGGACATACGAGTACTGGCGGGACTCGACCAGCCTTGAGTCGCATTTCGGCCTCGGATACAAGGGCGACCTCGGGCAGTTCATCGGCACCGAGACCCGCGCCGACGCCAACGCCGGAGCCAACCGACGGCCGGACGGCACGGGAGCGGTGTCCATCGAGACCGCGTCGAACCTGAAGGGCTCGGATCCGTGGACGCCTGAGCAGGTCGAGCAACTCATTCGCCTCGGCGTCTGGCTGCACCAGCGCCACAAGATCCCGCTCCGCATCTGCCGCAGCGCCTCCGACCCCGGCTACGGCTACCACCGCCTCCACGCCGCCTGGGCGGTCTCCGGCACCTCCTGCCCCGGCAACGCCCGCGTCAAGCAGTTCCGCGAAGTCGTCTTCCCCGGGATCGTCGCCCGCGCCACCGGCAAAACCACCACCCCCACCCCGCCTGCCAAGGAGGCCGACGTGCCGCCCCTGATCCTCAACGAGCCCAACCCCGTCGACACATCGCTGCGCAGCGGACGCTGGACAGCCCTCGCCTTCACCGACGCCGTACTGCACGCGGGCTCCCGCACCCACGACACCCTGATCCACCTGCTGTTCGACGACACGACCCCCAAGGACGCGCTGATCGAGGGCCGGTTCTACCTCACCGACACCAAGGGCAGCGACCCGTCCGCGTTCCTCCCCATCACCCACCGCGGCCCCGGCGGACACCAGTTCCGCCTCTCCGGCCACGTCCCCGCGGGCCGCCACCTCCGCTTCGAGGTCCGCGCCACCACGAAGGACGCCAGCCCGGTCACCCTCCTCCACCGCGTCGCGTCCGGCCTGTACTGGGCCGCCTGACGCCCAGTCCGTTCCCCGCGCTTCCGCGCCCGCTTCGTCCATGGCTGTACGGGCCCGGCAGGAGGCGGAAGCGTGGGTTCGGTCGTGTTCAACGGCCCGGAACCGGGCGAAAAGAAGTGTCACCCGGCTCGGCCCAGGCGCCGGGGCCCGGTGGGTGCGGGAGCCGGGCTCGGGGCGGCGCGTTCGGCCGCGGATCCGGGCTCGGTGCGAGCCCGTGCCGACCGATCCGTCCGACGGCGGCCGGTCCGCCGGTCTCCCCGACGGCCGGGTCCGGACTCCGGCCCGGCCCGGCCGCCGGAGGCGCCGTGCCCGCCTCGTGTTCCAGGGGCCGGTACGTCCCCGGCAGTCGGGGAAGGCGGGGCGAGGATCCGTACAGCCGCTCCCGGCGCGAGGAACGGCGCCCGGAGCGCGTCGGCCGGGATGCCTCACGACAGCTGCGGTGACCTGCGCCGATGATCTGCGCGGGATCTGCGGCCGCCGGCTCCCGGCCGACGAAGGCGCGGTCCCGGCGTCTCCGGGCCGCTGTCGCCCGGCCCCGCGGAGACCGGCGGCGGGAGGGATGGCTCACCGGTGCTCAACCCGCCCGCACTCTGCGACGAGTTGAGCACCGCCGGCCTCGTCGCCGAGTGCGGCGACGAGGCCGCTCGGCCGAGGCTCGCCTGCCCTCGCGCCCTCGGCCGGCGACGAACTGCCGCCTGTGTTCCTGCTCCTGGGCCGGGACGTCCGCCACGGCTTCGGGAGCCTCAGGGGAACCCGCCGGGTGGGGCCGACGGGCAGGGGGTTCCCCGCCGCCCCCCTCGGGCGGCGGGGAAGTCTTTCGGCCTGCTACCTGGTCGAGGCGCTCAGGCTGACCCATGCACCTGTGGCAAGGGCCGCGGCGACAACGATTTCCGCGATGAATCCGGGGCCGAGGCTGGCGTTGACGGCCATGAGCATTCCGCCTACGGCGAGTGAGATGAGAGTGATGCCGAGTGTGATGAGGAGAGTTCTCTTCATAGCGGCCTCTGGGTGTGTGGGGTGGGGGCGTCAAACTAACCACTTTCCGGACGCGAGTGATGCCTTTTCCGAGGATTCACCTGCGGAGCCCGGGCTATCACGGCGAGAAGCGGCCACCGCCGCGCCCCCGGGGAATACCTCCGCGCGATCCCATACCTCAAGCTAGGACGGGTGGTGCGCACGCGGTCGGCGGCTCCCGGGTGAGCCTCCCGGCGGTGTGCAGAGAGTGTGGAGGAACTCTGCACTGTGTGTTAAGTCACGGCCAGCGCCTGCCGGTTGTTTCGACCCGAATCATGGCATTCGGGAGGACTCTCGCCTGGATCCGTCCCGGCCTTCGACCGATGGGCCCGACCTCGCCGACCCGATCGGGCGAAACCATCGGATGTGTTGTTGTCATATTCGAAGGCGGACGCATGGCACCCACACCGACGCACCGGAACCGGGATACCCGCGAGGGCGGACCGTACGTATCGAGGAGTACCGACCTCATCACGCGCGGGCGGGCCGTCGGGGCGGTGCGCCGAATGCACCGGCCCCATTCGACATGTCGGGGCGCAAAGCCCGGACCAGGTACTCGGCGGGTATCGCCGCACCCGTTGCCCCACTGCGGAAGCCGCCCGACCCGGCATATGCCCCCGCCATTCGGATTCGCGTTCGTGTACGGGGAGAACGGCCCCGCACCCGATGCCGCGACCACGCCGCTCCGGGGCGCCCGCCCCGCCGCCCCGGCCGGGCACGCCCCTCCTGTTGGCCGGTTCACGCCGACCCGTGCACCGTGAAACACGGGTCGGCGCGCGAGGGGCGTGGGTACGCTGGTGCGCCACGACGTGACGGCACCCACCCCGTGCGCGGTATCGTCCGAGTCCCTGGCTCCGGCGCCCGTTCGCCACGCGGTCGCGCGCCCGTGCTCACGCCGGTCGATGTCCACCAACGCGTCCCGCCCCCGTCGAACACGAGCTCGCCGAGTCCCGCCGTGGCCGCTTCCGCCGGCAGCCGCCGATGTCCGCCTCGCGGGAATCCCCGCCTGCCTCCCGGCCACCGGGTCCCCGCGCCGCACTCCGGAACGCCCCGCCCACCCCGAGGCGCCACGGGCCGCGGCCCCACCGGTGCGGCGCGCCCGCGGGCCGCCCGCTCCGGTACGCCGAAGAGGGCGTACACCCTTCCCGCGCGCCGGGCCACCGAGGCCGCCGGTGCGCTGCCCACCACCGCCTCGCAAACGGCACCCGCGGTGCCGACGGAACGCGGCGCATGGCCTCCGACGAGAAGCGCCTCCCGGAGCGGTCGTGCCCACGCGGCCCGAACCGGCCGTCGCCGGACCAAGGCCGGATCCCGGGCGGCGACCGAAGCCGAGAGCCACTGCGCGCGGCCCGGACGACGGGCCACCGGGCGGAGCCGGGGCCATCCGCACCAGGCCGTCAGCGACGGCCGGCGCGGTACCGATGGACTACCGGCGTGTGGTCCAGGCTCTGATCGACGCCTTGTATCCCTCGGGCATGTGCAGCCCGGCACCTCACCGGGGGTGAACAGCCCGATCTCCTTGTACTCATGACTCCGGACCGGTGGCCGGTCGGGCGTCAGAACGCGGCAGCAATAGGTCACGATCAGTACACGCCGTCCGGGGACCGGCTCGTAGATCCAGACACCCTCGTCGATGAGAGGACCGGCCTCGACCTCCCAGCCGGTCTCCTCGCGCAGCTCACGTTCCACGGCGCGCTCGGGGCTCTCGTCGGCGGAACACCTTCGGACGGGTCACCGATCTCCAGTCGGCCGCCGGGCAGTTCCCACTCCTACCGTCCGTTCTTGAGCAGAAGGACCCGGCCCCGGGAGTCGAGAGCGACCGCCTTGACGGAGACGGGCCACAAGGGCGGTGCGTACGGCATGGAGTTCCCCGTCCCGCGCGGTGGCCCCGGACGACCGGAACGCAGCAGCCGCCGGTTCCCGAGGGGACCCCGCGCCCGTACTGCCCGCGACCGGCCCTCTGCCGCTCCGCGTACGGTTCCAGCGGAGTCGGGCCCCGGCTCCCACTCCGGCGGCCGACACACCGGCCGAACCGCCCCCGTCCTGGTCAGAACGATTCTGCACGCGTAGCGCTGGGTGGGGCGGGTGGGACTCGAACCCACGGCCGACGGATTATGAGTCCGCTGCTCTAACCGGCTGAGCTACCGCCCCTAACGGCGCGTCGCGCACAAATGTGCGCGCCGTCTGCCGCAGCATAGCCGCTCATACGATCTCCTGCCTCGGATGGTCGGCAACGCTCAACCATGAGGACTGCGCCCACCCCTGCCCGGTTCCCGGAGTCACCCGAACACACGAAAAAGGACCCTCCAGGGGCCCTGTTCCGGTTCCGCTCCCCCGGCTGGACTCGAACCAGCAACCCTCCGGTTAACAGCCGAATGCTCTGCCAATTGAGCTACAGGGGATCGCGCTCCCCCGACTGGACTCGAACCAGTAACCTGCCGGTTAACAGCCGGCTGCTCTGCCAATTGAGCTACAGGGGATTGCTGCGTGTGCGCCGAACCAACCCGACCGGGGCATCCCGGAAGGCGTGTGCTCGCTGCGACACATACATTAGCGCAAGCAGGGGGGTGCTCCGCCAATCGGTATGGTCCCGGGTGATCACGGGTTGCACCGGGTAGGCGGGCAGGCACCGACGTACGTCGGGGAAGGGTGGCAGAGCCATGCGGTACAAGCTCACGTTCGTCGTCGGACTGGCCGTCGGCTATGTGATCGGCACACGAGCCGGTCGAGAGCGCTACGAGCAGATGAAGAAGTCCGTCCGGCAGTTCTCGCAGAATCCGGCCGTGCGCAACGCGGCCGAGAGCGCCGCGCAGAACGGCCGGCAGGCAGCGGGCAAGGCGTTCCACGCCGTCAGCGACAAGGTCGGCGACCGGATGCCGGAGTCCGTCGCGGAGCGGGTGCGGTCCCTGCGGGAGCGCACGTCGAACGGCGGGGACGACTGGGGAACCAGCAACACATGACGCCTCCGGCGCGTGCGTGCGGCAGAATCCCTCTCCATGGGGATAGTCGCCGGCTTGGACAGTTCGTCTGCGTTCACACGGATCGTTGTCTGTGACACGGACTCGGGTGCCGTGCTGCGTCAGGGATACGCACCGCACCCCGTGGACCCGAAGGCCACGGAGATCGACCCGCAGGCGTGGCTGCTCTCGCTGGGCGAGGCGGCGGCGGGCGGGCTGCTGGAAGGCGTGCAGGCCATCGGGGTCTCCGCGCAGCAGCACGGGCTCGTACCGCTGGACCAGCAGGGCGGGCTCGTACGTCCGGCGCTGCTCGGCAACGACAAACGGGCGCAGGTCGCCGCGGCCGATCTGATCGACGCGCTCGGCGGACGGCAGGCGTGGGCCGAGGCCGTCGGATCGGTGCCGCAGGCCGCGCTGCCGGTGGCGAAACTGCGGTGGATGGCCCGCTCGGAGCCGCAGGCCGCACAGCGGGTCGCGGCGGTGCTGCAGCCGCACGACTGGCTGGTGTGGCAGTTGCTGGGGCGGCCCGCCCGGCAGACGACCGATCGTGGCGGTGCGTCCGGCACGGGGTACTGGTCCGCGGGCACCGGTGCCTATCGGGCCGATCTCGTGGAGCTGGCCCTCGGGCACCAGTGCGCGCTGCCCGAGGTGCTCGGTCCCGCCGACGCCGCCGGGACGACGCCCGAGGGGCTGCTGATCTCGGCGGGGACCGGCGAGACCATGGCCGCGGCGTTCGGGCTCGGGGTCGGGGCGGGAGACGCGGTGGTGTCGCTGGGCGCCTCCGGTTCCGTGATGGCCGTGCACCACGAGGCGCTCGCCGATCCGAGCGGGATGATCACCTCGTACGCCGACGCGACCGGCATGCATCTGCCGGTGGTGCACACGCTGAACGCGGTACGCGCCCTGCGCGGCGCGGCCGAGCTGCTCGGGCTCGACGATCTGGAAGCGCTCTCCGAGCTGGCGATGAAGTCCACGCCGGGCTCGTCGGGGCTGGTGCTGCTGCCGTATCTGGAGGGCGAGCGCACTCCCCGGCTCCCCCACACCGCCGGAACCCTGAGCGGGCTGCGCCGGGAGTCGATGAAGCCCGAGCATCTGGCGCGGGCCGCCTTCGAGGGCATGCTCTGCTCGCTCGCCGACGCGATGGACGTGCTGCGGGGCCGGGGCGTGGAGGTACGCCGGGTGTTCCTGCTGGGGGCGAGCGCCGGGCTGCCCGCGGTGCAGTCCGCCGCGCCGGGCATCTTCGGCGCTCAGATCGTCGTACCGCAGCCCGCCGACTACGCGGCTCTGGGCGCCGCCCGGCAGGCCGCGTGGGCCCTCGGGGTGTCGCAGAGCACCCTGTCGCCCGCGGCCCCTCCCGTCTGGCAGGCCGCGACGGTGCAGGTGCTGGAGCCGGGCGAGGACGCGGCGGTGGGGCAGGCCGTGCGCCAGCAGTACAGCGCGACACGTGACCAGCTTCACCCCGGGGCGTTCACGGCGGCACCGGGTGGTGCGGAGGGCGCGGCGGGCGCCGGAGCGCCCGGGCCTATGGGATAGCCCCGCCCGGGGGACAGCCCCGCCCTGGCGGACAGGGGCCGACCGCTGACAGGCCGGATGCCGGCCCCGGTGCGCGTGGCCGGAAGTGCGCGCTCGCCGAGGCCCCGGGGAGAATTCTCCTGAGGCCGGGCGCCCCGGTGCCGCAAGATGGACCGGGGTATCCCCCGTTCCGGATCGGGATCGACCTCAAGCGGGCTTGACCTCTCAGCGAGGTCGAGCCCGCATGCTGCTCGCAAGCCCCCCGGCCCCCGACCTCGCCGACCCCGAGAGACAGCGCGTGCTGATACGACTGCTGCGGACCTACCTGAGTCCGTACAAAAAACCCATCGCCCTGCTGGTGACGCTGCAACTGCTCCAGACCAGCGCCACCCTCTATCTGCCCACCCTCAACGCCGACATCATCGACGACGGCGTGGTCAAGGGGGACACGGGCTACATCCTCCGGCTCGGCGCGGTCATGATCGCCGTCAGTGTGGTGCAGGTCATCTGCAACATCGGTGCCGTCTACTACGGCGCCCGCACCGCCGCCGCCCTCGGCCGTGATGTCCGCGCGGCCGTCTTCGACCGGGTGCAGAGCTTCTCGGCACGGGAGGTCGGACACTTCGGCGCGCCGTCCCTGATCACCCGGACCACCAATGACGTCCAGCAGGTGCAGATGCTGGTCCTCATGGCGTTCACCCTGATGGTCTCCGCGCCGATCATGTGCTTCGGCGGCATCATCATGGCGCTCGGCCAGGACGTGAAGCTCTCCGCGGTGCTGCTGGCCGTCGTACCGGTGCTCGGGATCGCGGTGACGGTGATCGTCATCAGGATGCGTCCGCTGTTCCGGACCATGCAGGAGCGGCTCGACACCGTGAACCGGGTGCTGCGGGAGCAGATCACCGGCAACCGCGTCATCCGCGCCTTCGTACGCGACGAGTATGAGCAGGGTCGTTTCCGTGAGGCCAACACCGGGCTGACCGATGTGTCGATGGCCACAGGGCGGCTGATGGCCCTGATGTTCCCGACCGTGCTGACGGTCGTCAATGTCTCGTCGGTCGTCGTGATCTGGTTCGGCGCGCACCGGGTCGACAGCGGCGCCATCCAGATCGGCGCGCTGACCGCGTTCCTCGCGTATCTGATGCAGATCGTGATGGCCGTGATGATGGCCACCTTCATGTTCATGATGGTGCCGCGCGCCGAGGTCTGCGCCGAGCGGATCGAGGAGGTCCTGGCGACGGATTCGAGCGTGGTGCCGCCGCTCGCGCCGGTACGGGAACTGAAGCGCCATGGGCACCTGGAGGTACGGAACGCAGAGTTCCGATACCCGGGGGCCGAGGAGTCCGTACTCCGCGGTATCACTCTGGTGGCGCGCCCCGGTGAGACCACCGCGATCATCGGCTCCACCGGAAGCGGCAAGTCCACGCTGCTCGGACTCGTACCGCGGCTGTTCGACGCCACGGACGGCGAGGTGCTCGTCAACGGGGTGGACGTGCGCGACCTCGATCCGGCGCTGATGGCGCGGACAGTCGGGCTCGTGCCCCAGAAGCCGTTTCTCTTCTCCGGCACGGTGGCCACGAATCTGCGGTACGGCAAGCCCGGCGCCAGCGACGAGGAACTGTGGCAGGCGCTGGAGGTGGCGCAGGCCGCCGACTTCGTACGGGAGCTGGAGGGCGGGCTCGACGCCCCCGTCGCCCAGGGCGGAACGAATGTCTCCGGTGGGCAGCGGCAGCGGCTCGCGATCGCGCGGACGCTGGTGCAGCGGCCGGAGATCTATCTCTTCGACGACTCCTTCTCGGCTCTCGACTACGCCACGGACGCGGCGCTGCGCGCGGCGCTGTCCGACGAGACGGCCGAGGCGACCGTCGTGATCGTCGCCCAGCGGGTGTCCACCATCCGCGACGCCGACCGGATCGTGGTCCTGGACGAGGGGCGGGTCGTGGGCTCGGGGACCCACCACGAGCTGATGGCGGGCAATGAGACCTACCGCGAGATCGTGCTCTCGCAGCTGACGGAGGCGGAGGCCGCATGAGCGGGCCGGGCGGACGCATGATGATGGGCCCTGTCGAGCGGTCCATGGACTTCAAGGGCTCGGGCAAACGGCTGCTGAGGCAGCTGGCCCCGGACCGGAGCCTGCTGTGGCTGATGCTCGCGGCCGGTGTGCTGAGCGTGGCGTTCTCGGTGGTCGGGCCGATGGTGCTGGGGCGGGCAACCGACCTGGTCTTCGCCGGGGTCGTCGGCCGGAACATGCCCGAGGGCGCGAGCAAGGCCCAGACGATCGAGAGACTGCGGGCCGAGGGGGACGACGGGCTCGCCGACATGCTCTCGGGCGTCGGCTTCGCCCCCGGCCGGGGCATCGACTTCACGGCCGTCGGCGAGGTGCTGCTGCTGGCGCTCGCCCTGTTCGTGGTCTCCGGGGTGCTGGCCCTGGTCGCCTCCCGGCTGTCGATCAAGGTGATCAACCGGGCCGTGTACCGGATGCGCGAGGACGTGCAGGCCAAGCTGTCGCGGCTGCCGCTGTCGTACTTCGACCGGGCCAAGCGCGGCGAGGTCCTCAGCCGGGTCACCAATGACATCGACAACATCGCGCAGACCCTCCAGCAGACGATGGGCCAGCTGATCAACTCGCTGCTGACCATCGTGGGTGTGCTCGCGATGATGTTCTGGATCTCCCCGCTGCTGGCGCTGGTCGCGCTGGTGACGGTCCCGCTGTCGGTCGTCGTGGCGACGAAGGTCGGCAAGCGCTCGCAGCCCCACTTCGTCCAGCAGTGGAAGTCGACCGGCAAGCTGAACGCCCATGTCGAGGAGATGTACACCGGCCATGCGCTGGTGAAGGTCTTCGGGCGGCAGGAGGAGTCCGCGCAGGGCTTCGCCGAGCAGAACGAGGCCCTGTACGAGGCGGGATTCAAAGCGCAGTTCAACAGCGGGATCATGCAGCCGCTGATGTTCTTCGTCTCGAACCTGAACTATGTGCTGGTGGCGGTCGTCGGCGGGCTGCGGGTCGCGTCGGGTTCGCTGTCGATCGGCGATGTGCAGGCGTTCATCCAGTACTCCCGGCAGTTCTCCATGCCGCTGACCCAGGTCGCCTCGATGGCGAATCTGGTGCAGTCGGGCGTCGCCTCCGCGGAGCGGGTCTTCGAACTCCTGGACGCGCAGGAGCAGGAGGCGGACGCCCCGTCGACGGGCCCGGTGGGCCGGCCGGTCGGACAGGTCTCGCTGGAGAAGGTCGCGTTCCGCTACGACCCGGAGAAGCCGCTCATCGAGGATCTGTCCCTGTCGGTGGAGCCCGGCCACACGGTCGCCATCGTCGGTCCGACGGGTGCGGGCAAGACGACGCTGGTCAATCTGCTGATGCGGTTCTACGAGGTCACGGGCGGCCGGATCAGTCTGGACGGGGTCGACATCGCGAAGATGCCGAGGGAGGAACTGCGCTCCGGCATCGGCATGGTGCTCCAGGACACCTGGCTGTTCGGCGGCACGATCGCGGAGAACATCGCGTACGGGGCCGCCCGTGAGGTCACGCGCGAGGAGATCGAGGAGGCGGCGCGGGCCGCGCACGCGGACCGGTTCATCCGGACGCTGCCCGACGGCTACGACACCGTGATCGACGACGAGGGCTCGGGCGTCAGCGCGGGCGAGAAGCAGCTGATCACCATCGCGCGGGCGTTTCTGTCCGACCCGGTGATCCTGGTTCTGGACGAGGCGACCAGCTCGGTCGACACCCGCACCGAGGTGCTGATCCAGAAGGCGATGGCGCGGCTCGCCCACGGTCGGACGAGCTTCGTCATCGCGCACCGGCTCTCCACCATCCGGGACGCGGATGTGATCCTGGTGATGGAGAACGGCGCGATCGTCGAACAGGGCACGCACGACGAGCTGCTGGCGGCGGGGGGCGCGTACGCGCGGCTGTACTCGGCGCAGTTCGCCCAGGCGGTGGTGGAGGTGGACTGACCTCCGGCCGGGAGCGGCGGTCTCCGGGCTGCGGTCTGCCCCTGCCCCCGCACGGCGTTTCCGGGCTCCGGGCTCCGGGCTCCGGGCTCCGGGCTCCGGGCTCCGGGCTCCGGGCTCCGGGCTCCGGGCTCCGGCGAGGGTCGCGATGCGGGGGTCGGGGTTGGGGTCGGGTCCCGGCGTGGGACGGGCTGCCCGGGCCCCGCACGGGTTTCCGGGCTCCGATCCCGGTCCGCACGTCCCGGTCCCCCGGGCCTTCCGGATCTTCCCGGCCTTCCGGGCACGGGGTCCCGGCGTGGGCCCTCCCGGCCGGGATCAGTCGAGATAGCCGCGCAGCTGGTCCGCGAAGGCGTGGTCGCGCAGCTTGTTGAGGGTCTTGGACTCGATCTGGCGGATGCGTTCGCGGGTCACGCCGAAGATCCGGCCGATCTCCTCCAGGGTGCGCGGCCTGCCGTCGACCAGCCCGTACCGCAGCTGGACCACCTTGCGTTCGCGCTCGCCGAGGGTGGAGAGGACCGCCTCCAGGTGCTCCCGCAGCAGCAGGAAGGCCGCGGACTCGACGGGGGACGTCGCGTCGCCGTCCTCTATGAGGTCGCCGAGCGCGACATCGTCCTCCTCCCCGACCGGGGCGTGCAGCGACACCGGCTCCTGGGCGAGCCGCAGGACCTCGCTGACCCGCTCCGGCTGCAGATCGAGCTGTGCCGCGACCTCGTCGGGAGTCGGTTCGTACCCGCGTTCCTGGAGCATCCTGCGCTGCACCCGTACGACACGGTTGATCAGCTCGACGACATGGACGGGGACGCGGATCGTGCGCGCCTGGTCCGCGAGGGCGCGGGACATGGCCTGGCGGATCCACCAGGTCGCGTACGTCGAGAACTTGTAGCCGCGCGCGTAGTCGAACTTCTCGACCGCCCTGATCAGGCCGAGATTGCCCTCCTGCACGAGGTCCAGCATGGTCAGCCCGCGGCCGACGTAGCGCTTCGCGACGGACACCACGAGCCGGAGGTTGGCCTCGATCAGCCGGCGCTTGGCCATCCGGCCCAGGACGACGAGCCGGTCGAGGTCGACGGCGAGCTGGGAGTTGTTGATGTCGGGGGTGTTGCCGAGCTTCTCCTCGGCGAAGAGCCCGGCCTCGACCCGGCGGGCCAGTTCCACTTCCTCGACGGCCGTGAGCAGGGGGATTCTGCCGATCTCGCGCAGATACTGGCGGAAGAGGTCGGACGACGGCCCGCCGCCCTCGCCGCGGGTGGCGGGCGCGGGTTCCGGGGGTTCCGCCGCGTCCTCGACGAGATGCTCCGGCACCGCTTCGGGCAGAGGGTCGGGGACGGCCCGGGGCGAACGCTCGGGGACGGCTTCGGGGTGGTGGGGCGGCATGCTTTGTGCGGGGACGCCCGCCGGGGCCTCGGGCTCGTGCGGCGCACCGGCGGTGAGCGGGGGTTCCGTCAGGGTCTCGGACAGGGTCTGGGTCTGCACGGGGGCGACCTCCAGGGTGATCGCTGCCGGTTCGGGGGCGTGCGGCAGCGGGACGGGGGCGGCCGGGCCGCTGTCCGTCCCGTACACGATGAACGGATCCGCGGGGGTGAGAGGCCCACTGTGGGTGGACCGGCCGCGCTCCGAGGACTCAGGCACCGCCCCCAGTGTGGGGTACGACACATCTCCACCACGAGGGGCGTGCGGTGTTTTTTTGAGTCCGGTCCGTGACCGGCTGGTTACCCTCGCGCAGATGTACGCGTCGGCCGGGATTCCTCCTGCCTGGCTCGCCCCGGACAGAACTCCCGGCTCCGGGACGCCCGGAGGTGCCCGGCCCGGGGCGGGGCGGTGACGCGCCAGGGAACGGGAGCACCCGCCCGGCGCGGACGGCGGACCCTGGGCGGACGGCGGACGGCGGACGCGTATGCGGGTCGGGCGGTGACGTGCTCGGGCGGGGCGGAGGGGGCGCGTCCGGGTCGGGAGGTCGTCGCGAGCCCGCGCCGACCGCCGTCGCCGGCTGGCCACGGTACGGGACGGCGGAGTCCGCCCTGGTGGCGAAGGCGCTGCTCAGAGAGCGTTCGCGCCGTGATTCCGCAGGGACTGGGCGTACTGCTGGAGCACCCACAGCTCGTTCTGCACGGCCGTGTGCTGCTCGGGGTCGGCATGCGGGCCGAGGCGGGCGAGGGTGCCCTGGACCTCGGCGATCCGCCGGTCGACCGCGCGCAGTCTGACCTGGACGAGCTGCACGCCCGCGTAGCTCTCGTCGACGGTCCGCGCATGGACGGCCTCGACGGCCAGCTCGGTGACCAGGGCGCGCACGGTGTCGTTCGGCGCCGCGTCCCGTACCCGGGCGAGATAGCCGGATGTGTCCGCCGTGCCCTGCTCCGCTCCACCCGCTTCGGCGAGGGTCTGGCGGACCGCCGCGTACGGCGGGGCGGTGAATTCGTCCACGCCGTACGCGTCGAAGGCCGGGGAGACCAGTTCGGGGTGCTGGAGGGCGAGCTTCAGCAGTTCGCGCTCCGTACGGTGGGCGGGGCTGCGGAGATTGAGCGCGGGGCCGGCGGCTCCCGGCAGCGCCTCGGGTACCGGCTGCCGCTGTCCGTTCGTACGGGACGGGGGCGCGGCCGGGCCGCGGCCGCCGCGGTCCCGGGCCCAGCGGGCGAGCTGGGCGACGCGCTTGACCACGAACTGGGTGTCGAGGATGCCGACGATGCCCGCGAGCTGCACGGCCGACTCGTGCTGGATCGCGATGTTCTTGATGCCCGCGACGATGGGGGCCGCCTCGTCGAGAGCGGCGGCCCGGCCGGCCGGTGTCTCCAGGTTGTGGCGGGTGACGAGCTGGCGGATGGCGAACTCGAACAGCGGTGTACGCGTCTCGACCAGCTTCTGGACGGCGTCGTCGCCCTCGGCGAGCCGCAGCTCACAGGGGTCCATACCGCCGGGGGTGATCGCGATGGAGGTCTCGGCGGCGAACTTCTGGTCGTCCTCGAAGGCCCGCAGGGCGGCCTTCTGTCCGGCGGCGTCGCCGTCGAAGGTGAAGATCACCTCGGCGGTGGCGTTGTCCATAAGCAGCCGCCGGAGGATCTTGATGTGGTCGCCGCCGAAGGCCGTGCCGCAGGTGGCGATCGCGGTGGTGACACCCGCGAGATGGCAGGCCATCACATCCGTGTAACCCTCGACGACCACGGCCCGGCTGGTCTTGGCGATCTCCTTCTTGGCCAGGTCGATGCCGTACAGCACCTGGGACTTCTTGTAGATGCCGGTCTCGGGCGTGTTGAGGTACTTGGGGCCGTTGTCGCTCTCGTAGAGCTTGCGGGCGCCGAAGCCGACGACATCGCCGGAGATGTCCCGGATGGGCCACATCAGCCGGCCGCGGAAGCGGTCGATGGGGCCCCGGCGGCCTTCCTGGGAGAGGCCGGAGAGGATGAGCTCCTTGTCGCTGAAGCCCTTGCCGCGCAGAAAGCGGGTGAGGTGGTCCCAGCCCTGGGGGCTGTAGCCGACGCTGAAGTGCCGGGCGGCGGCGTGGTCGAAGCCGCGCTCGGCGAGGAACGTGCGGCCCGTCTCGGCCTCGGCCGCGGTCTCCAGCTGCTCGATGTAGTACTGCGCCGCGATCTTGTGGGCCTCCACCAGGCGGATGCGCTCGCCCCGCTGATGGCTGGGGTTGTACCCGCCCTCCTCGTATCTCAGGGTGATGCCCGCCGTGGCGGCGAGCCGCTCGACCGTCTCGGAGAAGGTGAGATGGTCGATCTTCATGACGAAGGCGATCGTGTCACCGCCTTCCTGGCAGCCGAAGCAGTGGAAGAGTCCCTTGCTCGGGCTGACCTGGAAGGAGGGCGATTTTTCGTCGTGGAAGGGGCAGAGCCCCTTCAGATTGCCGCCGCCCGCGTTGCGCAGCTGGAGGTACTCGGACACGACGGCGTCGATCGGGACCGCGTCCCGAACCGCCTTGACGTCGTCATCGTTGATCCTGCCTGCCACGCGTGAAGTCTACGGTGACGCGGTGACACTCCGGCCTGCCTGTGGACAACCTTCCGCCGGGACGCCACCGCCGCCGGGCACCGGGGGACGCGAGCCGTCGGGGCGCGCCGTGGAGACCGGTCTTGGGGACGGTTCGGACCGTGGAAGCGGATCACCAGGCCGGAGCGCGGGCGGATCACCGGGTCGGGTCACCGGAGACGGCTGCGGGCGGCGGTTGCGGGGCGGCGGTCATCCTGCCAGGGCCGTCAGCGGCACGGAGGGATCGCCGAGGGCGTCGGGGTCCACGGCCGCGTCCGTCCGGATCAGTGCCTGGATGGGCCCGGTCACGTCCCAGACATTGACGTTCATGCCCGCGAGGACCCGGCGGTCCTTGAGCCAGAAGGCGATGAACTCCCGCTTGCCGACGTCCCCGCGCAGCACCACCTGGTCGTACGAGCCCGCCGGAGCCCAGCCCGAGTACTCCAGGCCCAGGTCGTACTGGTCGGAGAAGAAGTACGGGACCCGGTCGTACGAGACGTCCTGGCCGAGCATGGAGCGCGCGGCGGCCGGGCCGCCGTTCAGGGCGTTCGCCCAGTGCTCGACACGGAGCGGGAAGCCGAGCAGGGGGTGGTGGGCCGAGGCCACGTCGCCCGCCGCGTAGATGTCGGGGTCGGAGGTGCGCAGCGAGGCGTCGACGGCGATCCCGCCGCCGTGGACCCGGTCGGCGAGCGCGAGACCGGCGGCTTCGGCGAGCGAGGTGCGCGGGGCGGCACCGATCGCGGCGAGGACGTCATGGGCGGGGTGTTCCTCGCCGTCGTCGGTGCGGACCGCGAGCACCATGCCGTCCTGCCCGGTGATCTCGGTGAGCCTGGCGCCGAAGTGGAAGCGGACTCCGTGGTCACGGTGGAGTTCGGTGAAGATCTGGCCCAGCTCGGGGCCGATGACCTGGTGGAGCGGGGTGGCCTCGGGCTCGACCACGGTGACCTCGGCGCCGTAGCCACGGGCGGCGGCGGCGACCTCCAGGCCGATCCAGCCCGCGCCCGCGATGACCAGCTGGCCGTTCTCCCGGCCGAGGGTGCCGAGCACCTGGCGCAGCCGGTCGGCGTGGGCGAGGCGGCGGAGGTGGTGGACCCCGGCCAGTTCGGTGCCCGGAATGTCCAGTCGGCGGGGTTCGGCGCCGGTGGCGAACAGCAGCTTGTCGTAGTGCAGGACCGTGCCGTCGCCGAGCAGCACCGACTTCCCGCCGCGGTCGACGGACACGACGGTCTGGCCGAGGTGCAGTTCGACATCGGCCTGCGCGTACCAGGCCGGTTCATGGACGAAGACGCTCTCCCGGGCCTCCTTGCCGGCAAGGTAGCCCTTGGAGAGGGGCGGGCGTTCATAGGGGTGGTCGCGTTCGTCGCCGATGAGGATCACTCGCCCGGTGAACCCCTCGGCACGGAGGGTCTCGGCGGCCTTGGCCCCGGCCAGACCACCGCCGACGATGACGAATGTCCGATGTCCGTCGACCACTTGATGCCTCCTCTGTGCTTGTGCGTCGCCTCTGGTTCCACGCTGCGCAGCCTTCAGCGAGCGTCCCGCACGGAGCGTGATGGCGGAAGAGGGAGTGCGTCCGGGCGTGTCCTCACCCACGCGCTCCCACGGCGGTCCGGGTGGCTCAGCGACGGGCCGTGAGCTGGGCGTGCAGGGTACGGGCGGAGGCATCGGTGAGCGAGGCGAGCTGATCCACAATCACCCGACCGCGCGCCCGGTCGTCCTGCGCCGCGTCGAACAGGGCCCGGAACTGGGGGTCGAGGCTGTCGGGCGCGCGGACCGTGAGCGCCTCCGCCAGCTCGGCCAGGACGATGCGCTGGTCCGCCCGCAGGGCCTCCTGCTCGGCGCGTTGCATCACATACCGGTCGGCGACGGCCTTGAGCACCGCGCACTCGTTCCTCGCCTCCCGGGGGACGACCAGCTCGGCCGCGTACCGGGTGAGCCGTCCGGTGCCGTACGCCTGGCGCGTCGCCCCTTCGGCGGCGAGGCAGAAGCGGCCGATGAGCTGGCTGGTGGCGTCCTTGAGGCGGGCCTGCGCCGCGGCCGATCCGTCGTAGTGGTGGGGCCACCACTCCTGGTCGACGAGGCGGTCCAGAGCCTCCGACAGCTCCTCGGGATCGGTGTCCGTCGGTACGTAACGGCCGATCGCGACCTGCCACATGTCGGCGCGCTCGGGCTCGGCGAGCAGCAGATTGGGGTCGATGTGACCGGCGTGCAGACCGTCCTCGAAGTCGTGGACCGAGTAGGCCACGTCGTCGGACCAGTCCATGACCTGGGCCTCGAAGCACTTGCGGTACTCGGGCGCGCCCTCGCGGACCCAGTCGAAGACGGGCAGGTCGTCCTCGTACACCCCGAACTTCACGGAACGGGGGTCGGTGGGGTGGCCGCCGCGCGCCCAGGGGTACTTGGTGGCCGCGTCGAGCACGGCCCGGGTGAGATTCAGTCCGACGCTGGTGAGGGTGCCGTTGTCGGTGCGGATGAACCTCTTGGGCTCGATACGGGTGAGCAGGCGCAGCGACTGGGCGTTGCCCTCGAAACCTCCGCAGTCCTTGGCGAAGTCGTTGAGCGCCACCTCGCCGTTGTGGCCGAAGGGCGGGTGGCCCAGGTCGTGGGCGAGGCAGGCGGCCTCGACGAGGTCGGGGTCGCAGCCGAGGGCCGCGCCCAGCTCCCGGCCGACCTGGGCGCACTCCAGCGAGTGCGTGAGACGGGTGCGCGGGCTCGCGTCCCACGCCTGGTTACGGGTGCCGGGGGTGACGACCTGGGTCTTGCCCGCGAGGCGGCGCAGCGCGGAGGAGTGCAGTACGCGGGCGCGGTCGCGCTGGAAGGCGGTGCGTCCGGGCCGTTTGTCGGGCTCGGGCGCCCAGCGGGCCGTGGCCGGATCGTCGTACGCGTGGTGATGGCCCCTGGTGCCGGGCCCGGTCGGTGTGATGCCGGTGGTGCCTTCCATGCACCGAAGGTAACCGGATGCCGTGACGGACGGGCAGCCTGTGGATTATGCGGGGGGCGAGTTCTCGCCGCCGGGCGGTGGGGGCGGGGGCGCCGGGCGTGGCGCGCGGGAGGGTGCCCGGTGCGCGGACGGCGGTGTCGGGACGTCGGTCGTCGTGCCGCTGGCGGTGGCGGTGGCGTGACCGGTGCGGACGGCGAACGCGGTCGGGGCGGCGAGGGAGACAGGGGTGGACCGGGAGACGAGCGAGGCGCAGGAGGTGGGCGCGGGCGGGTCGGCCGGGGAGTCGGCCGGGACCGGGTGCCTGCGCGTTCCGTTCAGCCGGACACGGCTGAGCTGGGTGCCGAGCTGGGCCGTGATCCGGCGGAGCAGCTGGGCGGTCGTATCGAGGGGCGGGGACTCACGAGGGTGTGCCGACTCCGTCATGGACAGATCCTGCCCCGCCGGGATTGCGGCACGGTTGCCTGCCGGTGACGAGAGTTTTCCACAGGCTCGACGGCCCCGGAGCGGGCTGTCAGACCCGTCACCTACTGTGATCGACATCAGAACCGAAGCGTCGGGGAGGGCGGTCTCGCCATGGGCTGGATCGAGACAGAAGCCGGTGGCTACACCGTAGCGCTGGACGGCACGGACGTGTTGTGCAGGAATGCGGCGGGGCGCCGGCTCAAGCAGGTGCCGCCGAAGCTCAGGGACGACTCGGCCGTGGTGCGACTGAGGCAGTTGTCCGAGTGGCTGGAGCGGCACGAGCGGGAGTGCGGGGAGCAGACGGACACCTGGCTGGTGCGTTCGCTGCCCGTCCCGGTGGCACTGCTGGCGCGGGTGTGGCCGGACGCGGCCTGGCAGTCGGCGCTGCGCGATCTGGTGGTCGCGCCGGTGGGGGCGGACGGCTGGGCAGAGATGGCGCGGGCGGGATTCCTGCGTGACGCGGACGTGGAGAAGGGCGCGGGGATCGTCGACCTGGACGGCGACTCGGTGCGCCTGGAGTGCGAGAGCGTCCTGATCCCGCACCCGGTGCTCCTCGAAGACCTGGACGATCTGCGGGAGTTCGCGGTCGAGCTGGGTGTGGAGCAGAAGGTGGAGCAGCTGTTCCGTGAGGTGTGGCGGCGGCCCGCCGAGGTCTCCGGCACCGAGTGGAAGGCGTACGCCGACGGGAAGTTCCAGCAGCTGCGGCACGCCACCGCGCGGGCCGTCTCGCTGGGCTACCGGGTGCGCGGCGGGCAGGCGCTGTGCCCGCTCGTGGAGGACGGCCGCGCGCTGGAGGCGGCGTACTGGCTGGGGGCCGACTATCCGGACGCCGAGGCCCTGACGGGTTCCCTGGAGTGGCGGGACAGGGACGGCCGCAGACTCCCGCTCGCCGAGGTGGGGCCGGTCGCCTGGTCGGAGGGAGAGCGGATGGCCGCTCTGGTGTACGCGGGCCGTGTGGCCGTGGACGACGAGGAAGCGCTCCGGTGAGCGGGGCACGGGACGCGGGCGAAGAGACGGGACGAACGACTGTGGGGGGATCCATGGACCAGCTGCTGGAGGCCGGGGCGGTGCTCCCGCTCGGCGCGGATGCGGGCGCGGAGAGCGCCGGGGGCGCGGGCGGCGGCGAGACGGGTGGCGGCAGGACCGGCCGCGGCGCGAGCGCGGGCAGGGCGAGGAAGCGGGCCGCCGGGGGCAAGGGGGCCGGGGACGCCGCCCGGGGCGACCGGCTGACGGCCCGGGCCTACGTGCATCCCGCGCTCGACGGGCGCACGGTGGTGCGGCTGGTGCCGGAGGCCATCGGGCCCGCCGAGGACCTGGCGCTGGAGTATCTGGGCTTCGGGACCGGCGAATCGGTGCCGGTGGGGCGGGTGAAGCGGCAGTCGCTCGGCTTCCCCGCCTGGGCGCTGGTCAACGACCCGAAGCACGGTCACCACGCGCTGGCCGTGGTCAAGGAGATGGAGCGGCTGACCCGTCTGGTGGCGACCAAGCCGGGGCTGGCGAAGGAGGGCTTCGACGAGATCGGCGACCGGCTCGACCGCTCCGTACCGCAGTTCCTGCCGACGTACTACGAACAGGTGGCGCGGCTCTTCCTCGCCGTGGAGTCGCAGCAGCAGGCGTCCGTGTTCTTCGGCAAGGCACGGGCGGCCGAGCAGCGGCACGCGCTGCCGGTGGACGAGGAGCGGCTGCGGGAGGTGTTCCTGGAGTTCGCGGGGGCGGGCGCACTCAGCGGCAAGGCGCTGCGGGAGCACGCGAAGGGGCTGGGCGACCGGCTCGGTCCCGAGCGGGCGTACGCGGAGTTCCGTGTCGTCACCTCGCAGCGGTGCTCGGCCGGTCTCACCCCGTACGCGGGCATGCTGGAGGACCTGCGCCGCCTCGCCAGGAGCGCGGGGCTGGACAGCGCCGCCGAGGAGCGGGAGCTGATCAGGGAAATCATCCCGACAGGGGTGATGAGCCGGGCGTCGGGGAGCTTCTGGAAGTCCGCGCTGCCCGCGCTGGCCCAGGTGGCCGCCGAGGACCGGAGTGTACGGGAGAGGCTGCTGGGGCTGCTGCCGTCCGCGGGCGGCGACAGCCCCGAGGAGTTCGACGAGTCCTGGCTCGCACTGCTGGACCGGTGCGGGGCGATCGAACTGCTGGAGGACGGGACCGTTCCGGCCGCGGACTGGCTCTCGGGATGGTGCGTGCACCGGCAGCGCGGCTGGCGCGACACCAAGCGGGTCCCGGCCGAACTGGCGCTGGTGGAGCGGCTGGCGGACCGGCTGATCGCGGACGGCACCCCGGTGAGACTGGTGCGTCCGGGCCGGCGCGGCAGCGTCGATCTCAATCTGCTGGACCTCTGCCTGTCCCTCGGAGTCCCGGTGGAGACTCCTCCGGACGATGTCGCGGCACTCGACCTGACGGTCTGGCTCCACAGCCCGGAGGAGGGCCGCAGGGATCTGGCGGCGCTCGCCGGGGACCCCCGGTTCGCGCGGGTGCTGCGCGCCGGTGTGGAGGGAGTGGCGCAGGGCGGTGACGCGCAGACCCGGCTGATGCGGGTCGCGGAGCATCCCGCGCTGCGTACGGCCCTGGTGGGCTGGCTGTCCGACCGCGCCGACGACCTCACCCGGCCGATGGCGCTCCCGGGTGTCGACCGGCTGCTGCGGAGGCTGCTGGTGGCCGGGTTCCCGCCGGTACTGGCGACCGCGCCGGACGCCCTGGAGCGTATCGCCTCGTTCTCCCCCGCCGGGGCGCTCGCGCGCACCCTGCGGGCGGGGGTCCTGGACGAGCTGGGCTGGTCCGCGCTGGAGGAGGGCCTCAAGGGGCTGGGTGACCCCGACCCCAAGGCCGCGACCCATGTCAACAGCCATGGCGACTCGGGCTGGTACGGCCTCTCGGACGCCTGGCCGGGGCTGATCGTCCGGCTGGGGATGCAGGCCCTCGTCGTAGGACCCGACCGAGTGCTGGACCGGCTGACGATCTCCCTGCCCGCCGCCAGGAAACACACGTGGGACACCCCGCACATCCGGTACATCGACGGCCAGTGGCTGACGGTGAGCGGGGTCGGTGACGACCGGCGGGCTCGCTGGTCCGGCCGGGAGGCGGAGGTCTTCCGGCCCGACGGAACGCTGCCGGAGAACTGGGTCTCCCAGCAGACTCCGTCCCTGCAACTGCCCGACGGCAGCCGCACCTTCGGCAGCCGACCGGTACGCCCGGGCGACACGTCGTTCGCCGGGGAGTGGCGGGCGGTCGCCTCGGACGGCATCTCGGTCTGGGTGCTCCACGAGGGCGCGTGGTGGGACTACGACCCGCAGTCCGCCCGCCGGGGCCGGATCTCGGTGCCCTCCTTCTTCGACTCGGCGCTCGCCGAGGGCGGCGGCACCCTGCTGGAGCGGTACTGCCGCATGCTTCCTGCGCAACCGGGGCTGGAGTCCTCGCCGTTCGGCAGCAAGGACGGTCTCGTCGGCTGGTGGGTGCGATTCGATCCGGGGACCCACACCGTCACCGCCTGTTCGGTCGACGGCAGCCGCAGCCCGGCGCTCCCCGTTCCCGCGAAGGCCGGCCCGCGGTATCTGTCGGACGGAATTCCGATGCCGCCGATGCGGCTGCCCGGCGGTGCCGTTCTGCATCCCCGCGAGTCGCGCGGCTATGAGGCGAAGATCGAGTTCCACGACTCCGACGGGATGCTCCTGTCCTCCGTCACCGAGGGCGGACTCGGCGGGGTGTACGCGGCCGGCACCCCCGTCGTACCGCCCGTCGGGTACTGGCACGCGCTGCGCCCGCGCGACGAGGAGGGGTCCACAGCGCTGCGCGGGGTGACCGCCGAGGACGCCCAGGCGCTGGTCACCGCGGTCGTCGAGGGCGCGAAGCCGGAGGACGCCGTACGGAGCCTGCTGCCCGCGATCACCCATCCGGGACTCGTGGCCGGGGTCGCCGGTCTCGTCGGCGCGGCCGCGCACCAGGCCGGGCGCGTCACCAGGCTCGCCGAGTGGGCGGAGCAGGGACGGCAGGCGTCGGCCTCCTCCGCCGCGGACCGGGCGGTCGCGCACGCGCACGACGGACGGCTGCGGAACGCGCTGTCCGGGCTCACCGACCGCCACCACCACGGCGGCTACTCGTGGGAGCAGCACGCCACCACCGCCATGGGCCAGCTCCACGCGCTCCGTGACGTCCTCGCCCCGGACGCCGACGGCTCCAAGGTGGACCTGACGGGCACCGGCGTCGCCTGGCAGGCCCTGCCCGGCGCGGGCGTCGCGGCGACCGCGGTCCGTGCGGCGGCACCCGTCGTGACGGAGGCCGAGCGGGAGGTCCTGCTGGAGTTCCTGGACGCCGTGCTCGCGGTGCGGGCGGGCGGCGAGGCGATTCTCGCGGACCCGCGCGGACGGCTGCGGACCGTGCATCTGAAGGCGCGGAAGGTCGACGAGTTCACCAGCATGCTCGGGGAGGTACGCCACGCGGGGGCGCGGCGGCTGCTGTTCACGGCCTATCGGTACGGCGGGGACAACCACGCGCACTGGGACTGCCTCGAATACGACCCGGCCGGGGCCTTCGGGGCCTGGAAGGGCTTCACGGAGGTCGAGTCCACGGTGATGGGCTCCCCCGGCGACCCGGTCCGGGCCGACGCCGTACGACGGATGGTCGACGCCGTCCGGGAGCGCGGGCCGCTGCCGTACCGGCCGGAGCAGGTCGGGGAGTTCGCCGGGCCGGCCGGTGTGAGCGGCGCGGTCGCCGCGCTGCTCCTGCTCGGGCTCCCCGGTGTCGACGGCTACGGCCGGGAGGGACTGCTCCCGGCGGAGTACCTCGCTCCGCTGGGGCTCGGGACCCCCGACGCCAAGGCCGGGCGCGGGATCCTCCAACAACTGCCCGGCGCCGAGCGCCGGCACTACGTCGGTCTGCTGCTGCCCGGGCCGGACCGGGTCGACGGGCTGTGGGCCGACGGGTTCGACCTCGAACCCCTGGCCGGGGCCTGGGTCGCGGCCCGCGGGAAGCAGCGTGTCGCGCCTTCCTGGCTGGTCGCCCGCGCGGTGGCGGAAACGGGTCCGGGGGTGCTGCTCGACAAGGCCCTCAACCCGGAGTCACAGCCCGAACTGACGGGCCGCACCACTCAGCGGCTCGACGACGGCGACGAACTGGTGCCCGCGGAGCGGGAGAAGCTGCTCACCGGCTCGGACGTGGCCGGCTATGTCGGCATGATGCGCTGGCTCGCCTACCGGCTGCCGTTCGGGGACCCCCTGCGGGCGATCCTGCCGGTCACCCTGCGGGCGCTGCGCGAGCGGCTCGCCGACCCCGGGCTGCTCATCGACCTCGGCGTGGACTGGGACGAGTCGGGCAAGGGGACTTCGGCCCGCCTCCGGGAGACCGCCGGACTGGCCCGGCGCGACAAGGCCGAGGAGGGGATCGTCGAGCTGTCGGACGCACTGGTGCTCGCACCGATGCGCTACTACAGCGGGTGGGACTCGGTGTGGGTGCGCACCTCGGCCGTGGTGGCGGGCGACGGTGCGGGACCCGATCACCCCGCGCTGAAGCTCCTGGTCGCGGTGGCCGGGGAGAAGAAGTGCCTCAAGGAGCTGCGGACGCTGCTGAGCGCCGAGTTCGAGGCCCTGGTGAGCGCCGACGGTCCGCCGGGAGCGGCGCAGTCCCCGGCGCACAGCGTCCCCGGGCTGGTCACGGCGGCAAGGGAACGGTTCGGCCTCGGGGAGGACGCGGCGTGCCTGTATCTGACGCTGCTGGCCCTGCCCGATCCGACCGACAGGAACCAGGCGGAATGGACCGGCTGGAAGCCCGCCCGGCTGAAGAAGGCCCGCGCCGAGCTTGCGGCCACGGACCTGGTGGTGGAGGCGAAGCGGGCGCGGGCGGGGCGTTCGCTGTTCCTGCCCGGCGGCTGGCTGGAGACGAAGTCCCCCAGGCTGCCCGTGGAGAGCTGGAAGACCTCGCTGCTGCCCTGGGAGACGGACGGCTTTGTGGTGCCGGACCGGCCGGTGGCCGAGCTGTTCGCGACGGCCTGGCAGCGGGTGACCGACGGTGACGCGCCGGGGTTCGAGGAGTTCAAGGGGCGTGGCGGCCGTCACGCCAGGGGAGGTTCGCGATGAGCGGGGACATGCCGGAGACGGATGTGCCACGTGCGGCACGGCAGGTGGAGCTGCCGGAGGACCGGTACGGGGAGGAGCTGGAGTTCCTCGCCGCCCATGACGCGGGGCCGAGGCCGCCGGGCTGGCGGATGACACCGCGCGCGGTGGTGCGGTTCGTCTGCGGCTCGGACGGCGAACCGCTGAAGGCCGCGGACGGACGGCAGCTGGTGGTGTCCCGGAAGTTCGTGGGCGACCGCGCCCTCGTCGAGCGGTGCGTGGTGACCCTGGCGGGTGAGCGGGGACTGCTGCTCGTCGGCGAGCCCGGCACCGCCAAGTCGATGCTGTCGGAGCTGCTGTCCGCCGCGGTGTGCGGCTCCAGCACGCTCACCGTGCAGGGCACCGCGGGCACCACCGAGGACCAGCTGCGCTACGGCTGGAACTACGCGATGCTCCTCGCCAAGGGCCCGAGCCGGGAGGCCCTGGTGCCGTCGCCGGTCCTGACCGCGATGACCCGTGGCGCGGTCGCCCGGGTCGAGGAGGTGACCCGCTGTCTGCCCGAGGTGCAGGACGCGCTGGTGTCGCTGCTCTCCGAGCGCCGGATGTCCGTGCCCGAACTGGCGGGCGACGACGGCGCGGAGGGGACCGTGCACGCCGTGCCCGGCTTCACCCTGATCGCCACGGCCAACCTCCGTGACAAGGGGGTGTCCGAGATGTCCGCCGCGCTGAAGCGTCGGTTCAACTTCGAGGAGGTCGGGCCGATCGGCGATCTCGACGCCGAGACGGCGCTGGTGCGCGGCCAGGCCACGGCGGCGCTGGCGCGGTCGGGGGCGGCGTTCGGGGTGGACGACGCGGTGCTGGAGGCGCTGGTGACGGCGTTCCGGGATCTGCGTTCGGGCCGCAGCGCCGAGGGCTGGGAGATCGAGCGGCCCTCGACGGTGATGTCCACGGCCGAAGCGGTCCATGTGGCCACGTCGATGGGCATCGGCGCGGCGTATCTGGGCGACGGGCGCGATGTCGTGCGCACCCTGCCGGGGCATCTGCTGGGCACGGTCCGCAAGGACGACCCGTCCGACCACGCCCGGCTCCTCGGGTACTGGGACGGCCCGGTCCGCCGCCGGGCCGAGAGCGGTGCGCCGCTGTGGCGGACGCTGTGGGAGCTGCGTGATGAACTCGCCTGAGGCGCCTGGGACTCCGTTCCCCGCGGGCGGGCACCCCGAGGAGGCGCTGGCCTCGCTCGCGGGGTGCCGGGACCCCTATCTGATCGGGGTCAGGCACCACTCCCCCGCGCTGGCGGCGGCCGTTCCGGCGTTGCTGGAAGCGGCTGCTCCGGAGGTGCTGTTCATCGAGTTGCCCGAGGAGTTCGCGCCGTGGCTCGGGCATCTGGCCGACCCCGCGACCGTGCCACCGGTCGCGCTGGCGGGCAGCGGGGACGGGCTGGTGTTCCTGCCGTTCGCCGAGTTCTCGCCGGAGCTGGCGGCGATCCGGTGGGCGCGGGAGGCGGGGGTCGAGGTCGTCCCCTTCGATCTGCCGCTGGCCGCCCGGTCGCGGACGGAGCCCGAGGCGCCGGGCTCCGCTCCCGGGGCTGCCGGCTCCGGAGAGGCCGGGTCCGGCGCGGGGAGGACTCGGGCGGACGGTCCGGGGCAGAACGCGTCCGGGGCGCCGGGGGCGGGCGGGACCGGGGCATGCACCGCGGGGGCGTCCGGGCCAGGCACCGCAGGCGCGTCCGGAGCAGGTACCGCGGGGGCGCTCGCGGCGGCCCTGCGGGCGAGGGCGGGGGGCCGTCCCGGTGACGATCTGTGGGACCGGCTCGTCGAGGCGACCGCCCCCGGTTGCGCGCCGGAGGCCCTGCGCCGGGCCGCCCTGCTGGTCGGCTGGGCACTGCGGGCCGACGCGGGCGCGGTGGCCCCGTACGACCTGCGGCGCGAGGCCAATATGCGGCGGCGGCTCGCGGAGCGCGGGGAGCGGCGCGCGGCGGCGGTGATCGGCGCGTTCCACGCACCCGCGCTGACGGGGGTGCCCGCGGAGGACCGCGGCCGTGGGAGCGCGGCGGATGCCCGGCCGGAGCCGACGGGCGGCGCCGGCCGGGGAGAGGCGGAGCGGGACGGTCCGGGAAAGGGCGCGGTGGGGCGGGCGGAGATCGTCACCTCGCTGGTGCCGTACTCGTATCCGCTGCTCGACGAGCGTTCCGGATATCCGGCCGGGATCCGGGATCCCGAGTGGCAGCACGGCGTCCTGCGTGCGGCGGGCGACCCCCGGCTGCTGGACGAGCTGCTGACCGCCACGGCCGTACGGATCTGTGCGGCCGTCCGGGACGCCGGGCATCCGAGCGGACCCGCCGACGCCCGGGAGGTCGTACGGATGGCCCGCGATCTGGCCACCCTGCGCGGGCTGCCCGCCGCGGGCCGCGGCGAACTGGCGGAGGCGGCCCAGACCGTGCTCACGCAGGGGAGGCTGCTGGGGCGGGGCAGGGTCGTGGCCGCGGCCATGGAGCGGGTCCTCGTCGGCGGACGGCAGGGCCGGCTGGCGCCGGGGACACCGCGTTCGGGGCTCGGGCCCGCCGTCGAGGCGGAGCTCGCCGGACTGCGGCTGCCCGGCCCCGGGGAACCCGGGCCCCGCGAGCTGAGGCTGGACGCGCTGCGCACCGATCTCGACCGGCGCCGTGAGATCTGTCTGCGGCGGCTCGCCGTGTGCCGCGTTCCGTACGGGGAGGAGTCCGAGGTCGCGGGAGTCGGCGACGCGTCCGCGCTGACCACCCGCTGGGCCGTGGCCTGGTCGCCGTCGACGGCCGCGATGCTCGATGTGGCGGGACTCCACGGAGTGACCCTGGAGCAGGCGGCGTCCGGAGTCCTGCGGCAGCGACGCGCGGAGGAACGGCGGCAGGGCGGGCCCACGGCGGCGGAGGCCGTCGACGGCCTCGCGGAGGCGGTCCGCTGCGCCCTGCCGCGGCTCGCCGCGGAACGGCTGGGCGAACTGGCCGAGCTGCTCCCGGCGACGGGCACCCTGCCCGAACTGCTCTCCGGAATGGCCCTGTTGGACCGCATCAGGTCAGGCCATGTGCCGGGGCTCGACGCCGGGTGGCGGCGCCCGGCGGTGGACGCCGCGTACGAGGAGCTGACCGCGGCGGGGGTGCGCTCCCTCGACGGCCTCGCGGGCTCCACCGAACCGACCGACGCCCAGGCCCTCGTCTCGCTCGCGGGACGCGCGGCCGAGGTGGGCGGCGGACTGCGCCTCACGGACGCACTGGCCCGGCTGGAGACGGACGCGACGCCCTTGATCCAGGGGGCGGCGGGCGCTGCGCGGGTGCTGCTGGGGCAGCGGGACCCGGGCGAGTTCGGTACGGGCCTGGCGTCGCGCACGGATGCGGCCCATACACCCGAACTGCGGGGCCGGCTCGCCGAGTTCCTGCGCGGCACGCTGCTCGCGGCGGGCCCGCTGCTGGAGACCGGCCGTGCGCTGGATCCTCTGCTGGAGAGGGTGGAGGGGCTGGCGGACCGGCGGTTCCTGGACCGGCTGCCCGCGCTGCGGGCGGGCTTCGACACGCTGTCCCCGGCGGCCCGTTCCCGTCTGCTGTCCGTGGTCGAGGACCGTACGGGCACGGCGGCGGGCACCCTCTCCGGCCCGGTGACGGACCCCGCCACGCTCGGCCTGCTGGCACTGGCCGACCTGGCGGGCTGGGAGGCCCTCGCGGCGAGGGGGCTGGGCCCGGGAGAGCAGGGTGTGACGGCGTCCCCGGATTCCGGGTCCCGTACCGGCGGTACCGCCCCGGGCGGTGACACGGCCGCCGTGGGCGGGCGCCCGGGGGCGGGTGCCGACTCGGGAGCGCGGGTGCAGGGCCCCGTAGTGTCGGAGGCCGGTTCCGGGGCGGAGGCGCCGGAGGCCGGGGCATCGGGGCTCGGAGCGGGGTCCGGTTCCGTGAGGGCCGGGGCGGAGGCGTCCCGGCCGGACGGCGGCGCGGGTCCGGACGGGAGCGGCTCTCCCGGCGCGGAGGGCGGGGTCGCCGCGCTCACACCCGGCGATCGCTGGCGGCTGCTGCTGGGCCGGGGCCGGGAGTTGAGCGGTGGGGCCCGGCGGTACGCCACCGCGCTCGACGAGTTGTACGGGCGGGGGCACGGTGAGGGCTCCCGTGGTGACGAGGGATACGGCGGACACGGTTCCGGCGGCGGCGACCAGCCCTCGTATCCGGGAGTGCGGGCCTGGTCGGAGGAGCTGGCCGCGCTCTTCGGGCCCGGTGTGCGGGAAGAGGTGCTGGCGGCCGCGGCGGACGCGGGACGGATCGACGCCGCGTTCGAGCTGGATCCCTCGGCGGCCCGGCCGTCGGTCGAACTGCTGCGGACCGTCCTGTCCTACGCGGGCGGACTCCCCGAGCAGCAGCTCGCCCGGCTCCGGCCCCTGGTGGCGAGACTGGTACGGGAGCTGACGGAGGCGCTGGCCAACCGGCTGCGGCCCGCGCTCACCGGGCTGGCGCACCCCAGACCGACCCGCCGGCCCGGCGGGCCGCTGGATCTCCCGCGCACCCTGCGGGCGAATCTGGCGACCGCCCGCCGGGACCCGGACACCGGTGCGGTGACCGTGCTGCCGGAGCGGCCCGTGTTCCGCACCCGGGCCCGCAGGTCGACGGACTGGCGGCTGGTGCTGGTGGTGGATGTGTCCGGTTCGATGGAGGCGTCGACGATCTGGTCCGCGCTGACGGCGTCGATCCTCGCCGGAGTCCCGGCGCTCAGCACCCATTTCGTGGCCTTCTCCACCGAGGTGCTCGACCTCACCGACCAGGTCGACGATCCGCTGGGCCTGCTGCTGGAGGTCCGGGTCGGCGGGGGCACCAGTATCGCCCGCGGGCTGCGGCACGCGCGCGAACTCGTCACCGTGCCGTCCCGCACACTGATCGTCCTGATCAGCGACTTCGAGGAGGGCGGGCCGGTCGGCCCCCTGCTCTCCGAGGTGCGGACGCTGGTCGACGCGGGCTGCCATGTCCTCGGCTGCGCCTCCCTCGACGACCGGGGCCTGCCGAGATACTCGACCGCCGTGGCGGGCCGCCTGGTCGCCGCGGGAATGCCGGTCGCCGCACTCAGCCCCCTGGAGCTGGCCCGCTGGGTCGGCGAGCGCGTAGGAGGTACGCAGCGATGACGACACCGTCGACGCCCCTTCCCCCGGTGGCCGCCGAGGTCGCCGCCGGAGCCCTCGATCTGCTGCCCGCGCGCCTGCGCAAGCGGGTCGACGGCGCGCTCGCGAAGGTGCCCGGCTGGCCCGTCGAGGCCACGCCGGACGGTGCACGGATCGGGGTGGACGGCGAGACGGCCGTGACCCTGAAGGTCACCGGTGGGATCGTGGCCCGCGCGGACGACGCGGTGTGCGACTGTCTGCTCGCCCCGGCCTGTCTGCACCGCGCGGCCGTCCTGTCGAGCGCGCCGCTGGCCGAAGAAGCCCCCGGGACACCGGACACGGAGAGCCACGGCCCCCCGGGTGCGGGTGGCACCGGCGAGCCCGCGCCCGAGTCCCCGGCCGGGCCGGGGCCCGCGACCGGACCGGCCGGAACAGGAGCGGTGACAGGGGCGGCGGCCGAAGCGGGAGCCTCGGCAGGAGCGGACATCACGGGAGCCGGGGAAGCGGACCGTATCCCGTCCCGCCCGGGCTCCTCCCGCATCGCCGTCCCGGAACCCGCTCCCGGGACGGAACCGGATCCCAAGACAGAACCCGCCCTGACACCGACGCGGGCCCGGGCTCCCGGCACCGGTTCGTCGCGGGCTCCCGAGCCGTCTCCCCCTCCCGGGGGCGGGACCGTGCTGACACCGGCCCAGGTCACCGCGGTCGCCACGCTCCGTACCGCCGCGACGGCCGTGCTGGTCACGGGGGTCACCGGGGCCGGAGCGGTTCACCGGGCCGAGCTGCTGCACGCGGCGCACTCGGGCCGGCTCGCCGGACTGCATCTGCCCGCCGCGGCCGCGGTGCGGATCGCACGGCGGCTGGGAGAGGCGCGTTCGGAGGATCCCGCGTTCCGGCTGTCCGAGCTCTCGGCCGAGCTGGCCGAGCTGCTGGACCTGCTGCGCAGCCCCGCCGACGCGGTGACACCCGCCCGGCGCTCGTACGAGCCATCGAAACCCCTGCGCCTGTACGGGCTGTTCACCGAACCGGTCGTCACCGCTTCCGGCTACGCGGGCGCCACAGCGTACGGCTGCGCGTCCGACGGGACGCTCTACACGGTCTCCGATGTGGCACCCGGTGGACCGGCCAGGGCGTTGCAGGCGGCCGGTGCGCCCGTGCCGGGCGGCTGTGCGCTGCCGCTGCGCGCCTGGGGCGACGGCGGCGGGGTGATCCTGACGCATCCGACGCTTTCGCCGGACGCGCGCGTCGGCGGCGGCTCCCGGGTGCGGTCCGTGAAGACGGCGGGAGCCCGCTGGCACGAGCCGCCGCTCGACGCCCTCTGGCGACGGCTCCCGGCGGATCAGCTCTCGGACGCGCTGGACTGGCTGGCCAGGTCCCCCGAGACCCGCACCGCAGGCGGCGATCTGCTCTTTCTGACGGGGACGGTCACCTCGGCGGGCTTCCGGGTGACGGACGGTCCGCTGGTGCTGCTGCTGGCGCCGGACGAGCGGCCGGAGCTGCCGTACGAGGAGAATCTGCGGCTGCTCTCCTCCCGGACCGGGCTCCGGCTGCGGCTGATCGGACGGGTGACGGCGGACCGTCCGGGCGCTGTCCAGGCGCTGGCGGCGGCATGGGAGGGGCACGACGGGGAGCCGGTGCGGATGGATCTCGGGCTGCGCAGGCTGAACCGTTCCCATATACCCGGGCCCCCGCCGGCCGCCGCCGGGGCCCCGGTCCCCCGGGACCTCCCCGCGTCACCGCCCGCGCTGCCCATGGAGCTGGACCTCCTTCGGCGCACGGTGGATCGCGCGGTCGCGGGCGGACGGGCGGTCGTCGCGGCCTCGGCCGACGGTGAACTGCCGCGCCGGCTGCGGGCGGTGGGGCTGACGACGGGGGCGCGGTGCGCGCGTTCCCTGGCCGAGACGGCGTCCGACCGCCGTCATGACGGCCTCGGCAGGCTGCTGCCAGCCGACCCGGACGCCTTCGCCACGGCCTGGCTGGCGGCTGCCGTGTACACGTCGGCAGCGGCACGTTCGCTGCTGCCCGCGGCCTGGTCCGCGCCCCCGGCCTCGCCGGACGCCCTCTCACCGAAGTGAACCGATCGGCTCCGGCGGGCGTCTGACCAGGTATGAAGCGACGACTGAGGTTGTGGCAGCCCCGTCCGGCGCGGCCGGGCCGACTGCGGCTGCCCCGGACCCGGCGCGGGCAGCGGCTGATCGCCCAGGCCGTGATGCTCGGATCGGTGGTCGCTCTCGCACCCATGACCTGGATGCACACGACGGCGGACAGCCGGATCCGTACGGCCGCCGAGGTCCCGGCGCAGGACGTCGCCGTCGTCTTCGGCGCCGGTCTGCGGCAGGGCAGGCCCACGGCGTATCTCGCGCACCGGCTGAACGCGGCGGCCGAGCTGTACCGGGCGGGCAAGGTCAAGGTCGTCCTGGTCACCGGGGACAACAGCAGAGCGGAGTACGACGAGCCCGACGCGATGCGGACCTATCTCACCGAGCGCGGCGTGCCGGACGGCCGGATCGTCAGCGACTACGCGGGCTTCGACACCTGGGACTCCTGTGTCCGGGCGAAGAAGATCTTCGGCGTCGATCGCGCGGTTCTGGTGACGCAGGGCTTCCACATCCGGCGGGCCCTCGCGCTCTGCGATGCGGCGGGGGTCGAGTCGTACGGGGTCGGGGTCGAGGAGCCCCATAACGCCACCTGGTACTACGGCGGCGCGCGGGAGATGGTCGCGGCGGGCAAGGCGGCGCTGGACGCGGTGTTCAAGCCGGATCCGACGTTCCTCGGGGAGCGGGAGAAGGGTGTCCAGGAGGCCCTGGCCTCCGCCGGCCGCTGAGAACCGGCCATCGTCACCCGGACAGCCCGCCACCGGTCGCCGGACCCCGACGGCGAATGACGGCGAACAGCGGGCCGTGTCGACGGACCGCGGTGCTCGGTCGAGACCGCCGCCTCCACGGCCGCCACCGCCGCTGTCACCGCCACCGCCCCCACACCGTTTCCGCCGCCGTCCACACCCCGGCTCCGGCAGCGACCGCTCATGTCACCGATAGGACGCACCGGACGCGCGACACAGGCGGACACGCGGGAGCACGCTCGCATCGCCACCCCCGGGCACGCGACAGTGAGCGCTATGGCAAACATGGAACACGATGTGGCGACCCTGCTCAGCCGTCACTCCGAGGCCCTCGCGCTGTTCACCGAACGGGTCCATGCCGTCCGGACGGACCAGTGGGACGAGCCGACGCCGTGCACCGATTGGTCCGTGCGCGATCTCGTCAACCATCTCACCGCCGAACAGCTGTGGGTGCCCGACCTGGTGACCGACGGTTCCACGATCGCCGACGTCGGCGACGCGTACGAGGGCGATGTGCTCGGCGCCCGCCCGCGCGCCGCCTGGGACGCGGCGGCGCGTGGCGCGCGCAAGGCGTTCGGGAAGCCGGGCGCGCTGGGGCGGACGGTGTGGCTCTCGTACGGCGAGACCCCGGCCGTCGCGTACTGCGCGCAGATGACGACCGACGCGGTGGTGCACGCCTGGGATCTGTCACGGGCGATCGGCGCGCCGGAGCGGCTTCCGGCGGCCCTGGTGAACTTCGCGCTGGAGGAGGTCACTCCGTATGCCTCGGAGCTGGCCAAGTCGGGCCTCTTCGCCCCGCCGATCGAGCCGCCGCCGGGCGACAGCCATCAGACGAGGCTCCTGGCGCTGCTGGGCCGCCGGGCCTGAGCAGTTCCCCGTCCCGCCCACACCGCCGACCGCCGGACCTGAGCTCCCCGTCCGGTCCACACCGCCGGTGATCGTGCCGGTCGGCCCGGTGAGCCCGGGTGCCGGACTCGCCGGTGTTCCCACCGGTCCCGGCTCCCGGCCGCGGCGGGCCCTCCGTCCCGGCTCCCGCCGCGGGCCCTCGGTTCCCGTCCGGCCGGGAGCCCTGTCCGGGCCGGGCGGCTGTCCCGCGGCGGACTGGACGGCCGGAAGTGCCGCCTGCCGCACGGCCCGCGGACGTCACGGTGTGTGCGGTACGGGCCCCGCCCGCCGGGCAGCCGTCCGGGCCGACCAGTCCCCGCCGGGGATCGGGGTGCCCCCGGCGCGGAGCCGGGCGGTCACCCCGGCGGCGGCGATGTACACCCAGGCGCGTACGGGTGTGCCGTCGGAGCGCAGGACGTGGCGGGCGACCCGTTCGTACAGATTGCCGGGGTGGCCGGGGGCGTCGCACTGCTCCAGTTCGTCGAGTACGGCGAGAAGCGCTCCGTAGCGGCCCGGTGCGGCGGTCAGCAGATCGCCGACGACGACCGCACGGCTGTCGCCGGGGGTTTCGACGGCGTACGGGTAGCCGGGGCCGTGGTACAGGACGGCCTCCGGGAGGGCGGCGGGCTCCTCCGCCACGGTACGGCCGTGCAGGAAGAGGTCGTGGTTGTGATGCCCGGGGCGGAGGGTGCCGTAGACGAAGAAGGGGAGTTCGGGTTCGGTGGTCATCGGTCGGTGGTCTCCGCGTCGATCCACTCCAGATAGGCGGCGCTGCCGTCGGTCACGGGGGTCGCGATGATCTCCGGGGTGTCGTAGTCGTGGGCGGCGAGCAGATGGGCTTCGAGCTGGGCGTAGCGCGCGCGTGTGGTCTTGAACAGGACCTGCCACTCCTGGGCGGTCTCGATGGCGCCCTGCCAGTGGTAGACGGAGGTGACGGGCGCGGAGATCTGCGCACAGGCGGCGAGCCGGGCCTCGACCGCGCCACGTGCCAGTTCCTCCGCCTTGGCGGCGCTGTCGGTGGTGGTGAGAACGGTCAACGCGGTCGGTGTCATAACCACACGGTACGCATCAGCGGTGCGGCGCAGGAGGTGTCCCGCACTCGGGGTGCCGTACGCCCCGGCCCGCGCCGTTTGCGCCGGCCCCGGTCGTACGACCCCGCCCGCGCCGTACGACCGGGGCCGGTAACAGCTCCCGTCGGCCCGGCCGCCGTCCCCCGCGCGGGGCCCGCCTTCCCCGGCGCGGACCGGTGTACTCGCCGGGCGGATCGCGTACGGCCCGGCACACATCACGTTCATCCGCGCCCGTGCCGCGGCCCCCGTCCGGTGCCGCGCCGCCTCGGCGGGTCCCCGCCACCCGTCCGGTCGGCGATGACGGGCGGTGGACCGGCCCGGAAGCCCGGCTGCCGCGCCCTTGTCAGCCGGTGTAGGGGCGTACGGACTTGGCGTCCCTGACGGCCAGCCCCCACCAGGCGAGCTGGTCGAGCATCGACCGGGCCGCGCCGTCGCACGCCTCGGGGTCCTTGTGACGGCCGTCGGCGCCGAACTGGCCGTGGGCGTAGGGGAAGGAGACCGTGTCGCGAATGGCGACCGCGTGCATCTCGGCGAACACCTGTCGCAGATGTTCGACCGCCCGCAGACCGCCCGAGATCCCTCCGTACGAGACAAAACCGACGGGCTTGGCGCGCCACTCCGTGAAGTGCCAGTCGATGAGGCTCTTGATCGAGGCGGGATACGAGTGGTTGTACTCGGGTGTGACTACGACGAAGGCCTCCGCCTGGGCCAGCATGGGCGACACCGTGGCGAGCGACTCGCTCACGGCCGGCTCGGGCTTCGGGGTGAGAGCGGTGGAAAGGGTGTGGTCCCCCAGGTCGAGGAGCCGCACCTCGAAGTCCTCCCGATCGCGCGCGTGCTGAAGGAACCAGTCGGCGACGACAGGTCCGAAACGGCCGGCCCGGTTGCTGGAGGAGATGACGACGAGATCCAGCGGGGCCGGACGCGCAGTGGGGGTCGCGGACGTATCCGGTGCGATGAGGTCCATGGGGGAGAGAGTCGTACCTCAAGGACACTTGAGGTCAAGCTCCGGCCGGGCCCGAGGCCGGTACCGGTACGACCTCGGGCCCGGAACCGGCCATTCGGGTCCGGTCCCGGCGCGACGACCCGGCCGGGCGGACGGTACCCGCGGAACAGTGCCGGACGAACGGCGCGGTAACCGGACGACGGCCCCGGCGACGGCAGGACGACTCGCCCGTCACTCCATCGGCGCGCCGGACGCTGCTTCCCTTCACGCTAGCGCTGACCTGCGACAACTCCCTGCTTCCCGTACGACACGGCACGCAAGGGCAGTGAATCTGATGCCCCATCAGCAGGCGCGGACGACAGGCTGCGCCTTTCCTCGGAAGGGACGCCGCAGAACCACCGCGCTTCCGGAGGGAACACCATGCGCACCACCGCCCGCCTACTGACCAGTGCCGCAGTGGCAGCCGCCACCGTTGGCTTCGGACTCGGTGCCTCCGGAGCATACGCCGAGGAACCCGACGGCCTCGAAGTGTTCCCGTCGACCGCCGAGCCGGGCGCGAACGTCACCGTGAACACGAACGCCTGCGGCAGGAACGGCCATGCCATGGGTGACGCCCGCTCGCTGGGCGCGGGCGAGTTCGCGCTGGCGCAGGGCACGCACAAGGAGGTCGTCGCCGGGGAGTTCAGGATTCCCCGGGGCGCGGAATCGGGAACGTACTCCGTCGAGGCGCGCTGCAGGGGCGGTAAGCGCGCCCTGGGCGATGCGGTCGTGTGGCATCACAAGAACGAGGAGTCGAGCGAACAGAGCGGCCAGAAGTCGAACGAACAAGGCGGCCAGGAGTCCAAGGAGCAAGGCGGCCAGAAGTCGAACGAACAAGGCGGCCAGGAGTCCAAGGAACAGGGCGGCCAGAAGTCGAACGAACAAGGCGGCCAGGAGTCCAGGGAAGAGGGCCGCCAGGAGTCGAACGAACATGGCCGCCACGAGCGGAGCGAACATGGCCGCCACGAGCCGAGCGGCCATGTGCGGACCGGTCTCGGCGGCAGTGTGGGCCCGGATACCACCCAGATCGCGGCGGGTGTGGCCGTACTGGCCGCTGCCGCCGTCGGCGGGACCCTGCTTCTGAGTCGTCGGGCGAGAGGCGACCAGGGCAGCTGACGGGCCGGCCACGCCGGTCCCGTACCCGCCCCGTCCCCCGTTCCCGTCGGGCCCCGCCCCGGGAACGGGGGACACATCGGCACCCGGGGCCTCCCCCCGCCCGCACCCCCCGAACGGAGGACCGTTGAACGCCAAGCCCAAGGGGTGGTGCCTGACCGCCGCCGCCTGCGCCGGTGTGTGGCTGGTGCAGAACGGCTCGCAGACCGTCACCCCGCCCGTGCCCTCCGCCGCCCAGGCGTTCGCGGCCGGACCCCGGACGCACACGGATGCCGCCGCCGACCCCCTGCCGCCCTCCGCGCCCCTGCGGATCCGCATCCCGGACATCGAGGTCGACGCGCCCCTGATGGGCCTCGGCCTCGGCAAGGACGGCAGCCTGGATGTGCCGCCGGCCGAGAACCGGAACCTCGCGGGCTGGTACCGGCACGGCACCGCGCCGGGCGCCGAGGGCACCTCCATCGTGGCCGGCCATGTCGACAACGCCTGGGGGCCCGCCGTCTTCTACGGCCTCGGCGCGCTGGAGAAGGGCCATCGCATCGAGGTGTCACGGGCCGACGGCCGCACGGCCGTGTTCACGATCGACGCGATCGAGGTGTACGACTACGACGAGTTCCCGGACAAGAAGGTGTACGGGGCCCGGGACCGCGCCGAGCTGAGAGTGATCACCTGCGGCGGAGGTTTCAGCGAGAAGTCCGGCTACCAGGGGAATGTCGTGGCCTTCGCCCATCTCATCGGCGTACGGAACGAGTGGTCGGCCTAGGACTCACCGAAACGGCCCGGCGAGCCCTCCGGCCGGCGGGTCCGGCAGACCTTTCCTGGCAGTCCCGGCCCGGCAGCCGAAGAGAAGTCCCGGGCTCCGCCGACCGCGTGGGTGGGACGGGGGCAGGGGTGAGCGGATCCGGCCGAGCCGGCACGGCCGGATGTCACTCCGCCGAGGCCGCGGACCGCTGCTCACGCAGCTTCATGGACTCCTCGTACACGGCCACTCCCCTCTCCGGCGAGAAGTCCAGCCGGGCGAGGACCGCGGGGACGGCGATGGACGGCATCAGACCGCGGTACAGGGCCGAGATCCGCTCGGGCATGTCCTCACGATCCGTCATGATGCTCGACAGCACCTGGACACCGGTGAAGGCGCCGGTGAAGGTCCACGAGAGGCTTTCCACATCGACGTGGGGCAGCAACTCCCCGTTCAGGCGTGCCTCGCCAAAGAAGTGGCGGTTGTAGTCGATCCAGGCGCGCATGGGCACGCGACGGTCGAGACCGTCCTTGGACGACCCCTGGTCGACGGTCAGGCGCACGCTCCCCTGGATGATCGGGTCCCCGGTCTTCCGCTGGAGCAGACAGGTGAGAAGCTGCGCGGTGTCCAGCGCCTCCTGGAGCTTGAGCTCCTGCGGGGGGATGGGCGGCAGCGCGTCGACCTGGGCGGCGAGAACCGCCTGCGCCAGCTCCTCCTTGGACGAGAAGTGGAAGTACAGGGCGCCCTTGGTGAGCCCTGCCCTCTCCAGGATGTCGGTGATCTTCGTCGCCTCGTACCCGACCTCATCGAACATCCCGGCCGCCACCACCAGGATCTTCTGCCGTGTACGGATGGCTCGCTCCTGCTGCGCCATGAGGCGCCTCCCTATCGCCGCTCGGACGTAAAAGAAAACCGAAGGGTCTGATTCTATCAGTCAGGGGGCGGCGAGCACGGGTCCGCCGGGATCCTGGACCGGGGTCCACAATCGCCGCGGTGTCCGCGCTCACCGCCTCCACTGCCACGGTTCCATCCGCGTGTTCTGTTCTGCTCTTCCGCTCTGCTCTTCTGTTCTGCCGTGCTGCTGTGCCCTGTCGTACGGTCCTGCTCGGACCTGCCTTCTTGCCGTATGGCCGTAGTGCCGTATGGCTCTGACGTACCGTCCCGGGCTGTGGCGCTCCTGCCTGAGGCTTCACCCGGGGCGCCGGCCGACCGGGTCCGGCGCCCACTCGCTCAGCGCGTCGAGACGAGTTCCTCGTCCTTCGGCCGGGGCGCCGCCTCCGAGCCCGCCACGGCCTTGGCGTGCCTGCCCGCGCCGGGCGTCCGCATCAGGAAGAAGGCCAGTACCGCCGCGGCCACCACACCCGCCGCTCCCGCGAGGAAGCTGTGGGTCATGCCGGTGGTGAAGGCGTCCCGCGCGGCCTCCAGCAGCGTGTCGTCCTTGGCCTTCCGGGCCAGTTCGAGCGCGTAGCCCATGGATTCGCGGGCCGCTTCGGGAGCGGTGGCGGGCATGTCACCGGTGTAACCGGAGGAGAGGACCGCCCCGATGACGGCGACGCCGAGGGCGGCGCCCGCCTGCTGGATGGTGTCGTTGAGGGCCGAGCCGACACCGGCGTGCTCCTCCGGCACGGCTCCCATCAGGGCGGCGATCGCCGCGGGCATCGCGAGACCGCTGCCCGCGCCCATGAGCAGCATGGCACCGATCAGCACACCCCAGCCGTCGTCGGCGGACAGGCTCGCCAGCAGCGCGAAGCCGGAGGCGATGACGATGAGTCCGGTGACCGCCATCGCCCGGTTGCCGGTCCTGGCGACCAGCGAGGCGCCGATGGTGTTGAACACCAGGGTGGCGACGGCCAGCGGGGTGAAGGCGAGACCGGTCTCGGTCGGGGTGTAGCCCAGCACGAACTGCAGATACTGCGTCAGCACCAGCATCAGACCGCCGTTGGCGAAGGTCAGGAGCACGAGCGAGAAGCTCGCCCCGGTGAAGACCTTGTTCCTGAACAGTGAGAGGGGCACCATCGGCGATTCGGTACGGGTCTCCCAGACGGCGAAGCCGATCAGACCGATCAAGGTCACCGCCAGGGAGATCTGGGTGCCGGTGTGGCCGAGTCCGCCCTTCGGCAGCTCGATGATCGTCCACACCAGAGCCGTCATACCGGCCATCGACAGCACCATGCCGACCGGGTCGGCCTTGCGCCACGGGCCCTTGGACTCCGGCATCAGCACCATCGCGGCGACGATCGCGAGCACCGCGATCGGGATGTTGATCAGGAAGACCGCGCCCCACCAGAACTTCGCGATCAGCGCACCGCCCAGGACCGGACCGCCGACCAGACCGACCATCGCCACCGCGCTCCAGGCAGCGATCGCCTTCGGCCGCTCGTCCTCGTCGAAGACCGTGATCAGGATCGACAGCGTGCTCGGCATCACCAGCGCACCGCCGACCCCCATCAGCACCCGGCCCAGGATCAGCTGCTCGGGAGTGGCCGCGACGGTGGCGAGCACCGAGGCGGCCCCGAAGAGCACCAAACCGATGATCATCACTTTTCGGCGGCCGTACTTGTCGGAGAGGCTCCCCGCGGTCAGCAGCAGCCCGGCGAAGACCAGCATGTACGAGTCGATGATCCACTGGATGTCCTGCGCGCTCGCCCCCAGATCCTCGGTGATCGGCGGGATCGCCACCGTGAGCACCATGTTGTCGATCACCAGCACCAGCGTGCTGAGGCAGAGCACGATCAGGATCAGCCAGCGCCGTGGATGACGTTCCATCAGTCAGCCTTTCGATGGGTGTGAGCCCGGACGGCCGCGAAGGGCCGAGCCGGGTGGAGACCCATCGAATATAAAACCGGCATGCCGGTTTGTTCAACGGCCTTGATGGTTTCTTTCGGCGCCCGGAGGAGGCCGCCGAGGGGGGCAGAGGCGGCACCCCGGGCCAACAAAGGAACGTCCGACCAGCCGCCAATCCACAGCACTGACCTGCAATAACAGCGCATGAAGACACCGAACTCCCGGCCACCGACTCCGTCTTCCCAAGGCAGCCGGGAGTGCAGGTTTTTACATCCAAGTCGGTCTGTTTTTTGGCTCCAGTGCGCCGTGATACCGGCGGCCGAGGCGTCCGTTCCGCGGCATTCGCGGGTACGGCACCGCCCCGGCCGCCCCCGGGACCTCCGTCAACTCACGCGGGTGTACCGGGTGTCGTGCGGGTGCCGATGACCACCGTGGCGTACAGCTCCTCCGACACCGCCACCCGTGGTGCCAGACCGTTCCGGGCCACGATCTCCACGGCCTTCTCCGCCTGCCGTTCGCTGGTCTCGAAGAGAAGCGAGCCACCCGGCGCCAGCCACTCGCGCGCACCGGCCGCGACCCTGCGCAGGACGTCGAGGCCGTCCGCTCCCCCATCGAGGGCGACCAGGGCCTCGTGGACCCGTGCCTCGGCGGGCAGCAGCCCGATTTCACCGGTCGGCACATACGGCACATTGGCCAGCAGCACATCGACCCGACCGCGGAGTCCGGCGGGCAGCGATTCGTACAGATCGCCCTCGTACGCCACCCCGCCGACGGCCGTCACATTGCGGCGGGCACAGCACACGGCGGCGGGATCGATGTCGGTGGCGTGCAGTTCGGCCCGGTCCACCCCCTCGGCCAGCGCCGCGCCGAGCGCGCCCGAGCCGCAGCACAGATCGACCACGACGGCGTGGGACGGGGCGAGTGCCGCAGCCCGTCGGACGAGGAACTCGGTACGGCGGCGGGGAACGAAGACACCCGGGTCGACACTCACCCGGAGCCCGCAGAACTCCGCCCAGCCGAGGACGTGTTCCAGCGGCTGTCCCGCGATCCGCCGGTCCACCATGGCGGCGAGTTCGGCGGGGGTGCGGGCGGTGGAGAGCAGAAGCCCGGCCTCGTCCTCGGCGAAGACACAGCCCGCTTCACGGAGCCTCGTGACGATCTCCGCGCGGGGGTCGGCCGGAACCAGAGAGCAGGACGCGGCGGGCGGAGCCGAAGCGGAGGAAGGCGCCGCAGACGAAGGGCGGGCGGAAGCGGAGGAGAAAGAGGCGGAAGAAGGAGAAGAGGGGGAATCCGACATGAGAGCCTTCCGGGATACCGAAGGGCGCTCTCCGGGTCACCTGAGCCGGTGAGCCGGACCGGCCGAAGGGCCGTGCGAGGAGAGCACCCGACCTGCCACAGCGGTAATGGGTCTCACCTCCTCGGTGTGTCGTGTCCCCGACGACGGCACGGGGATGCCACACATTACCGGACCCGCCTCTCGGGGGCCCGTTCGGGCCTACGGGAGGCGGCGGCCCCGCCCGCCGGTCCGGCCCAAAGCTCCGAACCGCCCGTCCGAACCGCCGGTCCGGCCCATGGCTCCGGGCCGATGGCTCCGGGCCCATGGCTCCGGGCGCGCGTCGTACGTTCGGTGCGGCCGTCCGGCCCGGGCCCCAGCGGCCGGCTGTCAGGTGGCCCGTCCAGTCCGGCGTCACGTCAACGGCCCGGGCCGGCGATACGAGCAGGCCGGTCCGGGACACCGACCCAGGACACCGCCCGAGGACACCGGTCCGGGACGCCGACCCGAGTACACCAACCCGGGACACCCGTCCAAGTACACCGACCCAGGACGCCAACCATGCCTGCGAGCCCGTGATCCGGAGCCCGTCGCCGTCCACACCGGCGGGCACGCGCCGACGCTCACCCGGCGACGGCTTCCGCGCCCGCCGCGTCAATGTCGTGTGAAGACGCGCCCCTCCGGCGCAAGGGACGTGACAAGACGGCACACGCCGCGAAAACCCCGCCCTCACTCTGGGTGCTGCCCTCACTCCGTGGGCTCCAGCAGGGAGGTACCGGCACGATGACCACTGTCTCCACGTCCTCCGGACCGTCCGGGGACGCGGTCACGCCGCCCCCGCGCATCCCTGGGGTGTCCTCCGGCGACCGCCACCGGCTCACCGCGCTACAGGGACTGGCCGCTCTCTCCCTGGACGCGATGGCCTCGGTGGCATACGGACCCGAGGCCATCGTTCTCGTCCTGGCCACGGCGGGCGCGGTCGGGCTCGGGTTCACCCTGCCCGTGACGCTCGCCATCGCCGTACTGCTCGCGGTGCTCGTCGCCTCCTACCGCCAGGTCATCGCCGCGTTCCCGAACGGCGGCGGCGCGTACGCGGTCGCCAAGGCGCATCTGGGCAACCGGACCGCGCTCACGGCCGCGGCCTCGCTGGTCCTGGACTACGTCCTGAACGTCGCGGTCTCGGTGACCGCGGGCGTCGCGGCTCTCACCTCCGCCTTCCCCTCTCTCTACGACGACCGGCTGCTGCTCTGCATGGGCGTTCTCCTGCTGGTCACGGGGGTGAATCTGCGGGGGATCGTCGATTCGGCGAAGGCGTTCATCGTCCCGACCGCGGTGTTCATCGGCTCGATCCTCACGCTGATCGTCGTCGGTCTGTTCCGCAGCGCGCCGGCGTCCACGGAAGCCGCGGCGGGTCATGCGTCCGCGCTCGGCGACAACGCCACGGCCGTGGGCACGCTGTTGCTGCTCAAGGCGTTCGCGTCCGGGTGCTCGGCGCTGACCGGTGTGGAGGCGGTCGCCAACGCCGTACCGTCCTTCCGCGCCCCCTCGGCCAGGCGGGCACAGCGTACGGAGGTCGCGCTGGGCGGTCTGCTGGGCGTGATGCTGATCGGGCTGTCGATCCTCATCGGCCGTTTTCATCTCCAGCCCGTGGAGGGCGTGACGGTTCTCGCGCAGCTCGCGGATGCCTCGCTGGGGCACAACTGGGGCTTCTACGTCGTCCAGTTCGCCACCGTCGTTCTTCTGGCGCTGGCCGCGAACACCTCCTTCGGCGGGCTGCCGGTACTGATGGCACTGCTGGCGCGCGACGACTATCTGCCGCATCTCTTCCGGCTCAAGGCCGACCGTGAGGTGCACCGCCACGGTGTGCTGGCGCTCGCCGCCGTCGCCGCGCTGCTGCTGGTGTTCTCCGGCGGTGACACCAACACCCTCGTCCCGCTGTTCGCGATCGGGGTGTTCGTCGGCTTCACCATCTGCCAGGCGGGGATGGTGATCCACTGGCGTGGGGAAACCGCTCCCCAGCAGCGGCGCAAGGCCCTGCTGAACGGGCTCGGGGCGGTGCTGACGGGTGTCAGCGCGATCGTCGTCACGGCCACCAAGTTCACCGAGGGCGCTTGGCTGATCGTGATCGCGCTGCCCGCGCTGGTGCTGCTGTTCGAGCGGGTCCACCGGGCGTACGGGGTGATCGAGGAGCGCATAGGGCTGGGCAGCGTCCCCGACGCCCCGCACCGCGACCGGTCGCTCGTCATCGTGCCGGTGTCGCATCTGTCCCGGCTGACCTGTGAGGCCGTCAACGCGGCCATATCACTCGGCGACGAGGTGAGGGCGGTGACGGTCGGTCACCCCGACCCGGAGGACCGGGAGGAGACGAGGGCGCTGCGCCGGGACTGGGAGCGGTGGAATCCGGGCGTGGAGCTGGTGGAGCTGCACTCGGAGCACCGGGCGATAGGGCGGCCGGTGTCGGAGTACGTACGGAAGGTGTACCACTACCACCCGGGGACCCGGGTCACGGTGCTGATCGCGGAGGTGGAGCCCGAGCGGCTGTGGCAGCGGCTGCTCCAGAACCAGCGCGGGTCGGTGCTGGCACATGCCGTACGCAGGGACACGGAGGCCGTGATCTGCCGGCTGCGGTTCCGGGTGTCGGACCGGGACGGCGGAACCGGACCGGCGCCTTCGCGGTCGCCGAAGGACTGAACGAGAGGCGTCGGGCCCAGGGGCCCGAGACCGAAGGGACCCAAGACCGAAGGGACCCGAGACCCCCGTCCTTCCGCGTCCTCCTGTGTTCTCTGTGGTCCTCTGTGGTCCTCTGTGGTCCTCGTGTCGTCCGCGTTGGCCGCCGCCCGCTGTCTCCCGCCGTCCTGCGCCGCCCCTCGGCCGCTATCCCGTCGCCTCCGCCGGTGCGCCACCCCGCAGGAGGGCCGCGCCGAGGGGCGTCAGCGTGTGCAGTACGGCGTTGCCGTGGCGCAGGGTCAGCACCAGGCCGGCCTCTCTGAGGACGGCCGCGTGCTGGCTGGCGGAGGCGAGTGAGACACCCGCCCTGCGGGCGAGTTCACTGGTGGTGCAGCCGTAGCGGATGGCCTGGAGGACGGCGGACCGGGTGTGGCCGACGAGCTTGCCGAGGGAGGGCCCGAGCGAGGTGGCCGCCTCGCCGAACGCCGGGTCGGGAGTGTGGGCCGCGGGATAGACGAGGACCGGCGGCAGTGAGGCGTCCCGCAGGACGACCGGGGTGCCGCGGCAGAAGAACGACGGCTGGAGCAGCAGCCCCCGCCCGTCGAGGTGCAGTTCGCGGTCGACGGGATAGTCCGCCTCCAGGACGGGTGCCCGCCAGCGCAGTACGGGCGGGAGGGAGCCCAGCAGTTCGGCGGCTCCGCCGTCGAGGAGGGCCCGTCCTCGGACCGCGCGGTCCGCCTCGACCCGGGCCTGGATGTGCGGCCAGTACGGCACGATGGCGGCGCGGTGGTAGCCGCGGATCACCGAGACGAGTCGGTCCAGCGCCTCCGGATGCCCCTCTGCGAGCCCGGCGAGCCCCGCCGGGCCGCCCGACCGCCCCCCGCGGCCGGACGCCGCTGCACGGGCCACTGCACGCCCGGATGCACGGCCTGCTGAAGCGAGAGTCAGTTCGGAATGTAACCGTTCGGGCGCTGTGGCCCGAATAGCCTCAAGGCCGGATTCAAGACCGCCGCCACTTTGAGGTGGCGTCAGAAAGTCGGGGAAATAACCCCGGGGTGGCACAAGAGCGGACAGCAGGCTTGTTTCACCATTCAACCTGGCCCGTGTTTCCGAACGCCATTCCCCGAACATCACCGCACGTCGTCGCTCTCTCAATCGGTGAAAACTGAGAATCGTCTCCCACAGCACATCGGGTTTTGTGGCCATTCTCACTCTTGCCAGATCGTCACCGGTGAAATGGATACGCAGCACTGGACCCCCACTGTTGCACTCGCAATCGCCCCTACCACTGAGTATGCACATCATCACAACCGGTTACCACGGAGTTTCAGCCAGAGTTGAAATGTCTCGCCGGGGCCGGGTGCGAACCGAAAGGCTGTACCGCGTCGGGCAGGTTCCTTCTGTCTCCGGTGAACGTGGCGAAGACCGTGGGGGGCTTTGCACGTTCGGCGGCGGGTGACCGAGGGTGCGGCTCCCTGTCCGGCCGGGGTAATGGGGCGCGGCCCGTGGATGGGGATCCACAGGCCGCGCCCCGCCCGCTGTTTACCGTTCCCCGGAGAGAAATCCGGGGAAACGGCGGCTTTCGTGAAGCCGGGCGAACAAACCACAGGGGCGGGCGCCCCGCACAAGGCGCCCGCCCCGTCCTTTCCGTGCTCCGGAGCCACCGCGGCCGTCGAGGGTTGGGTACGGCCTACGGGGGTTCCGGGGTCCGGGAGGGCCCCGGAGGGCCTCCCGGACGGCCTCAGCGCGAGTCGCTGCCCTTCGAGCCCGCCGCCGCGCGCCCGGCCTCCAGCCGCGCCACCGGGATCCGGAACGGCGAGCAGGAGACGTAGTCGAGACCCACCTCGTGGAAGAAGTGGACGGACTCCGGGTCGCCGCCGTGCTCACCGCAGACGCCGAGCTTGAGATCGGGCCGGGTGGCGCGGCCGGCCTCCACGGCGCTGCGTACGAGCGAGCCCACCCCGTCCTTGTCGATGGTCTCGAACGGCGAGACCCCGAAGATCCCCTTCTCCAGGTAGGCGGTGAAGAAGGACGCCTCCACGTCGTCGCGGGAGAAGCCCCACACGGTCTGGGTGAGGTCGTTGGTGCCGAAGCTGAAGAACTCGGCCGCCTCCGCGATCTGACCGGCGGTCAGCGCGGCGCGCGGCAGCTCGATCATCGTGCCGAGCGCCAGTTTCAGGTCCACGCCGGCGGCCGCCTCGACCTCGGCGATGACCCGCTCGGCCTCGTCCCGTACGATCTCCAGCTCCTGGACCGTGCCCACCAGCGGAATCATGATCTCCGCGCGCGGGTCGCCCTTGGCGTTCCGGCGGGCGGCGGCGGCCTCGGCGATCGCCCGGACCTGCATGGCGAACAGCCCCGGGATGACCAGCCCGAGCCGGACCCCGCGCAGCCCCAGCATCGGGTTCTGCTCGTGCAGCCGGTGGACGGCCTGGAGGAGCCGCAGATCGTTCTCGTTGTGGTCCTTGCGGGACTCGGCGAGCGCGACGCGCACCGACAGCTCGGTGATGTCGGGCAGGAACTCGTGCAGCGGCGGGTCCAGCAGCCGGACCGTCACCGGGAGGCCGTCCATCGCCTCGAACAGCTCGATGAAGTCCTTCTTCTGAAGCGGCAGCAGCTTGTCGAGGGCGTCGGCGCGCTCGTCGTCGTGGTCGGCGAGGATCAGCCGCTCGACCATCTCGCGGCGCTCGCCGAGGAACATGTGCTCGGTGCGGCACAGGCCGATGCCCTGGGCGCCGAACCGCCGGGCGCGCAGCGCGTCCTCGGCGTTGTCGGCGTTGGCCCGTACGCGCAGCCTGCGCACCCGGTCCGCGTACGCCATGATCCGGTGGACGGCGGCGACCAGTTCGTCGGCGTCGTCGGCGCCCGCGTGCATCCGGCCCTCGAAGTACTCGACGACCGGGGACGGCACGACGGGGACCTCACCGAGGTAGACCTTGCCGGTGGAGCCGTCGATGGAGACGACGTCCCCCTCCTCGACCACGGTGCCGTTCACGGTCATCCGGCGCCGCTTGGTGTCGACTTCGAGGTCCTCGGCGCCGCAGACACAGGTCTTGCCCATGCCCCGGGCGACGACGGCCGCGTGCGAGGTCTTGCCGCCGCGTGAGGTGAGGATGCCCTCGGCCGCGATCATTCCGTCGAGGTCGTCGGGGTTGGTCTCCCGGCGGATGAGAATGACCTTCTCCCCCGAGCGCGACCACTTGACGGCGGTGTACGAGTCGAAGACGGCCTTGCCGACGGCGGCGCCGGGCGACGCGGCGATGCCCCGGCCCAGCAGATCGACCTTGGCGTCCTCGTCGAAGCGGGGGAACATCAGCTGGGCGAGCTGGGCGCCGGTGACTCGCTGGAGCGCCTCGGCCTCGTCGATCAGCCCCTGGTCGACGAGCTGGGTGGCGATCCGGAAGGCGGCGCCCGCGGTCCGCTTGCCGACGCGGGTCTGGAGCATCCACAGCACACCGCGCTCGATGGTGAACTCGATGTCGCAGAGGTCGAGGTAGTGGTTCTCCAGCGCCTCCATGATCTGCATCAGCCGGTCGTACGACTTCTTGTCGATCCGCTCCAGCTCGGCGAGGGGCACCGTGTTGCGGATGCCCGCGACGACGTCCTCGCCCTGCGCGTTCTGGAGGTAGTCACCGTAGACGCCCTGCTGGCCGCTGGCCGGGTCGCGGGTGAAGGCGACGCCCGTGCCGGAGTCGGGGCCGAGGTTGCCGAAGACCATGGAGCAGATGTTGACGGCCGTGCCGAGGTCGTTCGGGATGCGCTCCTGGCGGCGGTAGAGCTTGGCGCGGTCGCCGTTCCACGAGTCGAAGACGGCCTTGACGGCGAGGTCCATCTGTTCGCGCGCGTCCTGCGGGAAGTCCCGTCCGGCCTCGGACCTGACGATCTTCTTGAACTGCTTGACCAGCTTCTTCAGATCGCCCGCGCCGAGGTCGGTGTCGACGGTGACCTGCTTCGCGGTCTTCGCCTCCTCCAGCGCCTCCTCGAAGAGGTCGCCGTCGACGCCGAGGACCGTCTTGCCGAACATCTGGATGAGCCTGCGGTACGAGTCCCAGGCGAAGCGCTCGTCGCCGGACTGCTGGGCGAGGCCGATGACGGACTCGTCGGACAGGCCGATGTTGAGGACGGTGTCCATCATGCCGGGCATGGAGAACTTGGCGCCCGAGCGCACGGACACGAGCAGCGGGTCGTCGGCCTGGCCGAGCTTCTTGCCCTTGGTCGCTTCGAGGGCTTCGAGGTGCGCACTCACCTCGGCCCGGAGGGTGGGCGGCTCGGAGCCGCTGTCCAGGTAGACCTTGCACGCCTCGGTGGTGATCGTGAAGCCCGGAGGGACGGGCAGCCCGAGGTTGGTCATCTCGGCGAGGTTGGCGCCCTTGCCGCCGAGCAGATCCTTGAGATCCCTGTTGCCCTCGGTGAAGTCGTAAACGAACTTCTGATCCTGGTGATCTGTGTTTTCCGACACGGCTCTCGACTCCTCGAGGCTCAGTGGCTGCCCTGACGGCGAGGAACATACCCAGATCAAAGGCTTCTGGGTACGTCCACTTGGCCGACATACGGCCGTAACCACTCGTCCGCCACCGGATCGAAAGTTAACTGGCGGGTAGACACCACAAGCCAGATCTTTCAAACCTTGAACACATCACTACTGAAGGCAGCCGATCACCACCCAAGTGCGACTCTGCGTGGCGATTCGGTCGACCGGGTGAACAAGGAAAGGGTGGCACGCAGTGCCACTCCTCCGAAAAGTGCACCCGCCCCTAAATCGCTCATCTGAGCGCTACCCCTATCAGAAGTGGCGAGAATCACGCGATGGAGGAGCGGGCCGTTCCATCATCCGGACCGCCGGGACCCGGCTGGGCGCGTGCCGTGAGACACCGGCCCAGCACCGCGAGGTCCACCTCCGCGAGGCTGGGCGCAAAGAGCCGGCCGGGGGCCTCGGGGACCGGCAGCAACGACGGCACCACCAGCACCGGACACCCTGCCGCCTGCGCCGATGCTGTGCCGTCCGGCGAGTCCTCCACGGCCACGCACTCCCCGGGAGCGGCCCCGAACCGCTCGGCCGCCGCCCGGTAGGGGTCGGGGTGCGGTTTGGTCCGTACGGTGTCGTCCGCCGACAGGGTGAACACAAACGGAACCTCCGCCAGCGCCCCTCCCGCCACCGCGTCCACGATGATCCGGGGTGAGGCGCTGACCAGGGCAAAGGGCACGCCGTGCCGCTCCAGGGACGTCAGCAGAGCCCGTGCGCCGGGCCGCAGCGGCGCCCCGGCCCGTATCCGGCGGTGGAAGGCCCCGGTCAGCGCTCCCGCGATCGCGGCGGCCGGTGTCCCGGTGCTCTGGACCCGGCTCAGATGAGCGGCCGTGTCCTCGACGGCCCGGCCGACGACCTCGGGCGCGTCGGCGTCCGTCAGCCGGTGCCCCAGCGAGCCCGCGACCTCGGCGGTCACCTCCCACCACAGCCCCTCGGTGTCGACGAGGGTGCCGTCCATGTCGAAGAGGACGGCCGCGGGCCTCACGACGCCGTCCCGGTCGCCGCAGCCACCCGCGGGCCTCACGACACCGTCCCGGTCGCCGCAGCCACCCACGGTCCTCACGACACCGTCCCGGTCGCCGCAGCCACCCACGGTCCTCACGACACCGTCCCGGTCGCCGAAGCCCGCCACGGGCCTCATGACGCCGCCGGGACCACGAGCACCGGGCGCTGCGCCAGTCCGACCCGCGCCCGTACCCCGGGGGCCAGCGCGCCGGCGTCCCGTGAGGCCAGGTCCGCCTTGACCGTGGTGCCGCCGGGCAGATCGAGCAGCACCCGGGTGACCGAGCCGAAGAAGGACGCGGAGACCACGGTGGCATCGCCCCCGGTGTCCGGGGTGACGGTGACGTTCTCGGGCCGTACGAGGACCTCGACCTCGCCCGTGGTGCCCGGGATCCCGCCGTCGACCGGCAGCCGCGCGCCCACGACCTCCACCAGGGAGCCGTCCGTCATCCGGCCGGGCAGCCGGTTCATGGTGCCGACGAACTCGGCGACGAACGGCGTCGCAGGGCGCTCGTACAGCTCGGCGGGGGCCGCGCACTGCTCCAGCCGTCCGGCGTTCAGGACGGCGACCCGGTCCGCCATCGACAGGGCCTCCTCCTGATCGTGCGTCACGAAGATCGTGGTGATGCCGAGGGTGAGCTGGAGGCGGCGGATCTCCTCGCGCAGACTGAGCCGTACCTTGGCGTCCAGCGCGGACAGCGGCTCGTCCAGCAGCAGCACCCGCGGCTCCAGCGCCAGCGCGCGGGCGAGCGCCACACGCTGCTGCTGGCCGCCGGACATCTGATGGGGGTAGCGCCCGCCGTGCTCGGGCAGCCCGACCAGGGCGAGGAGTTCGGCCGCGCGTGCCTCCCGCCGGGCCGCCGGCACCTTGCGTACGCGCATGCCGAAGGCCACGTTGTCGCGGGCGGTGAGGTTGGGGAAGAGGCTGTACGACTGGAACACCATGCCCGCGTCCCGGCGGTTGGCCGGGACCCGGGTGATGTCCTCGCCGTCGACCAGCACCTCACCGGCGTCGGGCTGCTCGAACCCGGCGACCACGCGCAGGGCGGTGGTCTTGCCGCAGCCCGACGGCCCGAGCAGCGCGATCAGTTCACCCGGCTCGACGGTGAGGTCGAGTCCGTCGAGGGCGACGGTGCCGCCGAAGGCGCGGCGCAGCCCGCGGAACTCGACCCGCGCGCCGCCGCCGTCGGAGGTGACGGCCGGTCCGGCCGTCACCTCATGGATCTCGGGGGCCATGGCCGTGGACATCAGGACTCCTTGCTGGAGGCGGAGGGGGCTTTGCCCGCGCGGGACAGGAGCAGCAGCAGCGCCCAGGTGATCAGCAGGCTGAGGATGGAGACGGCCACCGACATACGGGCCTGCGAGCCGGAGACGCTGACGATCCACACCGCGAAGGGCTGGTAGCCCGAGAGCGCGGCGATGGTGAACTCGCCGAGCACCAGCGCCAGGGTGAGGAACGCGGCCCCGGCGAGCGCGGTGCGCAGATTCGGCAGGAGGACCCGGCCGATGACGTACGGCCAGCTCGCGCCGCAGTTGCGGGCGGCCTCGACGAGCGTGGGCACATCGACGGCCCGCAGTCCGGCGTCCAGGGACCGGTACACGAACGGCAGCGCCAGCACGGTGTACGCGAAGACGAGGACCAGCGGGAAGCTCTCGTCCTGGATCACCAGGAACGTCTGGTAGAGCGGGGTCCGCGACAGATGCTCCGGCCCCCATCGCAGCACCGTGCCGATACCGGTGACCAGCGCGATCGGCGGTACGACGAGCGGCAGCATGCACACGACCTCGACCACGGACCGCAGCCCCGGCGCACCGAGGCGCACCGCGACGAGCGCGGGCACGGCGAGCAGCAGGACCAGTGCGATGGTGGCGGCGGCCAGGCCCAGCGACAGCAGCAGGCTGTCGGTGAAGCCCTCGGCGCCGAGGATCCCGGTGTACGCCTCGAAGGAGACGCCCCGGCCGGGGGTGTGGACGGTGAAGACGAACGACGCGACGAGCGGCACCAGGAAGTACAGCCCAGCGAGCGTGAGCACGAGCCCGCGCCAGACCCGTACCCGTGAACGGGCCCGTACGGCGGGCAGGGAGACGGGCGAGGTGGTCAGCGCAGCCATCGGGCACTCCGTCGCTGAAGGGGCAGATAGACCGCCATGACCAGGCCGGCGATCACGATCATGTCCAGGCCGAGGGCGAGCGCCACGTTCTCCTGTCCGGCCATCACATTGCCCGCGAGCGCGTCCGCGATCTTCAGGGTGACCAGGGGGACGGAGCCGCCGACCAGGGCGGCGGCGGTGGCGTGTGCGGCGAACGCGCTGCCGAAGAGCAGGACGAAGCCGCCGAGCAGTGAGGGCGCGAGGACGGGCAGTCCCACCATCCGCCAGAACTGCCAGGTGCTCGCGCCGGTGTTCTGGGCCGCCTCGCGCCACTGGGGCCGCAGACCGTCCAGCGCCGGGACGATCGTGATCACCATCAGGGGGGTGAGGAAGTACAGATAGACGACGGTGAGCCCGGTGAAGGAGTACAGATTCCAGCCGAGGCTCTCCAGATCGGCGAGGCGGGTGACCACACCGGAGATGCCGGCGGTCGCGATGAAGGCGAAGGCGAGCGGCACACCGCCGAAGTTGGCGAGCACACCGGACGCGGTGAGTGTCGCGCTCCGCAGCCACTCCCGCCGGGAGGTGACGACGGCCTGGGCGATGAGCAGCCCGGCGACGGACCCGATGAGGGCGGTGAGCGCGGACAGCCGGATGCTGCCGGCGAGCGACCCGAGGTAGGGGCCCTGGAGCGAGCGCCGGACATGCGCGCCGGTCAGGCCGTGTGCGTCGGTCACCGCGCCGTGCAGGAGGGCGGCGAGCGGGACGCCGAAGCACAGGCCCGCGAAGAGGAGCAGCGGGAGGGCCGCGAGCCAGGTCCGTGACCGTGGCCCGCGGCGTACTCCGGCCGCCCGGGTGGCTGCGGACATCAGGAGAGGGCCTTGTCCCAGTTCTGCGCGAGGGCTTCCTTGGCCTTGTCCATCTCGGTGTCGGACGGGAAGGTCGGGGTGCCGGCGACCTTGGGCAGCTTGGTGACGAACTGCTTGTCGACCGTGCCGTCCTCGGTCATGGCGGGCAGCAGCACCGGCCGGGCGTATCCCTTGAGCCAGAGGTTCTGGCCCTCGGGGCTGTACAGGAACTCCATCCACAGGCGGGCTGCGGCCGGGTGGGGCGCGTCCTTGTTGATGGCCTGCGAGTAGTACTGGGCGTAGACGCCGTCGGCGGGGACGGAGACCTTCCAGTCGACGCCCTTGCCGCGGAACTGGTCGGCGTAGCCGGCGTTGAGGTAGTCCCAGTCGATGGAGATGGGCGTCTCGCCCTTCTCGACCGTGGCCGGGGTGGACTCGACGGGGATGAAGTTGCCGGACTTGCGGAGCTTGGCGAAGTAGTCGATGCCGGGGTGGATGTCGCCGAACGAGCCGCCGTTGGCGAGCGCCGCCGCGTACACACCGCCGAACGCGGAACCGGACTTGGTCGGGTTGCCGTTGAGCGCGACCTTGCCCTTGTACTCGGGCTTCAGCAGATCGGCGAAGGTCTCGGGGCAGTTCTTGATCTTGTTGGCGTCGCAGCCGATGGAGACATAACCGCCGTAGTCGTTGAACCAGTTGCCCTCGGGGTCCTTCTGGTCGGCGGGGATCTTGCCGAACGCCTCGACCTTGTAGGGCGCGAACAGCCCCTCGGCCGCGCCGCTGCGGGCGAAGGCGATACCGAGGTCGAGGGTGTCGGGGGCGCGCTTCTGCCCCTTGCGTGCCTTGACCGCGGCGATCTCGTCGGCGCTGGAGGCGTCCGGGTTCTCGTTGTTGATCTTGATCTTGTACTTGGCCTCGAACGCCTTGATGACCTCGCCGTAGTTCGCCCAGTCGGTCGGGACGGCGATGATGTTCAGCTCCCCCTCCTTCTCGGCGGCCTCGACGAGCCCTTCCATCCCGCCGAAGTCGGCGGCGGAGGTGGCGGACTCCGCCGCCGGCTTGGCGTCGCTCGCGGTCTCGCCCTCGGGGGCGGCACCACAGGCCGTGAGGGTGGTGAGCGCGACGGCGCCGAGCAGGGCGGTCATGCCGAGACGGGAAGGTATGGACACGGTCTCTCCCGGAGACGAGGGTGGAACTTGTCTGAACAAGCTGAGATCAGTTCGCCCGCTCGACCTGTCCTGACCATGAACTCGACATGGCCGGAACAGAGAGACTTCCGAAAGAGATGAATGCCGGTTTTTGCCGATTGAGACGGGCTTGCGCAGGCGCTTTACGGCCGGGCTAGGCTGACTGCGGGGTGGGAACCGGGGCGCGGTCGGCGGGGCAGCTCGCGAACGGCTGCGCACAGCTCCATGGATTCGGGTCGGAGGCGTACGGGTGAGCACGGCGCGGTATCTGGAGATCGCGGAGGCGCTGCGGCGGTCGATCCTCGGCGGTGAGTACGCGGTCGGGGCGCGGCTCCCCTCGGAGAGCGCCCTCGCGGACCGGTGGTCCGCCTCCCGCGGGACGGTCCGCCGGGCCGTCGCGCTCCTGGCGTCGGAGGGTCTGATCGGCTCCCGCCAGGGCGCGCGCAGAATCGTGCTGCGGCAGGAACGCCGGCACAGCTTCGCCGAGTTGAACAGCTTCGCGCAGTGGGCGCAGTCCATGGGTTACGAGGTCGCGAGCCGTGTCCTCAAGCGCACCCACCGCCCGGCGACCCCGACGGAGGCGGCCCGCCTCGCCGTCCCGCCGGACTCTGCCGTCCTGCACGTGCTGCGACTGCGGCTCCTCGACGGCAACCCGGCCATGCTCGAACGCACCGCGTACGCACCGTGGGTGGCGCCGGCGGTGCAGGAACTCCCCGACGACTGCGTCTCGATCATGAACTCCCTCGCCGAACTCCACGGAGTCGTCGCCCACTACGGCGAGCACCTCATCGACGCGGTACCGGCGGGGAGCGTGGACGCCCGGCTCCTGCGGGTGCGGCGCGGGAGTCCGCTGCTGCGGCAGCGGCATCTGTCGAGTACGGCGGCCGGGCGGCCGATCGAGTGGACGGAGGACCGTTACGCGGCGGGCAGCGTCACCTTCAGCGTGAGCAACTCCAGCCCCGCGGCCCCCCTGTCCCGCCGCCTCACCCCCACCACCCCCCGCCCCTCCGACACCTGAGAACGAACCCGCCACCACAACCCAGCCCGTCCGGCGCTTGAGGACGAACCCGAATGCGGGCGTGGGCCACGTGGCATGACCAAAGCCCGGGACCGCGCATTCCAGCCCGTCCGGCGCTTGAGGACGGACCCGAACGCGGGGCGTGGGCGCCCCGGGAAGACCGGACACCTGTGCAGCCACACCCAGCCTCGGCGCCCAACGGACAAAGCCACCACCAACCCAGCCCGTCCGGCGTTTGAGGACGGACCTCAGCCCCAGGCAGGGGCCACCCGGCAAGACCGGACACCCAGGGGGAGCCAAACCCAGCCCGTCCGGCGCTTGAGGACAAAAGCCCGCGCCCGGACCAAGGGCCACCGCACCCGCTACCCCCCCGACGTGTCCAGCTCCGCCTCCGGCCCGATGCCCGCGCAGTCGTACGGATCCTTCAGCCACCCGTCCGGCAGGACGACCCGGTTGTTCCCGGACGTACGCCCACGGGGACCATCCGCGCCGGAGGGCCATGGCTGATCCAGATCCAGCCGCCCCAGCCCCTCGTCCAGCTCATCGAGCGACGAGGTGATCGCCAGTCGCTTCCGCATCTCGGAGCCGACCGAGAACCCCTTGAGGTACCAGGCGACGTGCTTGCGGAAGTCGATGACACCGCGCGACTCGTCACCGATCCACTCACCGAGCAGCTCCGCGTGCCGACGCATGACCCCCGCGACCTCCCGCAGGGTCGGCGCGGCGGCGGCGCCCCCGCCCTCGAACGCCGTGACGAGATCACCGAAGAGCCAGGGCCGCCCCAGGCACCCGCGCCCCACGACCACTCCGTCGCAGCCGGTCTCACGGACCATCCGCAGCGCGTCGTCGGCGGACCAGATGTCACCGTTGCCGAGGACGGGAATCTCGGGGACGTGCTCCTTGAGCCGGGCGATCGCGTCCCAGTCCGCCGTACCGCCGTAGTGCTGGGCCGCCGTACGCCCGTGCAGGGCGATCGCCGTGACGCCCTCCTGGACCGCGATCCGGCCGGCGTCGAGATAGGTGATGTGGTCCTCGTCGATGCCCTTGCGCATCTTCATGGTGACGGGGAGGTCCCCCGCCCCCGTGACCGCCTCGCGCAGGATCGCCCGCAGCAGGGGCCGCTTGTACGGAAGGGCCGAGCCGCCGCCCTTGCGGGTCACCTTCGGGACCGGGCAGCCGAAGTTCAGATCGATGTGGTCGGCGAGATCCTCGTCGACGATCATGCGGACCGCCTTGCCGACGGTCACGGGATCGACCCCGTACAGCTGGATCGACCGGGGCGTCTCCCCCGCGTCGAAGTGGATCAGCTGCATGGTCTTCTCGTTGCGCTCGACCAGCGCCCGGGTCGTGATCATCTCGCTCACGAAGAGCCCCCGGCCGGCGGTGGCCGCCTCCGCCGTCTCCGGGGCGTCCGCCGGAGGCAGTCCCCCGAACCCCCGGACGCCCTCGGCGAACTCCCGGCAGAGCGTGCGGAACGGCGCGTTCGTGATACCGGCCATCGGCGCCAGCACCACCGGCGGCCGCACGGCATGCGGGCCGATGGTCAGGGTCGGGGCGGCGGACGGGGCGAGCGTGGTCATTGCTCCATTGTCACGTATGGCGGCATGCCCGTGATGTCACAGCAGCCACATTCATTAGTTAGCCGTACTATCGACGCATGCCCGAGCTGACATCCCGACGGCGGCTCCTCGTGCTGGCGATCTGCTGTATGAGTCTGCTGATCGTCAGCCTGGACAACACGATCCTCAATGTCGCGCTGCCCTCCATGGGCAGGGAGCTGAACGCTTCCGTCTCGGGGCTGCAGTGGACGATCGACGCGTACACCCTCGTCCTCGCCTCCCTGCTGATGCTCGCGGGCTCCACGGCGGACCGGATCGGCCGCCGCAAGGTGTTCATGGCGGGGCTGGTGCTGTTCACGCTGGGCTCGCTGCTGTGCTCGCTCGCGCCCAGCCTGGAGCTGCTGGTCGTCTACCGGATGGTCCAGGCCGTCGGCGGCTCCATGCTCAACCCGGTCGCGATGTCGATCATCACCAACACCTTCACCGAGCCGGCGGCGCGCGCCCGCGCGATCGGGGTGTGGGGCGGGGTCGTGGGGATCTCCATGGCCGCGGGGCCGCTGGTCGGCGGGCTGCTCGTGGACTCGGTCGGCTGGCGCTCGATCTTCTGGGTCAATCTGCCGGTGGGCCTCGCCGCGCTGGTGCTGACCTGGCGTTACGTACCGGAGTCCCGCGCGCCGCGGCCCCGGCGGGCCGACCCGGTGGGGCAATTGCTGATCATCGCGCTCCTCGGCTCACTGACGTACGCGATCATCGAGACGGATCCCGTCTTCGCGGGGATCGCGGCCGTGGCCCTGGTGGGTGTGCTGCTGTATGAGCCGAGGCGGCGCGAGCCCCTGATCGATCTCCGATTCTTCCGGAGCGCGCCGTTCAGCGGGGCGACGGTGATCGCGGTGTCGGCCTTCGCCGCGCTGGGCGGATTCCTGTTCCTCAACACCCTCTACCTCCAGGACGCGCGCGGTCTGTCCGCCCTGGAGGCAGGGCTCTACATGCTCCCGATGGCGGGCCTGACATTCGTCTGCGCACCGCTGTCGGGGCGGCTGGTGGGCAGCCGGGGGCCCCGGCTGCCGCTGCTGGTCGCCGGGACCGCGATGGCGGCGAGCGGGGTGATGTTCGCGGCGTTCGAGGCGGAGACGTCCGATGTGGCGCTCTTCACGGGGTACATGCTCTTCGGCGCCGGCTTCGGCATGGTGAACTCGCCCATCACCAACACGGCGGTCTCCGGCATGCCCCGCGCCCAGGCGGGTGTCGCGGCGGCGGTCGCGTCCACGAGCCGCCAGATCGGACAGACCCTCGGGGTCGCGGTGATCGGCACGGTGCTGGCGGCGGGTGTGTCCCTGGGAACGGGATCGGGTACGGGGTCGGCCTCGGCCTTCGTCGAGGCGAGCCGGCCCGCGTGGTGGATCATCGCGGGGTGCGGGCTGTCCGTGCTCGTGGTCGGCGCGCTGACGAGCGGTCCCTGGGCACAGGCGACGGCGCTGCGGTGCGCGGACCGTCTGGAGACGGAGACGGAGACGGAGAGGACGGCGGTGTAAGGGCGGGGGTGCGTTGGGGGCGGGCCGGGTTCCCGACGGGTGAGCGGTCCGCCGGAGGGGCCGGAGCCCGCGCAAGCGGCCCACGCACCGGGCCCGGGTCCGTCCTCAAGCGCCGGACGGGCTGGAATCTGCGCCCCGCGCCCGGGCCCGCGCCAAATCGCCCCCACCCCGGGCACAGGTCCGTCCTCAAACGCCGGACGGGCTGGAATCTGCACCCCGGGCCGTCCTCAAACGCCGGACCGGCTGGATGAGCGGCCCCGCGCCCAGCGGGTGGGTGGGTGGGGGCAGCGCGAGGCCCCGGGGCGCTCGTGGTGGCGCTCCGGGGCCCGGGGGATGTGCGCGGGGTCGGTCAGTCCTCGGTGTGCGAGGCGTCCTCGGCCCCGCCCTCACCCTGCGCGCGCTCCCGCATCTTGCGTACCAGGTCCGCCTTCTGGTCGGCGGCGGCCTTGCGGTCGGCGTTGCGGGTCGGTCCGTTGCCCTGCTGGTCGGCACGGGACAGCTTCTTGCGCTGTCCGCCCACGCCGAGGAGGTTGTTACGGCTCTTGGCCACGGGGTTCTCCCATCGTGGTGAGAAGTGACTGCGGAATCGTCAGACGCGGGCGGACACGGTCCGCCACGCTCTCACTCGTAGATCTGGAAGAACGAATACATGGAGGGGACGTTACCTCTCCTGTCTGCACACGGCACACGATTTTCCGGCCGTGCCGCGGTCGCCGTCACCGTCGGGGCCGGCGACCGGCGGGAAGGACGTCCCCGCCGGTCCCCGGTCCGTACGACCGTCAGCAACCGAGCAGCCGGGCGCCCAGGTACGCCTGGATCTGGTCCAGGGAGACCCGCTCCTGCTTCATGGTGTCGCGCTCACGCACGGTCACCGCGTCGTCGTCGAGGGTGTCGAAGTCGACGGTGACGCAGAACGGCGTGCCGATCTCGTCCTGGCGGCGGTAGCGGCGGCCGATCGCGCCCGCGTCGTCGAACTCGATGTTCCAGTTCTGCCGCAGATCCGCCGCGAGCCCCTTGGCCTTCGGGGACAGCTGCGGGTTGCGGGAGAGCGGCAGCACGGCGACCTTGACGGGCGCGAGGCGCGGGTCGAGGCGCATCACGGTGCGCTTCTCCATGACGCCCTTGGCGTTGGGGGCCTCGTCCTCGTTGTACGCGTCGAGGAGGAAGGCCAGCATCGCGCGGCCGACACCGGCCGCGGGCTCGATGACATACGGCGTCCAGCGCTCGCCGGCCTCCTGGTCGAAGTACGACAGGTCCTGGCCGGACGCCTTGGAGTGCGCCGAGAGGTCGAAGTCGGTGCGGTTGGCGACACCCTCCAGCTCGCCCCACTCGCTGCCGCCGAACTGGAAGCGGTACTCGATGTCGGCGGTGCGCTTGGAGTAGTGGGAGAGCTTGTCCTTGGGGTGCTCGTACCAGCGCATGTTCTCCTCGCGCAGGCCGAGCCCGGTGTACCAGCCCCAGCGCTGGTCCATCCAGTACTGCTGCCAGTGCTCGTCCTCGCCGGGCTTGACGAAGAACTCCATCTCCATCTGCTCGAACTCGCGCGTGCGGAAGATGAAGTTGCCGGGCGTGATCTCGTTGCGGAAGGACTTGCCCATCTGCGCGATGCCGAACGGCGGCTTCTTGCGCGAGGTCTGCTGGACCTGGGCGAAGTTGGTGAAGATGCCCTGCGCGGTCTCGGGCCGCAGATAGGCGACGGAGCCGGAGTCCTGGGTGGGGCCGAGGTGGGTGGCGAGCAGGCCGGAGAACTGCTTGGGGTCGGTGAAGCCGCCCTTGTTGCCGCAGTTCGGGCAGTTGATGTCCGCCAGGCCGTTCTCGGGGGGCCGGCCGTGCTTCTCCTCGTACGCCTCGATCAGGTGGTCGGCGCGGTAGCGCTTGTGGCAGGAGGTGCACTCGGTGAGCGGGTCGCTGAAGGTGGCGACGTGTCCGGACGCCTCCCAGACCTCGGTGGCCAGGATGACCGACGAGTCGATGCCGACGACGTCCTCGCGCGAGGTGACCATGTGGCGCCACCACTGGCGCTTGATGTTCTCCTTCAGCTCCACGCCCAGCGGTCCGTAGTCCCAGGCGGCCCTCTGACCACCGTAGATCTCACTGCAGGGGTAGACGAAGCCACGGCGCTTGCTCAGGTTGACGATCGTGTCGATCTTGTCGGCGGCCACGGTGCTCTCTTCATAGGGGACGACGGCTAAGGGCGAATGCTTCAGATTACCGGCGGGCGCACCCCCCGGATCAAATCGGTGGTCATCGCCTGCGCCCGGGACGAGCGGACGGACCCCGGTCCGGGAGCGGACCGGGGGCGGCAACGGCCGGGCGGCGGCCGGAGAACGGCAGCGCGGAGAGCGGACGGGGATGCCTCCCCGGGGCCTTGTTGACAATCGTTTCCAGTTTTGTTGAAAATGACTGTCATGAACGTACGCCGCCTCATACGTCCCTCCGCCGCCGCGGGAGCCGTTGCCCTCGGCCTGGTCGCCGTCTCCGCCTGCTCCGGCTCCTCCGCCGCGGACGGCAGGGAGAACGGCAGGCTGAAGGTGGTGGCGTCGTTCTATCCCCTGCAGTACCTCGCCGAGCAGATCGGCGGCGATCATGTCGCGGTCTCCACCCTCACCAAGCCGGGTGTCGAGCCCCATGATCTGGAACTGAAGCCGCGCCAGACCGCCCAGCTGGGCGAGGCGGGCTACATCCTCTACCTCAAGGGCGTCCAGCCCGCCGTGGACAAGGCCATCGAGCAGGCCGACGTACCGCACAAGACGGACGCGGGCACCCTGACCGAGCTGGAGACCCACGGAGCCGGGCACGGCGCGGACGACGGCCACGACCACGGCGAGGCGGGCGGCGACCCGCACCTGTGGCTCGACCCGGTGAAGTACGCGGAGGTCGCCGAGGGTGTCTCCGCCGCCCTCGCCGAGGCCGACCCCGACAACGCCGCCGCCTACCGGAAGAACGCCGACGTGCTGACCGGCAAGCTGGCCGGGCTGAACACCAGGTTCGAGCAGGGCCTGAAGAACACGGCCACCAAGACCTTCATCACCACGCACTCCGCCTTCGGCTATCTCGCCGAGCGGTACGGACTGGACCAGGAGGGCATCGCCGGCCTCGACCCCGAGGCCGAGCCCAGCCCCGCCCGGATCAAGGAGATCCAGTCCATCGCCGAGAAGGAGAAGGCCGGCACCGTCTTCTTCGAGCCCCTCGCCGACGACCGGGCCGCGAAGACCCTGGCGAAGGACACCGGGCTGCGGACGGACGTCCTCGACCCGCTCGAAGGCATCACCGACCGGTCCAGGGGCCGCGACTACTTCCAGGTGATGGAGTCCAACCTCACGGCACTGCAGAAAGCACTGGGGGCGAAATGACGAGGACCACGGGCCGCGCGCCCGACCCGACCGGCGGCGCCGAGCCCGCCATATCCGTCCGCGACGCCCGCGCCACGCTGGGCTCGCGGACCGTGCTGCGGGGCATCGACCTGACCGTCGAGCGCGGCGAGGTCGTCGCGCTCCTCGGGGCGAACGGCTCGGGCAAGTCCACCGCCGTACGGTCCGTGATCGGCCAGGTGCCGCTCACGGGCGGCCGGATCGAGCTGTTCGGGACCGAACTGCGCCGCTTCCGGCAGTGGGCGCGCGTCGGATACGTACCGCAGCGGACCACCGCCGCGAGCGGGGTGCCCGCGACCGTGCGCGAGGTCGTCTCCTCGGGCCGGCTCTCCCGCACCCGCCTGGCCAGGCTCTCGCGGGCCGACCGGGCCGCCGTGGACCACGCCATCGGCCTCGTCGGCCTCGCCGACCGCGCCCGGGACTCCGTGAGCGCGCTCTCCGGCGGCCAGCACCAGCGGGTGCTGATCGCCCGCGCACTCGCCTCCGGGCCCGAGCTGCTGATCATGGACGAGCCGATGGCGGGCGTCGACCTCGCCGGTCAGGAGGTCCTCGCCGGGACCCTGCGCGAGCAGGTCGCCGCCGGGACGACCGTCCTGCTGGTGCTCCATGAGCTGGGCGCGATCGAGCCGCTGATCGACCGGGCCGTGGTGCTCCGCGACGGCTGCGTGGTCCACGACGGGCCGCCGCCCGAGGCCGTCGGCCAGCACGCCCTTCCCGGGCACGACCACGTACATCCGCACGCGGCCGGTGAGCCGCTCCGCACGGGACTGCTGACCTGATCATGGAAATCCTCGAAACCGCGTTCATGCAGCGGGCGCTCGTCGCGGCCGTCCTGGTCGGCATCACCGCGCCCGCCGTCGGCATCTATCTCGTCCAGCGGCGGCAGGCGCTGATGGGCGACGGCATCGGCCATGTCGCCATGACCGGTGTCGGCCTCGGCTTTCTGCTCTCCACCAACCCGATCTGGATGGCGACCCTCGTCTCCGTCGCCGGCGCGATCACGATGGAGCTGATCAGGGCGTACGGAAAGACCCGCGGCGACATCGCGCTGGCGATGCTCTTCTACGGGGGCATGGCGGGCGGTGTCCTGCTGATCAACATCTCCGACACCGGTTCGACGGCCAATCTCAGCTCCTTCCTGTTCGGCTCGCTCTCCACCGTCTCGGACGCCGACCTGACCGCGATCGCGCTGCTCGCGGCCTTTGTGGTCCTGGTCTCCCTGGGGCTGCGGCGGCAGCTGTTCGCCGTCAGCCAGGACGAGGAGTTCGCGCGGGTCACCGGCCTGCCCGTACGGGCGCTGAACCTCCTGATCGCGGTCACCGCGGCGGTCACCGTCTCGGTCGCGATGCGGGTGGTGGGACTGCTGCTGGTCAGCGCCCTGATGGTGGTCCCGGTGGCGGCGGCCCAGCAGATCTCCCGGTCCTTCCGGACGACCTTCGCCCTGGCGGTGGCGATCGGCGTCGCGGTGACACTGGCGGGCACCAGCACCTCGTACTACCAGGACGTGCCGCCGGGCGCGACGATCGTGCTGCTCGCCATCGGTGTCTTCGTCGCGCTGACGGCGCTGGCGGCTCCGCTGGCGCGGCGGCGGGCGCGGGCGGTGGAGGACACCGGGGCCGTGTGCGCGTCCGAGGTGCCGCGCGGCCGCCCCTCCGGCGACGACGTCAAGGTCTGATGGACGGACCGGGGGCTTGACTCGTCCGTCCCCCACACCGAGCCTGGCAGAATTGCCCCGACAGGCATGTGTGGCGAAGCGAGGAGGCACCCGTGGTGACGGCGCCAAGCGGCGGTAACACCGCCCCCGTGCGAGGCCGGTCGACCCGGCAGCGTGCCGCGGTGGCGGCGGCGCTGAACGAGGTGGACGAATTCCGCAGCGCACAGGAACTGCACGACATGCTCAAGCACCGGGGCGACTCGGTGGGCCTCACCACCGTCTACCGGACCCTTCAGTCGCTCGCCGACGCCGGCGAGGTCGACGTGCTGCGGACGAGCGAGGGCGAGTCGGTCTACCGCCGCTGCTCCACCGACGACCACCACCACCATCTGGTCTGCCGGATGTGCGGCAAGGCGGTCGAGGTCGAGGGGCCCGCGGTCGAGACCTGGGCGGAGTCGGTGGCCGCCCAGCACGGCTATGTGAACGTGGCCCACACCGTGGAGATCTTCGGCACCTGCGCGGAGTGCGCGGACACGGCCAAGGCCTGACCCGGGGCGCGCGGCCGCGTCGAGGAACCAGGCCGGCCACCCCGGCGGCGGGCACCTGACCCCGGGCGCGCGCGGCCGCGTCACCCGGAGCCGGACCGGGTCCGGCGGCAGTCATCAGGCATCAGGAGCCGGCCCTGAGGGTCCCGCGCCCGGCATCCGTATCCGGCCGTGCGGATACGGAGCGCCCGGATACGGAGCAGGGCCCGGATACCGCCGTCCATGCGGACCCCGTCGTCGTGGCCCGGCCGGGGGAAGCCCTCTGCCGGGCACGGTCATCCGCCGGTCAGGCCGTGGTCCGGCCGGAGACCTCATTGGGCTTCGCCCCGCCGAAACGGCGATCGCGCTGCGCGTACTCCAGACAGGCCCGCCACAGATCGCGGCGGTCGAAGTCCGGCCAGAGCACGTCCTGGAAGACCATCTCGGCGTAAGCGCTCTGCCAGATCAGATAGTTGGAGGTGCGCTGCTCACCGCTGGGGCGCAGGAAGAGGTCCACATCCGGCATATCCGGGTAGTACAGATACTTCCTTATCGTCTTCTCGTTCACCTTGGCCGGGTCGAGCCTGCCCGCCGCGACTTCCTGCGCGATCTTCTGCGCGGCGTCGGCGACTTCGGCGCGTCCGCCGTAGTTGACGCAGAAGTAGAGCGTCATGGCGTCGTTGCCCTCGGTCTGCTCCTGGGCGACCTGGAGCTCCTGGACGACGGACTTCCACATCTTCGGCATCCGGCCGACCCAGCGGATGCGGATACCGAGTTCGTCCATCTCGTCACGGCGGCGGCGGATGACGTCCCGGTTGAAGTTCATCAGAAAGCGGACCTCGTCGGGCGAGCGCTTCCAGTTCTCGGTGGAGAAGGCGTAGAGGGAGAGGTTCTTGACGCCCATCTCCAGACAGCCCTTGAGTACATCGAGCACGACGCCCTCGCCGACCTTGTGGCCCTCGGTGCGGGGCAGTCCGCGCTCCTTGGCCCAGCGCCCGTTGCCGTCCATGACACAGGCCACGTGATTCGGCACCAGCTCACTCGGGATCCTCGGCGGCCGGGCGCCGGAGGGGTGCGGCTCGGGGACCTTGTACTCGCGGCGGGACCGCCCCAGGATTCCGCGTCGTGCCATGCGGCTCACATCTCCCATGTTCTGCTTGTGCTTCTCGCTACTTCTCGACATAGCGGAGCGAGCGCAGTCCGCGCTCCAGATGCCAGTGCAGATACGCGGACACCAGCCCGCTCCCTTCCCTGACGTGCCGTGCCTCGCAGGCGTCCGCCGTCGGCCAGTCACCGGTCAGCAGCGCGCTGAGCAGTCCGACGGCCTCCGCCGAGGGTACGACGCTTCCGGGCACCCGGCAGTCACCGCAGACGACGCCGCCGGCCGCGACGGAGAAGAACCGGTTCGGGCCGTCGAGCCCGCACCGGGCGCAGTCGCCGAAGCTCGGCGCGTATCCGTTGACCGCGAGGGAGCGCAGCAGGAACGCGTCGAGGATCAGATGCGGGGCGTGCTCCCCACGGGCGAGGGCGCGCAGTCCGCCGACGAGCAGGAGGTACTGCTGCACGGCGGGTTCGCCCTCGTGGTCGGTGAACCGCTCGGCGGTCTCCAGCATGGCGGTGCCCGCGGTGTACCGGGCGTAGTCGCCGACGATCGCGCCGCCGTAGGGGGCGATGGTCTCGCTCTGCGTACACAGCGGCAGCCCGCGCCCGACCAGCTCACTGCCCCGGGAGAAGAACTGCACGTCCACGTGCGAGAACGGCTCCAGCCGCGCCCCGAACTTCGACTTGGTCCGCCGCACCCCGCGCGCGACGGCCCGCACCCGCCCGTGCCCGCGGGTGAGCAGGCTGATGATGCGGTCCGCCTCGCCCAGCTTCTGGGTGCGCAGGACGACGCCGTCGTCACGGAACAGGCTCATCCCCCCATTGTCCCGTACGGACGGCTCCGGTCCCCGCCCCGGGCTCAGTTCTCCGTGCGCTCCCGCGGCCGTCCCGTCATGAGGTCCGGGGACTCTCCGGGGACGACCAGGCCCGACTCGTAGGCGATGATCACCAGTTGCGCGCGGTCACGGGCGCGGAGTTTGCCCATGATGCGGCTGACGTGGGTCTTCGCCGTGAGCGGGGACAGTCCCAGCGCCTCCGCCGTCTCCGTGTTGTTCAGTCCGCGGGCCACCAGGGCGAGGACCTGGCGCTCGCGCTCGGTGAGGTCGCCGGGGCCGGTCCCGGGAACCAGCGGCGGGGCGCCGGGGGTGCTGAGGACACGGGCGATCAGCCGTGCCGTGGGGCCCGGGGAGAGCAGTGAGTCACCTGCCGCCACCGTGCGGATCGCGGTGAGGAGGTCCGCGGGGCGGGTGTCCTTCACCAGGAACCCGGAGGCGCCCGCCCGCAGCGCGTCGACGACGTGGTCGTCGGTGTCGTACGTGGTGAGGACGAGGACCTTGACGCCGGCGAGGTCCTCGTCCGCCGCGATCAGCCGGGTCGCCTCGATACCGTCGAGCTGGGGCATGCGGATGTCCATGACGACCACATCGGCCCGGGCGGTGCGGGCCAGTTCGGCGGCCTCCGCGCCGTTGCCCGCCTGCCCGACGACCTCCATGTCGGGCGACGACTCGATGAGCATCGCAAAAGAGGCCCGTACGAGCTGCTGGTCGTCGGCGAGCAGCACACGGATGGGGCTGGGGCTCATGCGAACGCCTCCGGTTGCTGGAGCGGCAGGAGTGCCGCCACCTGGAACCCTCCGCCGTCGCGTGGGCCGGTGGTGAGTGTGCCACCGACGCTGCGGGCGCGTTCGCGCATTCCGACGATGCCGTAGCCGGGAACGCCGCCCTCGCCGGCGGAGCCGTCGCCGTCGTCGGTGACCGTGACGCGCAGGGCGGGGCCGTGGCGCTCGACGGCCACGGTGATCCGTACGCCGGGGCCGCCGTGGCGTACCGCGTTGGTCAGGGACTCCTGGACGATGCGGTAGGCGGCGGCCTCGACGGCGGGCGGCAGGCGGTCGTCACCCGCGCCGAGGGTCAGCTCGGCCCCGGCGGCGGCGGTCAGTTCGGGCAGGGACGACAGATCGGGCAGCGGGCCGTCGTGGTCGGGACTGTCGGTGCGCAGGACGGTGAGGGTGGTGCGCAGTTCGCCGCGCGCGGTCCGGCAGGTCTCGGCGATGTCGTCGAGGGCCTTGGCGATCGCCGCCCGGTCGAGCCGGTCGGGGTCGAGGCTCAGCACATGGGAGGCGACGGAGGTCTGGACCCCGATGAGGGTGATGGAGTGGGCGAGGAGGTCGTGCAGATCGCGGGCGATCCGGATGCGCTCCTCGGCGACGCGGCGGGCCGCCTCCTCCTCGCGGGTGCGTTCGGCGTGCTCCGCGCGGCCGACCACGGAGGCGATGTAGCGGCGGTAGATGCGTACGTCGACGCCGACGACGAGGACGGCGATGATCCAGCCGGAGGTGCGCAGGGCCTCGATGCCCTGGTGGGCGCTGACGGTGAACATCACGCTCAGGGCGATCCCGGTGGTGGCGACCCCGACGAGGAAGGTGTGCAGCGGCCGGGCGATCGTGGCCAGGGTGTAGAGGGCGATGAGGGACGCGGGCAGCGGCGCGATATGGGAGTTGTCGAGCGCGTGGTAAGGGCCGACGAAGGCGATGGAGACCGCGGTCGTCACAAAGGGGTGGGACCGGCGCCAGATCAGGGGCACCACGACACCGGCGAGGAGGACCCAGCCGAGCGCGTCCGGCGTGCGCCCGTCGAAGGACAGGAGGCCGAGTACGGCGGAGAACACGCCGACGCACACGGCGATGATCAGATCGTTGCGCGCGCGGTGCGGCGCGGACAGCGGGTCGCGGCTGACGGCGGTGAGGACGCGGTCCCCCAGACGGGTCTCGCCACGGCGCGCGGCTCCGGTACCGGTGTGGGCGGTACGGGTGCCCGTGTGCGGGGCGGTACCGGAGCCGGTCCGGGTACCGGTGCGCGCGGACGGGGTACGCGGAGAGCCGGAGCCGGCTGCGGACCGCCGCGCGTCCCCGGGGCGCGGGCACCCGCGCAGGAGTCCGCGCGGAAAGGAGACGCGCCGCGTGGGACCCCCCGGGGCGCCGCCGGACCGGGCGCTCCCTGCCCCCGCGGTCCCGCCCTCCGGCTCATGTCCCCCGGCCTCGCGGACTCCCGCCGTACCACCCCCGGCCTCGCGGACCGACGGCTCATGTCCCCCGGCCTCGCGGACCGGGGGCTCCGGGGCTTCCGATGGTGGGTGCACGGTCTCCATCCTGGGGTACGGCCCCCGCTCCCGGGGACCCTCCCGGGGCGGGAAGCGTGCTCATGGCCTCACGGGCGGGGGGCGGGCACCGCCGCGAGTTCCCGCTCGCCCTCAGCGGCGGAAGGCACCGCGCCGGGGCGGGAGAGCTTCCCCGGCCACCACACCGTGCGGCCCAGCAGCAGGCTCGCGGAGGTCACCAGATACGTCCGCACCAGGAAGGTGTCGAGCAGCACCCCGACGGCCACCAGGAAGCCCATCTCGACCATCATCACCAGTGGCAGGTTCATCAGCACCGCGAAGGTCGCCGCGAGCACGATGCCCGCGGAGGCGATCACCCCGCCCGTCGTCCGCAGCGCCGTCAGGGCCGCCGTCGAGGGGTCCTTGCCCGCCAGGGCCTCCTCGCGCATCCGGTGCATCAGGAAGATGCCGTAGTCGACGCCGAGTGCGACGAGGAAGACGAACGAGAACAGCGGCAGGGAGGGGTCGGTCCCCTGGAATCCGAAGATCGGCTCGAAGACCAGCCCGCCCAGGCCGAAGGCCGCGCCCCACACCGCGACCACCGCGACGACGAGGATCACGGCGGCGACGAGGCTGCGCAGCAGCGCGATCAGGATCAGCAGCACCGCCGCGAGGACCAGCGGGATCACGACCGCGCGGTCTCGGGCGTTGGCGTCGTCGAGGTCGATCTGCTGGGCGCTGGGGCCGCCGACATACGCGCCGTCGAGATCCGCCCGCAGTTTCTTGATCGTGGCGATCTCGCCCGCCGACTCGGGCGCGTCCTCGGCGAAGACGGAGATCTCGGTCCAGCCGTCGGCGCTCCGGCCGCGTTCGACGGCCGCGACTCCGTCCGCGGAGCGCGCCTTCGCCAGCACGTCGCCGGCGCTGCCGGTCGGCGCGATCACACTGATCGGCTGGCTGCTGCGCTCGGGGTAGGCGTCGGCCAGGGTCCGCATCGCCGACACCGACTCGGGCCGGTCGGTGAAGCTGTCCTCCTGCTTGAGCGTCCCCGGCAGCTGGAACACGCCGAGGGCGAGCGCCCCCAGGACGACGGCACCGGTGACGAGGATCGCGACCGGCCGCTTCCCGGCCGATGTGCCCATGCGGGCGAAGAGCGAACGGCGCTGCCGGGGATCGCTCCCGTACGCGGGGATCAGCGGCCAGAAGACCCGCCGCCCGAGCAGGACCAGCACCGCGGGCAGCAGCGTCATCATGGCGGCCAGCGCGCCCACGACACCGATCGCGCCGACCGGGCCGAGGCCGCTCGCGCTGTTGAGATCGGCGGCCAGCAGGCAGAGCAGCCCGGCGGCGACGGTCCCGGAGGAGGCGAGGACGGCCGGTCCGCAGCCGCGTACGGCGGCGATCACCGCGTCGTACGGCAGGCGGTGGCGGCGCAGTTCCTCGCGGTAGCGGGCGACGAGCAGCAGGGCGTAGTCGGTGCCCGCGCCGAAGACGAGGACGGTCATGATGCCCGCGCTCTGGCTGGTGACGGTGACGTCGAAGCCCTGGACGAGCCCGTAGATCAGGGCCCGGGTGGTGATCGCGGCGACACCGACGGCGAACAGCGGCACCAGCCACAGGAACGGGCTGCGGTAGGTGATGACCAGCAGGACCGTCACCACGATGACGGTGGCGATCATCAGGGTCCCGTCGATCGCGGAGAAGACCTCCTCCATGTCGGTCTGGAGGGCGCTGGGCCCGCCGACGTCGACGCTCAGCCCGCCTCCGCCGCTCACCTTCCCGCGTACGTCCTCGACGAAGGCGGTGCGCGCCTCCTCGTCGTTGCCGGGCTCGGTGGTGACGACCGGGACCATGAGGGTGGCGCCGTCGGCGGACGGTACGGGCTTCGCGGGTGCCACCAGCCGGTGCGCGGCGGTGATCTCGCCGGTCTGGCGCTCCACGGCGGCGCGGTCGGCCGCGGTCAGCCCGCCGTCGCGGTGGTAGACGAGGACCACCTCGGTGGTCTCGCCGCCGGGCAGCCCCTGCTCGATCTCGGCGACCTGGGTGGAGTCCGCGTTCGCCGGCAGATAGTCCACGATGTTGTCGCGCTGGACGTCCCCGAGTTTGCCCGCGAAGGGTCCGGCGACGGCGATGACGGCGATCCAGAACAGCAGCACCGCCCAGGGCACGGCACGCCGCCGCCCCGGGGATCCCGGCGACCCGGGCGGTTCCGGGTTCGTCTGCGGATTCTGCGTCGGTGTCACGGGACCCATGGGTCGTTCCCCTTCGTCACGGGTGTCAGAACACCAGGCTCCCGTCGGGGAATCGGGGATTCGTCGGGCGCCGAGGCGAGATGACGCGTACTGCCCGGGGTGGCGGCGAGGGTCCGTTACTCCCCGGGGAGTACGGGCACGGCGCCGTTGAGGTAGCGGCTCGGGGAGGTGCCGACGGTACGGCGGAACGCGGCGAGAAACGCGCTCGCCGTCGCATAGCCGACCGTGTGCGCGACCCGGGACACGGGCTGCCCCTCCGCGAGCAGCGGGAGCGCGGCCCGCAGCCGGGCGTGGGTGCGCCAGCGGTCGAAGCTCATGCCGGTGTCGTGGACGAACAGGCGGGTCAGGGTCCGTCTGCTGACACCGACGCCGCGGGCGTGCGCCTCCAGGCCGCGCGGATCGGCGGGGTCGGCGAGCAGGGTGTCGGCGACGGCCCGTACCCGTACGTCGGCGGGCACCGGTACCTCGATGGGCGACGCGGGGAGGGGGCGCAGCAGATCCGGTACGACGGCCTCCGCGCGCAGCCGGGCGTCCTCCGGCAGATCATCGCGGCCGAGGTGGCCGATGAGGTGGGCGAGCAGTCCGTCGACGGCGACCGGGGTGGGCTCGGTCCAGTCCACGGTGCAGCGGCCGGGTTGGAAGTAGAGCCCCTTGAGCACGGCGTCGCGGGTGGCACCGGTCCGGTGGACGACCCCGGCGGGCAGCCACAGGGCGCGGGTGGGCGGCAGGACCCAGTAGGTGTCGTCGACGGCGACGCCGAGGACTCCGGTGCGGGTCCAGGCCAGTTGGTGCTGCGGGTGGCTGTGCGCGCCGATCCACTGCCCCGAGGTGAGGGGAAAGCTCCCGACCACGATGGCACCGAACCCGGCGGGCGCCGGGCAGAGCGGGGCTTCGTTCACGATGGGTGTCCTCACGACGCTACGGCTTGCCCCCGTAGCGTATCCGGGCCATCCCGGGACGGCGCGCCCCCGCTACGAGGACAGGGTTCGGGCCGTCGTCAGCAGCCGGGTGGTGTCCGTGAGGGGGAGCTGGAGCGCCGTGCCGACGGTCGTGAGGACCTCGCGCTCGGCGGGGGTGTACGGGCCGTCCGCGAGGGCGATCCGGGCGCCCTGGAGGAGGATCGACTCCCGTCCGGCGGACGCCAGGTGGGGAGCGAGCGGTTCCAGTGCCTCGTGGAGTTCGATGGCGAGGGCCGCGCCGAACGGCCCGGCGTCGGCGACGAAGCGGCCGGTGTCGGCGGCGAGCGCCTCGATCAGGGCGGTGAGCTGGTCCTCCGTACAGTCGTGGAGCCCCGCGGCACGCACGGTGGCCACCGCGGTCTCACGGACGGGGCGCGACGAGGTGCCGCCGGAGGCGAGGACGGCGAGCGCGACCGTGTGCACGGCGTCGCGGAGCATCGCGGAGAAGCGGGCGGTGGTGGGGTGGTCGAGCGCGTCCGTGCCGAAGTGCCCGTGGCAGGCGGCGCATTCGACGACGGGGCCGGCCGATCCGCGCGGCAGCAGCGGAATGCCCAGCAGGGTGAAGCGGCGCCGGCCGGTACGGCGGCGGTAGTTGCGGTCACCTCCACACGCCGTGCAGAAGAACTCCCCGTCTCCCACGGTGCTCCACGAGGTGTGAATGCCGCAGACCAGTACCTTCCGGCCACATACTCCCCGGTCTGCTCGCACTGCGCACCTCCGTAACTCCCCCGCGGCCCAAGGCCGCGGAAGGCACCACCACCACGGCAACACTGCCGCGTTGACGTGATGTTAGCCACAGGGATGTTGTGCCGTCAGCACCCTGGAGAAGGTATGCGCGGACATGGCCGATTCCTCGCCCATGCAAAGGCCCACAAAGGCCCCTACGAGGGCCATGCGGGGCCCATGGGGCCGGAGGCCGGCCCCGCCCGGGGCGGGGGCGGGACGGCCCCGGCGCCGTTTCCAGGAGGGAACGGTCCGGGGCCGAGGCGCAGGAATCCGCTCAGCGCGCCGCGCGGTTGACGGCGGAGACGACCGCCTTCAGCGAGGCGCGGGTGGTGTTGGCGTCGATGCCGATGCCCCACAGCACCTTGCCGTCGATCGCGCACTCGATGTACGAGGCGGCCTGGGCGGAGGCGCCCTCGCTCATGGTGTGCTCGGTGTAGTCCAGCAGCCGGGCGTCGACGCCCACCGCGTTCAGCGCGTCGAAGAAGGCGGAGATCGGGCCGTTGCCGGAGCCGGTCAGCACGGTGTCGGTGCCGTCCACGACCGCTTCGACGGTGAGCGTGTCCACGCCGTCGGTGTCGGTCGTGCTCTGCCCGGAGCGCAGCTGCAGGCGGCCCCACGGATTGTCCGGGTTGGGCAGGTACTCGTCCCGGAAGATCCGCCAGATGTCGTTCGGGGTGACCTCGCCGCCCTCGCTGTCCGTCTTCGCCTGGATGATCCGGGAGAACTCGATCTGCATCCGGCGCGGCAGGTCCAGCTTGTGGTCGTTCTTCAGGACGTACGCGATCCCGCCCTTGCCGGACTGCGAGTTGACCCGGATGACGGCCTCGTACGAGCGGCCCACGTCCTTGGGGTCGATGGGCAGATACGGCACGGCCCACTCGATCTCGTCGACGGTCTTGCCGGCGGCGGCCGCGGCGGCCTCCATCGCGTCGAAGCCCTTCTTGATGGCGTCCTGGTGGGAGCCGGAGAAGGCGGTGTAGACCAGATCGCCCGCGTAGGGGTGGCGCGGGTGGATCTCCATCTTGTTGCAGTACTCGCTGGTACGGCGGATCTCGTCGATCTGCGAGAAGTCGATCTGCGGGTCGACGCCCTGCGAGAAGAGGTTCATGCCCAGGGTCACCAGGTCGACGTTGCCGGTGCGCTCGCCCTGGCCGAACAGGCAGCCCTCGATCCGGTCGGCGCCCGCCATGATCGCCAGCTCGGCGGCGGCGACGGCGGTACCGCGGTCGTTGTGCGGGTGGACGGACAGACAGATGTGCTCCCGCCGGGACAGATTCCGCGACATCCACTCGAAGCGGTCCGCGTGCGTGGACGGCGTGGAGCGCTCGACCGTGGCGGGCAGATTGAGGATGATCTCGCGGCCGGCCTCGGGCTGCCAGACGTCCATGACGCCCTCGCAGACGTCCAGCGCGAAGTCCAGTTCGGTGTCGGTGAAGATCTCGGGGCTGTACTGGTAGCCGAAGACCGTCTCGGGGCCGAGCAGCTTCTCCGCGTACTCCATCACCAGCCGGGTGCCGTCCACGGCGATCTGCTTGACCTGCTCCTTCGTGCCGCGGAAGACGACCCGGCGGAAGGTGGGCGCGGTGGCGTTGTACAGATGGACGGTGGCCCGGTGCGCGCCGCGCAGCGACTCGACGGTCCGCTCGATCAGCTCCTCGCGGGCCTGCGTCAGGACGGAGATCGTCACGTCCTCGGGAATCGCGCCCTCTTCGATGATGGAGCGTACGAAGGCGAAATCGGTCTCTCCGGATGACGGGAAACCGACCTCGATCTCCTTGTACCCCATGCGTACCAGCAGATCGAACATCTCACGCTTGCGGGCGGGAGACATCGGGTCGATCAGGGCCTGGTTGCCGTCGCGCAGATCGGTCGACAGCCAGCGAGGGGCCCGGGTGATCCGGTTGTCCGGCCAGGTGCGGTCGGGGATGTCCACGGCCTCGTACCGGCCGTACTTGTGGATCGGCATCCCGGACGGCTTCTGGGTATGGGTCGTGTTGGTGATGGGCGTCGGGCGGCCGACGGACTGATCGGACATGGCGCGGGGCTCCTCGGAGGTCCGGTCTGGAAACAGGACGGCCGACGGTTCGAAGCAGCAGCAGATCCCGCGGGGAGGGGGTCGGCCTACGACTACAGGCCCTCGCCGCGGCAGCTAAGAAGGAGCAGCCCGAAACGCATGATGCGGGGAAGCATAGCCGAGAGCCGGGAGATCAGCGCCCTCGTATCATGATGCGGGACACCCCATGGTTTTCGGCCATGTGCGGCGCTTCACTCCATTTCATTAATCATGGTGGCAACTAGTGACAGCGCGGTCACGCAGTGCCACATTGCCGGGCATGGCAGACACGCACCCCATTTTCTGCACCATTGTGCCTCCGCATGTCCTCGACAAGCTGGCACGCGCCGGTGACCCGGCGGTCTCCGAGCGCGCCCGCCGCACCCTGGAGGCGGACTCCGCGCAGCGCACCCGCCGCCGGCTGACGGCGGTCGCCGGCCCGGCCGCGGTCACCTCCCCGGCCGGCGGGCCGTCGGACGCCCCCGACCGGCCGGACCGCACCGTCCACGACTGCCGCAACGGCACCCGGCTGCCGGGGGTGAAAGTCCGCGGCGAGGGCGACGAGCCCGGCGGGGACGCGACCGTCAACCGGGTGTACGCCGGCCTCGGCGCGACCTTCGAGCTGCTGCTGACGTCGTACGGCCGCAGCTCCCTCGACGGCCTCGGACTGCCGCTGACCGCGAGCGTCCACTACGGCCGTGACTACGGCAACGCCTTCTGGAACGGCGAGCAGATGGTCTTCGGCGACGGGGACGGCGAGATCTTCCTCGACTTCTCCCTGCCCGTGGACGTCATCGCGCACGAGCTGGCGCACGGCCTCACCCAGTACACGGCGAATCTGGAGTACTACGGGCAGTCGGGCGCGCTCAACGAGTCCGTCTCCGACGTCGTCGGCTCGCTCGTCAAGCAGTACACCCTCGGCCAGAACGCCGACCGGGCCGACTGGCTCATCGGCGAGGGGCTGCTGGCCCCCGGGGTGACCGGTGTGGCGCTGCGGAGCATGAAGAACCCCGGGAGCGCGTACGACGACGATGTGCTCGGCAAGGACCCCCAGCCCGGGTCGATGGACGACTACGTCGTGACCGGCCGGGACAACGGCGGGGTCCACATCAACTCCGGCATCCCCAACCGGGCCTTCTTCCTGCTGGCGACGCAGCTCGGCGGCAGGGCGTGGGAGCGGCCCGGACAGATCTGGTTCGACACGCTGACGGGCGGCGAGCTGGCGCCGGACGCGGACTTCGCGGACTTCGCCCGGCTGACGGCGGCGGCGGCCTCGGCGCGGTACGGCGACGGCGAGGAGAGCGAGGCCGTGCTGAAGGCGTGGGCGCAGGTGGGCGTGCCGACCGGCTGAGTCCCGAGAGGTCCGGGCGGGTCCCGGTTCCGCCCCGGACCGATCCGTACTAGAACGGGACCATGCTGATCCAGGTACGGCGCACGGGCGGATTCGCCGGCATCGAGCGGACCTCCGAGGTGGACACGGCGGGCCGCCCCGACGCGGACGCATGGCACGACCTGGCCGGGCGGGCCGTCGCGGAGTGCCGCGAGACCCGCCCGATCGGGGTGCCGGACGGGTTCGCGTACGAGATCACGGTGGACGGCCGGACGGTGTACTGCGCGGACCCCCGGCTCACGGACGCCCAGCGCCGGCTGATCTCCCGAGTGCTGAAGGAGGGCGCGTGAAGGAGCGGGGGTGCGTACCCCGGGCCCGGGGCCGAGGGACCCCGCCGCGGGGCCGGGGCGAGGGTCCGCCGCTGTGACGGCCCGGTGTACGGGACTGCTGCGACGGCCCGGGGTACGGACCGCCGTACGGGCTCGGCGGTGTGCGGGACCTCTGGGTGAGGGCGGCCCCTCAGAACCCCAGCTTCCGCAGTTGCTTCGGGTCGCGCTGCCAGTCCTTCGCCACCTTGACGTGCAGATCGAGGTAGACGGGTGTGCCGAGGAGGGCCTCGATGTGCTTGCGGGACTTGGTGCCGACCTCCTTCAGGCGCTTGCCCTTGGGGCCGATGATGATCCCCTTCTGGCTGGGGCGCTCGATGTAGAGGTTCGCGTGGATGTCCAGGAGCGGCTTGTCCTCGGGGCGGTCCTCGCGGGGGATCATCTCCTCGACCACCACCGCGATCGAGTGCGGCAGCTCGTCCCGTACGCCCTCCAGCGCGGCCTCGCGGATCAGCTCCGCGACCATGACCTGCTCGGGCTCGTCGGTGAGATCGCCCTCGGGGTAGAGCGCGGGGCCCTCCGGCAGCAGCGGGATCAGCAGATCGGCGACCAGGTGGACCTGCCGGTCGCCGACGACCGAGACCGGGACGATCTGCGCCCACTCGAAGCCCAGCTCCTCCGCGAGCCGGTCCACCGCGATGAGTTGCTCCGCGAGGGTCTTGGAGTCGACCAGATCCGTCTTGGTGACGATCGCGACCTTCGGGGTCTTCCTGATCCCGGCCAGCTCCTTGGCGATATAGCGGTCGCCGGGGCCGAGCTTCTGGTCGGCGGGCAGGCAGAACCCGATGACGTCGACCTCGGCCCAGGTGGTGCGCACGACGTCGTTGAGCCGCTCGCCGAGCAGGGTCCGCGGTTTGTGCAGACCGGGGGTGTCGACCAGGATCAGCTGGGCCTCGGGGCGGTGCACGATGCCGCGCACGGTGTGCCGGGTCGTCTGCGGCCGGCTGGAGGTGATCGCCACCTTCTGGCCGACGAGAGCGTTCGTGAGGGTGGACTTGCCCGCGTTGGGGCGGCCGACGAAGCAGGCGAAGCCCGCCCGGTGGGGGGCGGGCTCGGAGGACTCGATACGAACGCTCATGCCGTTCATTGTCCCTGATCCCGGGGGTCCCCCGTGCCCGTACGGCTCCGGGGTCCGGGCGGGACCGGTTCCGGCCGGACCGGGCGAGCGCCGGACCGGGCGAGCACCGGGGCCGTCGGGCGCCGTACCGACCGGCTCGTATCGCCGACCCCGCATCGGCCGGCGGCGTATCGCCCGTGCCCTGTACGGCCGACCGCGCATCACACGTCGCCGTACGGCCGGACCGGTCGGCTCCCCGCCCCGGTCCCGTATCGGTGCGGACCGGGTCAGCTCCGGGCCCGCCCGCGCGCCTTGAGCCTCATCCTGGCCCACACCCCCGTGCCGGTCAGCACCGCCACCAGGACCAGGGCCACCAGCCAGGGCAGCGCGAAGTAGGAGACGCGCGCGGACTCCCGTACGTCCTCGGCGGTCGCGGTGAGCCGGACCTCGCCCCACTCGGCATGGGGCGCGCCCGACCAGCGTTCCGTGAGCCGGATCTTCTGGCGCGGCAGCAGCTCCGAGGGGATCCTCTTCAGGTCCCGGGCGAGCAGATCGCGGCCGAAGAGTCCCTCGGCCTTGAGGGCGACCTTGGGGTTGAGGGTCACATTGCCCCGGTTGTGGAGCGTGTACGAGATCAGGGCGCTGCTCTCGCCGGTACCGGGCACCAGGGGCCGGTCGTGGCTGAGCCGGACATCCTCGACGGCGAGCCCGGGGACGGTGGGCCCGTTGACCCGCAGATAGACCCGCGCGCCGACGGCCTGCTGGATGCCGACGGCGACGGCGCCCTGCGAGGGGCTGATCCGCTCGTCGAGCGCGACCAGCGCGCCGGGGTGGTCGCCGGGCTCGGCGGACTCCGGGACGGCGAGGGTGTAGGACACGGTCACCGAGCCGCGCGGGGGCACGGTCACCCGGTCGCGTTCGGGCCTGATCCACGCGCCGACTCCGCGCTGCTTCTCGTTCAGGGTGCGTACGGCGAAGCCGCCGTCGCGTTCGGTGTTGTACGCGTCGGCCGCGTACAGCCGGAAGTTCAGGGGGGCCGAGGTCTTGTTGCTGATCGTGACCCGGTCCGTGAGGCGGGTGCCGGGGTCGGCGGTGAGATAGAAGTACGGCCGCCGGCCCAGCTCCTCGGCGGAGGGGTAGACGGACCACTCCCCGTTCTCCGCGGCCCGCGCCGAGGGGGGCGGAAAGACGCCGGGGACGAGGCCGGCGAACAGGGCGGCCAGGACCGGAAGCAGGACGTACCACGGGCGCGCGTGCGATCTGGGCATGGTGCGGAGCCCCCAGGGACGAGGCGGGCCGACCGGGTGCGCGCCCGGCCCGCCGGGCGGTCAGGTGAGCGTGAGCGTCAGCACACCGGAGTAGGTGCCGGGCGCGGTGAACGCCGGGACGTCCAGCGAGACCTTCGCGTCCACGGTGAACTCACCGCCGGTGAGCGTGCCGTTGGGGGTGGACGCCAGGGTCGCGCCCCCGCCGCCGACGGCTCCCGTGGAACCGGGCACACAGGTGCTCGGGCTGCCCTGCTTGGTGGCGCACGCAGGGGTCCAGCTGAGCTTTCCGGCGTCGATCTTCCCGCCGGGTCCGGTGAAGTCGGTGACCTTGCCGGTCAGGGACCAGCCTGCGGGGCCGCCGCGGAAGTCCTTGACGGTCACCTGCTGGAGATCGCCGTTCGCCGCCCCGCCCGTGCCGAAGTCCACCGCCGAGAGCTGGACGGTGTCACCGGCCTGGGACATGGAGAGGGTGCCCGCGGCCACGGTGGCGTTGAGCTTCTGGCTGTTCTCCGGCAGCGGGGTGTCGTCGACGACGGTGTACGCCGCCGGGCCCGCGCCCTTGTCGGCCGACCAGGACGCGCCCTCGTACGCGACGATGCCGGTGGTCGCCTTGTCGTTCACCTTGAGGCGGGCGGTGAAACCGCCGTTGGCGTCCGCCTTGAACGTCATCCTGTCGGCGGTCTCGGCCGCGCCCGCCCGGCCCGCGACGGTGACGTCCGCGAGCGGGGAGAACTTCGACCCGGTGACGGTCACACGGTCCCCGGGCTTTCCGGAGGCCGTGCCGAGGGAGATCGCGCGCTCGTTGGCGCCGGGCTGCTCCTCGGCGGTGAGGGTCTGGGAGACCGGCGCGGGCGGGTTCTTCACCGAGCAGGGTGTGTCCAGCTCCATGATGAAGCTGGTGTGGATGTTGTAGTCGCCGGGCGAGAGGGTGATCGAGCCGGGCGCGGTGACCGTGAAGGTGCCGGTCATCTCGAACGCCGGGAAGGCCCCCTTGCCGGGCACCGGCGGGTTCTTCTTGGGGCCGGTGACCGTGACGCTGCCGGACTGGGCGCCGCCGATGGCGACCTTTCCGCTGGGCGTCATGATGTCGGCGGGGAGCGCGAGGTCGACCGGGTTGCTCGCGGCCGGCTTGGTGACCTTGTACGTGACCGTGACGGTGTCGCCGACCTTGGGCGAGGCGTTGTCGACGGTGATCTGGGCGGTGGTGGTTCCCTCGATCGGCGGGAGACCGGCGATGTCCGGCGGGATGCACCGGGTGAGGAAGTCGACCGGCACCGACGAGGCCAGCGCGGTGGCGGGTGCGGCGAGCGCGGCCGTACCCGCGAGGAGCGCGGCCGTGCCCAGTGCGGCGGTCCAGCGCCGGACACCGGACCGCCGGACGGCTGGTCTTCGCGCGTTTCGGGTGGCTGAAGCCATGTGATTTGCCCCCTTCGGAGGAATTCAGGTGGCCATTGACGTGGTGCGGCAACAAGAAGTCAATGGAATCGAAATGCGCTATCTGATGACCCATCAGATGCTGTCAAGATCACGGCGGCGTCCGGTGGCGGGGCCGCGACGGGTCCGGTCCGCCGGGGCGGGGCGGAGGGGCGGTCGGGGCGGGCGCCGTTGTTTCCCGGCGGGCGGGCTTGACTGTTCCGGCGGGCGGGCGCGGTTGTTTCCGGACGGAAAGCGGAAGCGGCGCCACCGCCGAAGGGCCGCCGCCGAAGGGCCACCGGCCGGGTGCCGGGCGGGGCGTACGGGGGTCGCGGGGGAAGGCCGGGCCACGAGGTGTACGGGAGCAGGGAAGACCCGTGGCGGACCGGGGCGCCCGGCGAAACACACTGCGGAGGGGCTCCGCACGGAGGCGCGGACCGGCGGAGGACCGCGACGCGGGCGGGATGCGGGCGACGCGCGGACGGGAGAGGACGGCGGCCCGCTCACCGGGCTCGGACCGCTCGGGCGGGTCCCCCGGGCCGCCGGTGCCACCTCGGCGTCACGGGCCGCCGGCGCAGACGGCGCAGGCGGGGAGAAGTCCCCGGAGCGGAAAGGGAGCCGGGGCGAACCGGTCGGGCCCGCTCCCCCGGAGCGGGTGGTCCGCGGGTGGGTCAGCCCGCCGTCACGGCCGCCTTCAGCTGTCCGTCGGGCCCGGCGAGCAGCACCGGGGTCGCGGGCCCGCCCAGGTCCCGTACGGCCGCGCGGTCCTCGTCCGTCAGCGCGCCGGCCTCGGAGACCACGGCGGCGGCCTCCAGGGACGTCGCGCCACTGGCCACGGCCATGGCGACGGCCGTCCGCAGCGCGCTGAGCCCGAGCGACTCCAGGTCGACGGTCCCCGCGACATAGGTGCGCCCGGTCTCGTCCCGTACGGCGGCACCCTCGGCCACGCCGTTACGGGCCCGGGCACTGCGCGCCAACGTGATGATCTTGCGGTCCTCGGGGCCGAGGCCGACGGGGGCGCCGCCCTGGGGTTCGGTGCTCTGGGTCATGCCCCGAGCATAGATCGCGCCCGCCGAGGGCCCGGTGAGGGCCCCGGACCGGGCCTCACCGGGCCGGCAGCCTCAACGGCCCTATCGGGCCCACCGGGCGGGCTCCGCCGGACGACGGAGCCCGATCAGCTCCCGGCGCCCCTGACGAACCTGTCGCCGACGCGCTTGACGAGGTCGTCGAAGCTCTTGTGTCCGGCCGCGTCCCCCGGGACAAAAACGAACCGGGTCGCCCCGGAGCCCTGGCGCGCGGCCACGATGTCGACCTCGAACGTGACGGGAGAGCCGGTCGCGGTCATCTTCAGCCGGAACGCGTGGGACTCCTCGCCCACCTTCGGAGCCGTGATCTTGCGGACCGTGACACTCGTCTTGTCGCCCTCGTCCGTGAAGGAGAACGCGGTGCAGGTCTCCAGCGCGGTGCCGATCGCCTTCGTGTAGTCCTCGGCGCCGCCGCCGGAGAAGGTGAAGACCTGCTGGCTGAACAGCGAGTTCCCGCCGTCGCCCTCGAAGTCGACGTTGCCGCCGATCGTGGCCCCGTCGATCGCGCCGCCCATGAAGACGACGATCGGCTGGCACTCCTTCTTGTCCGCCGTGAACCTCTCGTCGTTGGCAGTGGAGCCGCTCTTCGTGAAACCGGCCGGAAGGTCCTGGGCCGTGGCCGTCGCGGCCTTCATCTGCGCCGCGGTCAGGGGCTCGGCGTCCGAGGCACCGTCCTTCGGCTCGTCCTTCGGCTGATCCTCCGGAGCGTCCTTCGGCTGGTCGGTGGCCCTCTCCCCGGCGGACTCGCCCACCGACTTCTTCTCCCCGTCGGAATCCCCGCAGGCAGCGGCGGTGAGACAGAGGGCGGAGACGGCGGCGACCGCGAAAGCGCGGCGTATGCGGGTACGCATGTGGTGATCCCCCTGAGAACGGTGCCCGGGGGACGTCCCCCGTTGTGACCGGCTGAGAATAGCCGCCCGCCGAGAGGGGCCGGCCACCGAATTCGGTACGGGACCGGCAAGCCGGCGGACGCGGAACGGGATCAGGGCCGGTCGAGCCGCAGCCTCACCGCTCTGGGGAGACCCGCCACCACCAGGTCGTACGAGTCCTCGATCAGCTCCCTGACCAGCCGGTCCGGGAGATCGGCCACCGTGACCGTGTTCCAGTGGCGCTTGTTCATGTGATAGCCGGGAGCGATCGCCGGATGCTCGGCGCGCAGCTGGACCGCGAGTTCCGGATCGCATTTCAGATTGACCGTCAGGGGTTCGCGGTCCAGCGCGCTGAGGGCGAACATCTTTCCGGCCACTTTGAAGACCGAGGTCTCTTCGCCGAAGGGGAAGTCCTCGACCACGTCGTTGAACTCCAGACAGAACGCCTTCAGCTCCCGGGCCCTCACGCGCCCGCCCCCGTACCGCGCCGGGTGCTCCCCGGGCCGTGTGCCGCCGCCCTCATGCCGCGTGCTCCCCTTCCCGATGGGCCTCGACCGGCTCGGCGAGGACCGTCACGATCTTGTTGCGGCGGCCCGCCGGGGACTCGGCCGTCAGCCGCAGCGCCCGTCCGTCGGGCAGGTCCACCAGCGCACTCGCGCCCGCGATCGGAACCCGCCCCAGGGCCTTCGCCAGCAGTCCGCCGACGGTCTCCACGTCCTCGTCGTCCAGTTCGTCCATCCCGTACAGCTCGCCCAGATCCCCGATGTCGAGACGGGCGGTCACCCGGAAACGGCCGTGGCCCAGGTCCTCGACCGGCGGCAGCTCCCGGTCGTACTCGTCCGTGATCTCGCCGACGATCTCCTCCAGGATGTCCTCGATCGTGACGATGCCCGCCGTACCGCCGTACTCGTCGATGACGACGGCGACATGGTTGCGCTTCTGCTGCATCTCGCGGAGCAGATCCCCCGCGTTCTTGGTGTCGGGCACGAAGACCGCGGGCCGCATCGCCGTGGAGACCAGGTCGGCCTCGGCCTCCCGGTTGATGTGCGTCTTGCGGACGAGGTCCTTGAGATAGACCACGCCCACGATGTCGTCCTCGTTCTCGCCGGTGACGGGGATACGGGAGAAACCGGAGCGCAGCGCCAGAGTGAGCGCCTGCCGGACGGTCTTGTACCGCTCGATGGAGATCAGATCGGTGCGCGGCACCATCACCTCCCGTACGAGCGTGTCGCCCAGTTCGAAGACGGAGTGCACCATCCGGCGCTCGTCGTCCTCGATCAGGGACTCCTGCTCGGCGAGGTCCACCATGGCCCGCAGCTCGGCCTCGCTCGCGAACGGGCCCTTGCGGAATCCCTTGCCGGGCGTGAGCGCGTTGCCGATGAGGATCAGCAGCTGGGGAACGGGCCCCATGATCCTGGCCAGCGGCAGCAGGACGTACGCGGCGGCCGTGGCGGTGTTCAGCGGGTGCTGGCGGCCGATGGTGCGCGGGGAGACGCCCACCGCGACGTAGGAGACGAGGACCATCACGCCGATCGCGACGGTCAGCGCCTCCCAGGTCTCGGAGAACTCCTGGAGGCAGGCGTACGTCACCAGGACGCCCGCCGCCATCTCGCACGCCACCCGCACCAGGAGGGCGACGTTGAGATAGCGCGTCGGGTCGGCCGCGACCTGTTCCAGTCCGGCCGCTCCGCGCCGCCCGGAGCGCACGGCCTCGGCGGCCCGGAAGCCGGAGACCCGCGCGATGCCCGCCTCCGCGCACGCCGCCAGCCAGGCGACGACGACCAGCAGGACCGCGCCGGTGATCAGTGGGGCGCTCATGACACGGTCGGCGCCGGGGAGGGGCCGGTGAGGCCCTTCTCCGCCCGCCAGCCGTCGACGATGGCCGCCTGGAGCCCGAACATCTCCGCCTTCTCGTCCGGCTCCTCGTGGTCGTACCCCAGCAGATGCAGCACTCCGTGGACCGTCAGAAGCTGGAGCTCCTCGTCCATGGAGTGCTGTGTCGGGGCCTGCTCCCCCTGCTGTCTGGCGACTTCGGGGCAGAGCACGATGTCACCGAGGAGCCCCTGGGGGGGCTCCTCGTCGTCCTTGACCGGGGGACGCAGCTCGTCCATCGGGAAGGACATGACATCCGTCGGGCCCGGGAGGTCCATCCACTGGAGGTGCAGTTGCTCCATGGCCTCGGCGTCCACGACGATCACCGACAGCTCGGAGAGCGGGTGGATGCGCATTCTGGCGAGCGCGTAGCGGGCCACATCGAGCACCGCCTGCTCGTCGACCTCGGTTCCGGACTCGTTGTTGACGTCGATCGACATGGTGTGGTTCGAACTACTTCCCGTGCGCGCCTCGGCCGCCGTGCTGGGCACCCGTTCGGCCGTCGTACTTCTCGTACGCGTCGACGATACGGCCGACCAGCTTGTGCCGGACCACGTCGTGCGACGTGAGACGCGAGAAGTGGACGTCGTCGACGCCTTCCAGGATGTCCTGGACCTGCCGCAGACCGCTCTTGGTGCCGTTCGGCAGGTCGACCTGGGTGACGTCGCCGGTGATGACGATCTTCGATTCGAAGCCGAGCCTCGTCAGGAACATCTTCATCTGCTCGGGATTGGTGTTCTGCGCCTCGTCGAGGATGATGAACGCGTCATTGAGCGTCCTTCCCCGCATATACGCCAGCGGCGCGACCTCGATCGTCCCCGCGGCCATCAGGCGCGGGATGGAGTCGGGGTCGAGCATGTCGTGCAGCGCGTCGTACAGCGGGCGCAGATACGGGTCGATCTTCTCGTAGAGGGTGCCGGGCAGGAAGCCGAGCCGCTCGCCCGCCTCGACGGCGGGACGGGTCAGGATGATCCGGGTGACCTGCTTGGACTGCAGGGCCTGGACCGCCTTGGCCATCGCGAGATACGTCTTGCCCGTACCGGCCGGGCCGATGCCGAACACGATCGTGTGCTTGTCGATGGCGTCGACATATCGCTTCTGGTTCAGGGTCTTGGGGCGGATGGTGCGACCGCGGCTGGAGAGGATGTTCTGTGTGAGCACCTCGGCGGGGGTCTCCGCGGCGCCGTCCCCATCGCCGTTGGCCTCCGCCCTGAGCATGGCGATCGAGCGTTCCACCGCGTCCTCCGTCATCGGCTGTCCCGTGCGGAGCACGAGCATCATCTCGTCGAACAGACGCTGGATGAGAGCGACTTCCGCCGCGTCCCCTGCCGCGCTGATCTGATTGCCCCTGACATGGATGTCGACAGCCGGAAAGGCTGCCTCGATCACGCGCAGAAGGGCGTCACCCGAGCCGAGGACCGTCACCATCGGATGCTTGGCGGGGACGGTGAAGTGGGCTCGCGCCTGCCCCGAGGGGCTCTGAACTGTGGGTGTCTGAGTCATGGGCCGGCACTGTGGCCTGCACATACCTCCTGTCGCAGGGTTCTCGCTGCTCGACAACCTCTGGGACACCCAGCCTACGACGCCGCACCGACAACGGCCGAGGGCTTTTCGCGCGGGACTCCCGAACTGCCCAGGACGCGGGCGCTCCGGCGGTGGCCCCCGTCCCGTGTCCGCGGCCGGTGGTCAGGGCACACGGTCACGGAACGCGGTCCCGGAACCGGCACTCCGACGGACCTCCGCCGCGAGCCCCGGCGATAGACCATGCCGGTGACCAGGGCGTGGGCACGAGTGCGTCGCGTGGGCGGACGCGGGCTCGGTCGTGGCCGCCGCCGGGCCGCCACGGGCCGGGGGACGGGGACGCCCCACCGGCACCGCGGGCTCAGGCCGGGCTGCGGAAGCCGATCGTCGGGACGGCCCTGCGCAGCGGCCAGGGCCTGACCGGAGAGGGCAGCAGCCGGTCCAGGAAGGTGTACCGGCGCAGCGCCTCCGGGCCCTGGTCGGGCAGGCTCCGGACGTACTGCCACCAGGCCGCGATCTCCCACCAGCCCGGTGCGGAGAGCGACCCGCCGAACTCCTGCACCGACAGCGCGGCCGTCAGCCCGGCGAACGCGAGCCGGTCGGCGAGCGGCCAGCCCGCGAGCGTACCGGTGACGAATCCCGCTACGAACACATCACCCGCGCCCGTGGGGTCGAGCGCCTCGACGGCGATCGCCGGGACCTCGGCGCTCTCCCCGGTCGCGCCGTCCACCGCGAAGGCGCCCTCCGCGCCGAGCGTGACGACCGCCACCGGCACCCGCTCGGCCAGCGCCCGCGCCGCCGCGCGGGGACACGAGGTGCGGGTGTAGCGCATCGCCTCGTCGGCGTTGGGCAAAAACGCCTCGCAGTGCTCCAGATCGGCGAGATCCGCCGGGTCCCAGCGGCCCGACTCGTCCCAGCCGACATCGGCGAAGATCCTCGTGCCCCGGCCCGCCGCCTGGGCGATCCAGTCGGCGCCGCCGGGCGTCAGGGACGCGACGGCCGCCCGTGAGCGCGGCGGGCAGTCGGGAGCGGGCTCGGGCGGAGGCGCCTCGTGGCCGTGGGAGACCATCGTGCGCTCGCCCTCGTACGCCATGGACACGGTGACGGACGAGTGCCAGCCGGGCACGGTGCGCGACAGGGACAGATCGACGCCCTCGCCCTGTTCGAGGGCGTCCCAGCAGTACTCCCCGTAGTGGTCGTCCCCGAACGCGGCGGCGAGCGAGGTCCGCAGGCCCAGCCGGGCGAGCGCGGTCGCCATGTTCGCCACCCCGCCGGGGCTGGAGCCCATGCCCCGCGCCCAGGACTCGGTGCCGCGGACCGGCGCGGAGTCGAGCCCGGTGAAGATGATGTCCAGGAAGACGTTTCCCGTGAGGTACACGTCGCAGCCGGGATCCGCGGGGGTGCGGAGGGCGGCCAGGGGGTCGACGCAGGGGGTGGCGGGGACGGTGTCCGCGGTGGGGGTGCCGTCGAAGGGGGCGTGGGGTCCGAAGCGCGGGCCGTGAATGCCGTGGGTGCCGTGTGGGCGGGGTGCGCCCGGGGTGCCGTGCGGGATGGGCTGCTCTCCGTGTCGAGTCGTCACCGCGCCCCTCCTGTGCATGGTGCAGGTCAGGCCAGTCTGCCAAATCCACGCGCCGGGGCGCGCGGAACGGGAGCGCGAGCCCTGAACGGGAGCGCGGGCCGCGCCGGGGCGCGCGGGCCGGACACGGGAGGGCGCGGTACCGGTCGCCGCGGTACCGCCGGGCGCGATCCGGAACGTGCACCACCGCACCCGGCGTCCGCGTACCGGGTATCCACACTTCAGGCGTGGGCATGCCGTGTGCATCCGGGAGCGGCGGCCGGCCGGACGCCTCGGGCGGGCCTCCGGGACGGCCGGTGCCGCTACTCGGGCGGGCGCACCCCGAAGTCGTACGCCTCCACCTCGGCGATCAGCCGCGCCCGCCGCTCCTCGTCGTCCTCCAGGAAGGACGCCTCGAACGAGTTCCGGGCCAGCTCGCGCAGCCGCTCGTCGTCCAGCCCCAGCGCCTCGCGCACCGCGTGGAAGGTGTCACCGACATAGCCGCCGAAGTACGCGGGGTCGTCGGAGTTGACCGTGCACAGCAGCCCCGCGTCCATCATGTCCCGCAGAGGGTGCTCCTCCAGCATGTCGATGGCCCGCAGGCGTACGTTCGACAGGGGACAGAGCGTCAGCGGAATCCGCTCCCGGGCCAGCCGTTCCACGAGGTCCCGGTCCTCCGTGCAGCGCAGCCCGTGGTCAATGCGCTCCACGCCCAGGACGTCCAGGGCCTCGCGGATGTACGACGGCGGGCCCTCCTCCCCCGCGTGGGCGACCTTGCGCAGTCCGAGCGCCTCGGCGGCGGCGTACACCTCGCGGAACTTCGACGGCGGATGCCCCACCTCCGCCGAGTCCAGGCCGACGGCCGTGATCCGGTGGAGATACGGCTTCGCCGCCTCCAGCGTGTGCATGGCGGACTCGGCGGACTCGTCCCGCAGGAAGCACATGATGAGCCGGCCCGAGATGCCGTACCGCTCCTCACCCGCGGTCAGCGCGCGGGCCAGTCCCTCGACGACCGTGCCGATCGGAACGCCCCGGGCCGTGTGCGCCTGCGGGTCGAAGAAGATCTCGGCGTGGCGGACGCCCTGGGCGGTGGCGCGGGCGAGATACGCGTCGGCGAGTTCGGTGAAGTCGTCGTGGGTCCGCAGGACGGCCGTCAGACCGTAGTAGAGGTCGAGGAAGGACTGGAGGTCCTGGAAGAGATAGGCGCGGCGCAGCTCCTCGGTGTCCCGGTACGGCAGTTCCACGCCGTTGCGCGCGGCGAGCGCGAAGGCGAGTTCGGGTTCCAGGGTGCCTTCGATGTGCACGTGGAGTTCGGCTTTGGGCAGGGGCACGGGGTGACCTCGTCGTTCAGGGGGTGCGTGGGGGGAGCGGAACGCGCAGCAGGTCGGTGGCGACGGTGAGTTCTCCGTCGAACCCGGCCGCGCGCGCCTGCCGCTCGAACTCCCCGGCGTCGGTGTAGCGCTGCGAGAAGTGTGTGAGCACGAGGTGGCGCACGCCCGCGTCCCGCGCCGCGCGGGCGGCCTGTCCCGCGGTCAGATGGCCGTGGTCGAGAGCGAGTTTCCCGTCCTCGTCGAGGAACGTCGACTCGATGACCAGCATGTCGCAGCCCTCCGCGAGGGCGTGGACGCCGTCGCAGAGCCGGGTGTCCATGACGAACGCGAACCGCTGGCCCCGGCGGACCTCGCTGACCTGCTGGAGCGTGACGCCGTCGACCTCGCCCTCGCGCTGGAGCCGGCCCACGTCCGGGCCCGCGATGCCGTGGGCGGCGAGCTTCTCGGGCAGCATGCGGCGGCCGTCCGGCTCGGTGATCCGATAGCCGTACGACTCGACGGGGTGGGAGAGCCTGCGGGCTTCGAGACGGTACGAGGGTGTCTCGGCGAGGACCCCGTCGGCGGCGACGGGGCCCTCGGCCAGCGACACGGTCTCGCGATAGGCCGTCGCGTACCGCAGCCGCTCGAAGAACTTCCGCCCGCTCGCCGGGTAGTGCGCGGTGATCTCGTGCGGGACGCGGTCCAGGTTGATCCGCTGGATCACTCCCGCGAGTCCGAGGGAGTGGTCACCGTGGAAGTGGGTGACGCAGATCCGGTTGATGTCGTGCGCGGCGACCCCGGCGCGGAGCATCTGGCGCTGGGTGCCCTCGCCGGGGTCGAACAGGATGCCGTCGGCGTCCCAGCGCAGGAAGTAGCCGTTGTGGTTGCGGTGCCGGGTGGGGACCTGGCTGGCGGTGCCGAGCACCACCAGTTCTCGTACGGACACGTCGGTGGCCGCTATCCCGGGGGCCAGGCGAAGCCACGGCCGCCGAGGAGGTGGGCGTGCGCGTGGAACACGGTCTGCCCGGCGCCGGACCCGGTGTTGAACACGATCCGGTACCCCGAGCCGTCGGCCTTCTCCTCTGCGGCGACCTGCCCCGCCTCCCGCAGCACATCCGCGGCGAGAGCGGGCTCGGCGGCGGCGAGCGAGGCGGCGTCCGGGTAGTGGGCCCTGGGGATGACCAGGACGTGGGTGGGCGCCTGGGGGTTGATGTCCCGGAACGCGACGACGGTCTCGGTCTCCCGCACGATCGTCGCGGGCACCTCCCCCGAGACGATCTTGCAGAACAGGCAGTCAGCCTGCGGTTCTCCCGCCATTGCCGGGGTTCCTCCTCGTTTCCGACCGATACGTCAGCATCGTATCCACCACGCTCCCTCTCCCCACCCCGCACACCCACCCCCGCCCGCACAACGCAGCCCCGCCGACGGTTGAGGCGCGGGGGCCCGGGCTGAAGCACCGCCTCGCGCCCGTACCGGAACACAAACCCACCCACCGCCAACCGCACGCAACCCGGCCCCCACGCACACCCGGCCCCGCACGCACAACCCAGCCCCGCCGGCGTTTGAGGCGCGGGGTCCGGGGCGGAGCCCCGGAAAGAGCCCCCGCCCGGGAGGAGGCGGCGGCAGAGACCGCCCGGGGCGCCGGCGACCGGGGCCGGTCCGAGCGTCGGGCGTTCGACGACGGACGAAGAAAGGACCCGCACCGGTCACGCCACCGCGCGGCGCTCACCCCGCGGCCGGCTCCGTCACCGTCTCCGTCTCCGTCTCCGTCTCCGTCACGGTGACCGTCACCGTGGGCCGCGCCCCGGGCCGCTCCGTCCGGGACGGCGTACCGCCCCCGCCCTCACCCCCGCACTCACCGAGGTACCTCGCCTCGAAGACGACCTCACCGTTCACCCGGGCGGTCATCCGGCCGCGTACGCAGACACCCGAACGCTCGTCCGTCACCGTGCCCTTGAGCGTGATCGTCCGCCCGGAGTCGGTCTCGCCCTCGCAGTCGACGGCGGCGGTGGCGCGCCCGCCCGCGGAGGCGGAGGGCGTCGCGGACGCACCGCTTCCCCCGGCCCCCTCGATCGTCGCCGTGCAGCTGAACCAGCTCACCTCGAACCCGATCCGCTCCAGCGTTCTCGTCGCCGTACGGTCGGTGGTGATCGCGACGGCGCCGGAACTGAGCCCGCCGGCCGCGGGCTCACAGCCTGCCGCTCCCGTAACCACCGCGCCCGCGACGCCGATCGCCGCCAGTACCCGCCGAAGGCGCCCGCGCGCCGAGGCCGCTGTCGTCCCCCGGGTCGTTCCCCGTCTCATGCCCAGCATGGGGGGAAGCGTGGCATCGAGCGGCGGGGAGTAAAAGAGTGGTTGTGGACACAGACGGCCCGTACCGTCGGGGAGATGAGCCGCAAGCTGATCCGCCCGCGCCGACTCGTCATCGACGCCGACACCGTCTGTGTGTGGACGGTGCGCCGGCACCACGGGACGGGGGACCGGCGCCACACCGCCGACTGCCGTACCGTGCTGTCGCTGTGGCGGGAGGGCACGAAGTCACGCCTGGGCATCGTGTTCTCCCAGGCGGAGGGCCGGATCATCGCGGACGGCTACTTGGACGCCGGCACGGTCGGTGACTCCTCCGCGCACCGCTGGCTGAACCTCTACGAGCCGGGTGTCGTACGCCGGTTCGCGGACGAGGCGGCGGCACGGGGACTCCTTCCGGCCGCCGGTTCGGCTCCGGGAAGCCGGGAAGTGGACGGCTGGCCGCTGTTCGACGCGGTGATGGCCGGGAGCGAGGCCCACGACGCCGCACCCGCCGCCCGTACGGACGGCTGACCCGGCACACGGCCGAACCGGCGCGAACGGCCCTGCCCGTACGAGCGGTTGACCCGCCCGGACCGCTGAGCCCGCCCCGGAGGACGACCGGCCGGGCTACGACCAGCGTCCCGTGCGCCCCAGCAGCAGCGCGACCCCCGCCGTGCCCGCCGTGGACGTCCGCAGCACGCTCCGGCCCAGCCGGTACGGCTTCGCCCCCGCCTCCGCGAACACCGCCAGCTCCTCCGGTGAGACGCCTCCCTCCGGCCCCACGACCAGCACGATGGAGCCCTCGGCCGGAAGGGGTGCCGTGGCGAGGGGCTCGGCGCCCTCCTCGTGGAGCACGGCGGCGAAGTCGGCTCCGGCGAGAAGTACCGCGATCTGCTTGGTCGTCGCCGCGTCCGCGACCTCGGGGAAGCGGAGCCTGCGCGACTGCTTGCCCGCCTCACGGGCGGTGGCACGCCACTTGGCGAGGGACTTGGCCCCGCGCTCGCCCTTCCACTGGGTGATGCAGCGCGCGGCGGCCCACGGCACGATCGTGTCGACACCCGTCTCGGTCATGGTCTCGACGGCGAGTTCGCCGCGGTCGCCCTTGGGGAGGGCCTGGACGACGGTGATACGGGGCACGGGCTCGGGCTCCACCGGAAGGCTCAGGACCCGCGCGGTCAGCCGGTCCTTGCCCTCGGTGCTCAGGACGACTCCGGCCGCGCCCCGGCCGAGGCCGTCCGTCAGGACGATCTCCTCGCCGGGCTGGAGCCGCCGTACGGAGACGGCGTGCCGCCCCTCGGGGCCGTCCAGGGTGAGCACCGAGCCGGGGCCCTCGTCCTCCAGCGTGCCGACGACGAACACGGGCGCGGTCACCGGGAGTCCTCCCCCGGCAGCACGTCACGCGCGTGTTCCCGCCCGGAGTCCGGGCGGGGACCGGCTCCGGGGTCCGTCCCGCGTTCCGTCCCCGGGTTCTCCCCGGTGGTGTCGGAGCCGGGGTCCGTTCCGGCGGCGTCCTTCCCCGGGCCCGGCCCGGCGGCCATCTCCTCCATGAGCACCTCCACCAGTCGCCCCGCGGGCAGATCGCGTGCCAGCCGGTGCCCCTGCCCGGCCCACAGCGACATGCCCTGCGCGTCCCCCGCCTTCGCCGCCGCCTTGCGCAGCCCGCTCGTCAGATGGTGGACCTGGGGGTAGGCGGCGGGCGCGTACGGGCCGTGCTCGCGCATGAAACGGTTCACGAGCCCGCGCGCGGGCCGCCCGGAGAAGGCCCGGGTGAGATCGGTCCGGACGAAGAGGGGGTTGGTCATCGCCTGCTTGTGCAGGGGGTGCGCGCCGGACTCCGGGCAGACCAAGAACGCGGTGCCGAGCTGCGCCGCACTCGCCCCGGCCGCGAGCACGGCCGCGATCTGGCTGCCGCGCATCAGACCTCCGGCGGCGATGACCGGCAGCCGTACGCTCTCGCGTACGAGCGTGATGAGCGTGAGCAGGCCGATGCCCGTGCCGTCCGTCGCGGGGTCGTCCCGGTGGGTGCCCTGGTGGCCCCCGGCCTCGATGCCCTGGACGCAGAGGGCGTCCGCGCCCGACCACTGCGCGACCTGCGCCTCCTCGGGCGTGGTGACGGTGACGACGGTGAGGGTTCCCGCCTTGGTGAAGGATTCGAGGACCTCACGGCCCGGGCAGCCGAAGGTGAAGGAGACGACCGGCACGGGGTCGTCCCGGAGGATGGCCAGCTTGGCCTCGTAGCCGTCGTCGCCGCCGGACTCGGGGTCGCCGAGCGGGGTCTCATACCAGGAGGCCTCTCCCGCGAGCTGATGCCGGTAGACCTCCACCGTCGCGGCGTCGGCACTCTGCTGCTGCGGCATGAAGAGATTCACTCCGAAGGGCCGCCCCGTGAGCCCGCGGATCTGTTTGATCTCCTGGTACATGCCGTCCGCGGTCTTGTAACCGGCGGCGAGGAAGCCGAGCCCTCCCGCGTCGGACACGGCGGCGGCCAGCTGGGGGCTCGACGCGCCGCCCGCCATGGGGGCCTGCACGATCGGACAGCGGCGGAGATCGGTCAGTACGGAGGACGCGGGGGGCGCGGAGGACATGCAGGCATCGTGCCACCGTCGGCCCGGTACCGCCGAATCGGGCCCGATACGCCCCGGGCAGGCGGGTTTACCAGGTCATGGCCGCGGAGTCCGGAGCGGGACCGCCGGTGGCACACCGGCCGGTCACCCGTGACCGGCCGGCGACGGCCCCGGTCCGCGCCCGCGACGTACCGCGGACGCGGCACACCGTGGTGTCCGCCGACTGCGCCTACCGGCCGTTGAACGCGTCCTTCAGCCGGGAGAACAGTCCCTGCTGCCCCGGCTGGAACTGCCCCAACGGGCGCTCCTCGCCCCGCAGCTTCGCCAGATCCCGCAGCAGCCGCTCCTGCTCCGCGTCCAGCTTCGACGGCGTGGTGACCTCGACATGGACGATGAGATCACCGCGTCCGCCGCCCCGCAGATGGGTGATACCGCGCGCGTGCAGCGGGATCGACTGGCCGGACTGGGTCCCCGGTCGGATGTCGACCTCCTCCATGCCGTCGAGCGTCTCCAGCGGCACCTTCGTGCCCAGCGCGCCCGCCGTCATCGGAATGGTCACCGTGCAGTGCAGATCGTCGCCCCGGCGCTGGAACACCGGGTGCGGCAACTCGTGGATCTCGACGTACAGATCACCGGCGGGCCCGCCGCCGGGGCCGACCTCGCCCTCGCCCGCGAGCTGGATCCGGGTGCCGTTGTCGACACCGGCCGGGATCTTCACGGTCAGGGTGCGGCGGGAGCGGACCCGGCCGTCGCCCGCGCACTCCGGGCACGGCGTCGGGACGACGGTCCCGAAGCCCTGGCACTGGGGGCAGGGACGGGAGGTCATGACCTGGCCCAGGAAGGACCGGGTCACCTGCGACACCTCACCGCGGCCACGGCACATGTCGCAGGTCTGCGCGGAGGTGCCCGGAGCCGCGCCCTCGCCGCTGCACGTCGTACAGACGACGGCCGTGTCGACCTGGATGTCCTTCGTCGTGCCGAAGGCGGCCTCGTTGAGCTCGATCTCCAGGCGGATCATGGCGTCCTGGCCCCGGCGCGTACGCGAACGCGGGCCGCGCTGGGACGCCGTGCCGAAGAACGCGTCCATGATGTCCGAGAAGTTCCCGAACCCGCCGGCGCCGAAGCCGCCCGCTCCGCCGCCCGCCTGGGAGAGGGGGTCGCCGCCGAGGTCGTAGACCTGCTTCTTCTGCGGGTCGGAGAGCACCTCGTAGGCGGCGTTGATCTCCTTGAACCGCTCCTGCGTCTTCGGATCGGGATTGACGTCCGGATGGAGCTCACGCGCGAGCCGCCGGAATGCCTTCTTGATCTCGTCCTGCGATGCGTCGCGGCGCACGCCGAGTACGGCGTAGTAGTCCGTGGCCACTTACGACTCCGCCAGGATCTGTCCGACGTAACGTGCCACTGCGCGTACCGCTCCCATCGTTCCGGGGTAGTCCATGCGGGTCGGTCCGACCACGCCGAGTTTGGCGACAGCCTCGTCGCCCGAACCGTAGCCGACGGCGACCACGGAGGTGGAGTTGAGCCCCTCGTAGGCATTCTCGTGACCGATCCTCACGGTCATGCCCATACCGCCCGACTCCTTGGCCTCGCCGAGGAGCTTGAGGAGGACGACGTGCTCCTCCAGCGCCTCCAGCACCGGCCTGATCGTGAGCGGGAAGTCGTGCCCGAAGCGGGTCAGATTGGCGGTGCCGCCGATCATCAGCCGCTCCTCGGTCTCCTCGACCAGGGTTTCGAGGAGGGTGGAGAGCACGGTGGAGACCGTGCCCCGGTCCTCCGGCTCCTCGAAGGAGTCGGGAAGGTCCTGCACCAGCTGCGGGACGTCCGCGAACCGGCGGCCCACGACCCTGCTGTTGAGCCGGGCGCGCAGATCCGCGAGCGCGGTGTCCCCGAAGGGCGCGGGACAGTCGATCATGCGCTGCTCGACCCGGCCGGTGTCCGTGATCAGCACGAGCATCAGCCGCGCGGGCGCGAGGGAGAGCAGTTCGACATGGCGGACGGTGGACCGGGTCAGCGAGGGGTACTGCACGATCGCGACCTGGCGGGTCAGCTGCGCCAGCAGCCGTACCGTACGCCCGACGACGTCGTCGAGGTCGACGGCTCCGTCCAGGAAGCTCTGGATCGCGCGGCGCTCGGCCGAGGACAGGGGCTTGACCCCGGCGAGCCGGTCGACGAAGAGGCGGTACCCCTTGTCGGTGGGAATGCGTCCGGCGCTGGTGTGGGGCTGGGCGATGAAGCCCTCCTCCTCCAGCACGGCCATGTCGTTGCGCACGGTGGCCGGGGAGACACCGAGCTTGTGGCGCTCGGTGAGCGCCTTGGAGCCGACCGGCTCCTCGGTGCCGACATAGTCCTGGACGATGGCGCGCAGCACCTCGAGTCTGCGTTCGCTGAGCATCGCGCACACCTCCAGCTGTTGTCCCTCGGTGGTTCTCCGGTCACTGCCTGGCACTCACGCCGTCCGAGTGCCAGGATTCCCCCGCCCAGTGTACGGCTGCCCGGCACGGCGCTAGCAAGGGCGACCGACCACCCTACCGTGCGCCTGTCCTGGCCTTTGCCAGTAGCGTCGCGGTATGGACGTCGGTTGGGAAGACCTCGGCTGGGAGCGTCTCGCCGAGGGGGTGGGCAGGCGTCGCCTCCCTGGCTGGGACGCGACCTGCGGGCTCGTCATCGGCACGGAGGGCGTACTCCTGTACGACACGGGGTCGACGCTCCGCGAGGGCGCTCAACTGCGGGCGCAGGCGGAGTCGCTGCTGGGCGCAGGGACCCCCTCGCGGGACGGTCCGGGCGGCGGCGGAAGCGGAACCGGTCTCCGGCGGGTGACCCATATCGCACTGAGCCATCCGCACTTCGACCATGTCATGGGCACCGCGGCCTTCGCGGGCGCGGAGGTGTACGGCGCGGTGGGCGTCGACGCGCTCCTGCGGCGGGAGCGGGACGCGCTGCGCTCGGACGCGGTACGCCACGGGGTTCCCGAGGAGGAGGCGGCCCAGGCCGCGGACCTGCTGGTCGCGCCGGCGCACCTGGTCACCGGCGAGCGGACGCTGGACCTCGGCGGCCGTCAGGTGCTGCTGGCGAATGTGGGTCCCGGCCACACGGGCCACGATCTGGTGGTCCTGGTGCCGGGGAGCCCGGAAGTCGTCTTCTGCGGCGATCTGGTCGAGGAGTCGGGTGAGCCGCAGGCGGGCCCGGACGCGATCCCGTCCCGCTGGCCGGACGCGCTGGACCGGCTGCTGGCGCTCGGCGGCGAGGACGCGGCGTATGTGCCGGGGCACGGCGCGGTGGTGGACGCGCGGTTCGTGCGGGCGCAGCGGGACGCGTTGGCCGAGCGCTTCGGAACGGAGCCTTCCGGCGCGCGGACGCCCGGCGCGGATCCCGCGGCCGGTTGAGGATGTCCTGAACTCGCCCCCGGCCCCCGGCCCAGCACAATGGGCGCATGCGCAGCTACAGCCCTGATCTGACGCCCCCTTGGAAGAAGTCCGCCCCCGTTCCCGAGGTCACCGCCGACCCCGATCTGGTCGTGGAGGAGGTCACCACGGGCTTCTGCGGCGCGGTGATCCGCTGCGAGGCGGGCACGGTGACCCTGGAGGACCGCTTCGGCAAGCACCGGGTCTTCCCGCTGGACCCCCGCGGTTTCCTCCTGGAGGGCAGGGTGGTGACCCTGGTCCGCCCGTCCGCGGCGCCCGCGGCGCCGACGCGCACCGCCTCCGGTTCGGTCGCCGTCCCCGGTGCGCGGGCACGGGTCGCCCGCGCGGGCCGTATCTATGTGGAGGGCCGGCACGACGCCGAACTCGTCGAGAAGGTCTGGGGCGACGACCTCCGGATCGAGGGGGTGGTCGTCGAGTATCTGGAAGGCATCGACGACCTCCCCGCGATCGTCGCCGACTTCGCCCCGGCGCCCGACGCCCGCCTCGGCATCCTGGTCGACCATCTCGTCCCGGGCTCGAAGGAGTCCCGTATCGCCGCCTCCGTCACCGGCGAGGACGTCCTCGTCGTCGGGCATCCGTACATCGACGTGTGGGAGGCCGTGAAGCCGTCGTCGGCCGGTATCCCGGGGTGGCCCTCCGTCCCCCGTGGCCAGGACTGGAAGACGGGCGTCTGCGCGGCCCTCGGCTGGCCCCCGAACACGGGCGCCGCCTGGCAGCACATCCTCTCCCGGGTGCGCTCGTACAAGGATCTGGAGCCGGAGCTCCTCGGCGCGGTGGAGCACCTCATCGACCATGTGACGGAGGCGTGACCGGGCGGGTCGGGCGGTGACCGGTGCGACCGCTCGGCTTCATGTGGCTGTGCGGTGTACGGGACCGGGCTTCGGTCTCCGGGCGGGCGGGGTGGGCGTCCGGCGGGCGAGCGGGCGGACGCGGGTAGGCGGATGAGCCGGGTCCCGGGTGTGGACGTCGTGCGCGGACGACCGGTGCGGGGGCTCCTCGGTTCGGGCTCCGGGGGTCTCGGGCCCGGAGGTCGTACACCCGGTCCGGACCGCCGGTCCTGGTCACCGGTCCGGTGTTCCCGGTCCGGTGTTCCCGGTCCGGTGCGCGCGGGCCGCCGGAGCCGCTCCGGCGGCCTCAGTCCACGAGCTCCCGGACCACGCCGTCCGCCAGCAGCCGTCCCCGCAGGGTCAGGACCCCGCGCCCCTCCTCGTACGCGGTCGGCTCCAGAAGGCCGTCCGACAGGGCGGTGCGGGACGACTCCAGACCCGCGGGCCGCAGCAGGGAGAGCGGTACGCCGTCCCTGAGCCGCAGCTCCAGGAGGATGCGCTCGACACGGCGGTCCTCCGCCGTGAGGACTTCCCGGCCCGCGCCCGGCGAACGCCCGGCGGCCAGCGCGCCCGCGTACGCGCCGGGGTGCTTCACATTCCACCACCGGACGCCGCCCACATGGCTGTGCGCCCCCGGCCCGGCACCCCACCAGTCGGCGCCGCGCCAGTAGAGCTCGTTGTGGAGACAGCGCCCGGCCTCGGTGGTGGCCCAGTTGGAGACCTCGTACCAGGAGTAGCCCGCGTCCGCGAGGACGGAGTCCGCGATCAGATAGCGGTCCGCGTGGACGTCGTCGTCCGTCATGGGCACCTCCCCGCGCCGGATGCGCCGCGCCAGGCCGGTGCCCTCCTCGACGATCAGCGCGTACGCGGAGATGTGGTCCGGCCCCGCCCCCACCGCCGCCGCCAGCGAGGCGCGCCAGTCGTCGTCGCTCTCCCCCGGCGTGCCGTAGATCAGGTCGAGGTTCACATGGTCGAAGCCCGCCGCCCGCGCCTCGGCGACACACGCCTCGGGCCGTCCCGGTGTGTGCGTACGGTCGAGCACCTTCAGCACATGCCGCCGCGCGCTCTGCATGCCGAACGAGATCCGGTTGAAGCCCCCCGCCCGCAACCGGGCCAGATACTCCGGGTCCACCGAATCCGGATTCGCCTCGGTGGTGATCTCGGCACCGTCCGCGAGCCCGAACTCCGTCCGTACGGTGTCGAGCATCGCCACCAGGTCCGCCGCGGCCAGCAGCGTCGGCGTACCGCCCCCGACGAACACGGTCCGCACCGGGCGGGGGTCGTCGCCGAGGACCTTGCGCGCCAGCCGGATCTCGTCGGCGAGCGTCCCGGCGTAGTTGTCGCGGGAGGCCAGGACGCCGCCCGAGCCGCGCAGCTCGGTCGCGGTGTAGGTGTTGAAGTCGCAGTAGCCGCAGCGCGTCGCGCAGTACGGCACATGCAGATAGAAGGCGAGCGGCCGGTCGCCGGACCCGTCGAGGGCGGACGCGGGCAGCGACCCGTCCTCGGGCACGGGCTCGCCGTCGGGCAGTACGGAAGGCATGTCACCCATTGTCCGTCACCGTGGCGCGGCCCCGGCGCCATGCGCACGGGCGCCGGGGGCGGCTGTGCCCGGCCCGGGGCCCGGGGACGGACGGGGCCGCGGGCACCCGGTCCCGTCCGTCCCCGGCGCGTATGGCCCGGGAGCCCGGGGGTGCTGCCGTGGCACCGGCCGGGGCCGGGGAATCGCCGGGCCCGGTGACAGTGGGCAGCGGAACGGCGGGCCGGGCCTGCGTCGGCGCCCGGGACCTCCGGCGTGCCCCTACGCCTCGCGCTGCCCCGCGTACATCTCCTCGATGAGGTCCCCGAACGCCCGCTCGACCGCCGGCCGCTTCAGCTTGAGGCTGGGCGTCAGGTCGCCGTGCTCCACATCGAGGTCGCGCGGCAGCAGCCGGAACCGGCGGACGGCCTGCCAGCGCTGGAGCCCTTCGTTGAGCCGGTCCACATAGCCCTGGACCATTTCGGTGGTCGCGGGCGCCGCCAGCACCTCCGTATAGGTGCTGCCCGCCAGGCCGTGCTCCTCGGCCCAGCCGAGGATCGCCGGCTCGTCGAGCGCGATCAGCGCGGTGCAGAAGTTCCGGTCCGCGCCGATGACGACGATGTTGGAGACGAACGGGCAGATCGCCTTGAACTGGATCTCCACCTCCGTCGGCGCGATGTACTTCCCGTTCGACGTCTTGATCAGGTCCTTCTTCCGGTCCGTGACCGTGAGATACCCGTCGGGGGAGAGCTCGCCGATGTCGCCGGTGTGCAGCCAGCCGTCGGCCTCCAGGACCTCCGCCGTCTTCTCGGGCAGCCCGTGGTAGCCCTCCATGATCCCGGGGCCGCGCAACAGGATCTCGCCGTCGTCCGCGATGCGCACCTCCGTGCCGGGCAGCGGCTTGCCGACCGTGCCGGTCCGGTACGCCTCGCCCGGGTTGACGAAGGACGCCGCGCTGGACTCGGTCAGCCCGTATCCCTCCAGGATGTGGATACCGGCGCCGGAGAAGAAGAAGCCGATCTCGGGCGAGAGCGCGGCGGAGCCGGAGACGGCGGCGCGCAGCCTTCCGCCGAACGCCTCGCGCAGCTTGGAGTAGACGAGCGCGTCGGCGATCTTGTGCTTGGCGCGGAGTCCGAAGGGCGCGGACGCCGTCCCGGTGCGGCGGAAGTTGTCCTGAGCCGCCTTGGCGTACTCGCGCGAGACGCCGGCCGCCCACTGGAAGATCTTGTACTTGGCGCCGCCCCCGGCCCGCGCCTTGGCCGCCACGCCGTTGTAGACCTTCTCGAAGATGCGCGGCACGGCCGCCATATAGGTGGGCTGGACGAGCGGCAGATTCTCGATGATCTTGTCGATACGGCCGTCGACGGCCGTCACATGGCCGACCTGGATCTGTCCGGAGGTCAGCACCTTGCCGAAGACATGGGCGAGCGGCAGCCACAGGTACTGGACGTCCTCCTGGCCGATCAGCCCGGTGGCGGCGATGGCCTTGGCCATGTACGACCAGTTGTCGTGCGGCAGCCGTACCCCTTTGGGGCGGCCGGTGGTACCGGAGGTGTAGATCAGCGTGGCGAGCTGGTCGGCGGTGATGGCGCCGATCCGCTCCTTGACCGCCTCGGGGTGCTTCTCCAGATGGCGCGTCCCGCGCGCCTCCAGATCGGCGAGGGTGACGACAAAACCCTCGGGGTCGCCCGCGTCCTCCTCCACCCCCGTGGCGTCGATGACGACGACATGCCGGAGGTCGGGCAGCTCGGACCGGCGCTCACGGGCCTTGGCCAGCTGGGACGCGTCCTCGGCGATCAGGACCCGGCTGGCGGAGTCGGAGAGGATGTACGCCGACTCCTGGGCGTTCGTCGACGGGTAGATGGTGGTGGTCGCACCGCCCGCGCACATCACACCGAGGTCGGTGAGGATCCACTCGATCCGGGTCGCGGACAGCAGCGCGACCCGGTCCTCGGGCCGCACGCCCAGATCGATCAGCCCGCCGGCGACGGCGTAGACACGCTCGGCCGTCTGGGCCCAGCTGAGCGACTTCCAGTCGGAGACTCCGTCGCCCGACGCGGGGGCGACCGGGTAACGGAACGCCTCGGCGTCCGGTGTTGCCTCGACGCGCTCGGTGAACAGCGTCGCCACCGACGGCGGGCGATTCTCGATCATGGTCTGTGTGTCGCTCAAGACATCCTCCGGGCCTGCGGCAGCACTGCACACGACTGGCTGTTATGACTGGCGAGTAACCATCGGGTCGCGATCAGATTAGAACGCTCACAGCCAGTGCGTAAGGGGATACGTGCCGCCGCTTCATAACGAAGAGGCCATCGGCCGACCGGCCGGGTGACGGGCCGGGCAGAGGGCCCCGCGGAACCGCCGGGACCCGCGCCCACGGGCGGGATCACCGGCGCGAACGTGTACCGGGACCGGTACCGACGCCTGTACCGGAACGTGATGCCGCGTGCGCGGGAAGCGGGTGCCGGGAGTCCGGGGGCGTGCCGCGCGGGGCGGGGCCAGACCGCGGCGCGCGGTGGAGCGGGCGGGTGCGGGTGCGCGGGAGCGCCCGCCGCCGGTGGGGCGGGCGCTCTCCCCCGTGCGTACGTCCTCATCGCTTGTCGCCGGATGCCCCCGGCGGGTGTGCCGGAGGAAGGCGTACGGCGGACGGCGCCGGGACCTCGGCCGGTGCCGGTGCCACGGGACCTTACTTCTTCGCCTTGCCGCCGCTGTCGTCGCTGGACAGCACCGCGATGAACGCCTCCTGGGGCACCTCCACGCTGCCGACCATCTTCATCCGCTTCTTGCCCTCCTTCTGCTTCTCCAGCAGCTTCCGCTTACGGGAGATGTCACCGCCGTAGCACTTGGCGAGGACGTCCTTGCGGATGGCGCGGATGGTCTCGCGGGCGATGACCCGGGAGCCGATGGCGGCCTGGATCGGCACCTCGAACGCCTGCCGGGGGATCAGCTCCCGCAGCTTGGCGACGAGCCGCACCCCGTAGGCGTACGCCGCGTCCTTGTGGGTGATCGCCGAGAACGCGTCGACCTTGTCGCCGTGCAGCAGGATGTCCACCTTGACCAGGCTCGACACCTGCTCGCCGGTGGGCTCGTAGTCCAGGGAGGCGTAACCGCGGGTCTTGGACTTCAGCTGGTCGAAGAAGTCGAAGACGATCTCGGCGAGGGGCAGGGTGTAGCGGATCTCGACCCGGTCCTCGGAGAGGTAGTCCATGCCGAGCAGGGTGCCGCGGCGGGTCTGGCAGAGCTCCATGATCGCGCCGATGAACTCGCTGGGGGCGAGGATCGTGGCCCTCACGACCGGCTCGTACACCTCCGAGATCTTGCCCTCGGGGAACTCGCTCGGGTTGGTGACGGTGTGCTCGGAGTCGTCCTCCATGAGAACGCGGTAGACCACGTTCGGCGCGGTGGCGATGAGGTCGAGACCGAATTCGCGCTCCAGCCGCTCCCGGATCACGTCCAGGTGCAGCAGGCCGAGGAAGCCGACGCGGAAGCCGAAGCCGAGGGCCGCGGAGGTCTCGGGCTCGTACACCAGGGCGGCGTCGTTGAGCTGGAGCTTGTCGAGCGCGTCACGCAGCTCGGGGTAGTCGGAGCCGTCCAGCGGGTACAGGCCGGAGAACACCATCGGCTTGGGGTCCTTGTAGCCGCCGAGGGCCTCCTCGGCGCCCTTGTGCTGCTGGGTGATGGTGTCGCCGACCTTGGACTGGCGGACGTCCTTCACACCCGTGATCAGATAGCCCACCTCGCCGACGCCGAGGCCGTCGGCCGGGAGCATCTCGGGCGAGTTGGTGCCGATCTCCAGCAGTTCGTGGGTGGCGCCGGTGGACATCATCCGGATGCGCTCGCGCTTGCCGAGCTTGCCGTCGATGACCCGGACGTACGTCACGACACCGCGATACGAGTCATAGACCGAGTCGAAGATCATCGCGCGTGCGGGCGCGTCGGCGACACCGACCGGGGCGGGCACCTCCCGCACCACGCGGTCGAGCAGCGCCTCGACGCCGAGGCCGGTCTTGGCCGAGACCTTGAGCACGTCCTCCGGGTCGCAGCCGACGAGGTTCGCCAGCTCCTCGGAGAACTTCTCCGGCTGGGCCGCCGGAAGGTCGATCTTGTTGAGGACGGGCACGATCGCGAGGTCGTTCTCCATCGCCAGATAGAGGTTGGCGAGGGTCTGCGCCTCGATGCCCTGGGCCGCGTCCACCAGCAGGACCGTGCCCTCGCAGGCCGCGAGGGAACGGGAGACCTCATAGGTGAAGTCCACGTGCCCCGGCGTGTCGATCATGTTCAGGATGTGGGAGGTGCCCTGTCCCGGGCCCTCGGTGGGCGCCCAGGGCAGCCGGACCGCCTGCGACTTGATCGTGATGCCCCGCTCGCGCTCGATGTCCATGCGGTCGAGGTACTGGGCACGCATCTGCCGCTGCTCGACCACCCCGGTCAACTGGAGCATCCGGTCGGCGAGGGTCGACTTGCCGTGGTCGATGTGCGCGATGATGCAGAAATTGCGGATCAGCGCCGGGTCGGTACGGCTCGGCTCGGGCACGTTGGGAGGAGTCGCGGGCACGCAGGGTCCTGATTCTTGAGACGCCGGGCGTCTCGTCTCGGGCGAAGGCGGATCGATACGTAGCCTCCATGGTCCCACGCGTACGGGACTGCGCCCGGTTTGGGCCGCTCCGAGGCCGACTGGTAGCCTGGCTAGCTGTGTCTCATGATCTCGTCCGGCTGACGTACGAGCTTCATCACCGGGACGCTCACTCAAAGATCAACCGAACCTGAAAAGGCTCTTTCGTGGCGAACATCAAGTCCCAGATCAAGCGGAACAAGACGAACGAGAAGGCGCGCCTGCGCAACAAGGCCGTCAAGTCCTCGCTCAAGACCGCGATCCGCAAGGCCCGTGAGGCCGCCGCCGCGGGTGACCTCGAGAAGGCCACCGTGGCCGCTCGCGAGGCTTCCCGCAAGCTCGACAAGGCCGTCTCGAAGGGCGTCATCCACAAGAACGCCGCCGCCAACAAGAAGTCGGCGCTGGCGTCCAAGGTTGCCGCGCTCCAGGGCTGAGCACCACCGCAGTGACCCGGCGCACCCCCCGTGGGTGACCCGCCGGACGACGTGATCGCCGGAAGGACCCGAGCGGGCCCTCTCTCTCCGCTCCCCTACCGGCTCATCGGACTCGCACTTGGACCTGCGTTCGCCACGCGGGTGCGAGCCCATCAGCAGGACCTTTGCCGAGGCCCCGGCTTCTTCCCTCGCCCGCTTCAGGGCGGGGAAGAAGCCGGGGCCTCCGGTTTTCGGCCCCCGGCGGGCCGGGGGGCGGGCCGGGGCCCCGGCACCGCTCAGCGCCGCGCCCTCGCCGCGCGGGCGACCGCGACGACGGCCTTCTCCAGCGCGTACTCCGGATCGTCCCCGCCGCCCTTCACCCCCGCGTCCGCCTCGGCGACCGCTCTCAGCGCCACCGCCACCCCGTCCGGCGTCCAGCCCCGCATCTGCTGCCGCACCCGGTCGATCTTCCACGGCGGCATGCCCAGCTCCCGGGCGAGATCCGCAGGTCTGCCCCCGCGCGCGGAGGAGAGCTTGCCGATCGCCCGGACGCCCTGGGCCAGCGCGCTGGTGATCAGCACCGGCGCCACCCCGGTCGACAGCGACCACCGGAGCGCCTCCAGCGCCTCCGCCGCCCGGCCCTCCACCGCCCGGTCGGCGACGGTGAAGCTGGACGCCTCGGCCCGGCCCGTGTAATACCGCCCGACGACCGCCTCGTCGATCGTGCCCTCGACGTCCGCGACGAGCTGGGAGACCGCACCGGCCAGCTCCCGCAGATCACTGCCGATGGAGTCGACGAGGGCCTGGCACGCCTCGGGCGTCGCCGATCGGCCCAGCGCCCGGAACTCCGACCGCACGAACGTCAGCCGCTCCGCGGGCTTGGTCGTCTTGGGGCAGGCGACCTCCCGCGCACCCGACTTGCGCGCCGCGTCCAGCAGACCCTTGCCCTTGGCACCGCCGGGGTGCAGCAGGACGAGGGTGATCTCCTCGACGGGCGCGTCGAGATACGCCTTGATGTCCTTGATCGTGTCCGCGGAGAGGTCCTGCGCGTTCCGTACGATCACGACCTTGCGCTCGGCGAAGAGCGACGGGCTCGTCAGCTCGGCGAGGGTGCCGGGCTGGAGCTGGTCGGCGGTCAGGTCGCGCACGTCCGTGTCGGCGTCGGCGGCCCTCGCGGCCGCCACCACCTGCCGCACCGCGCGGTCGAGGAGCAGGTCCTCCTGGCCCACGGCGAGCGTGACGGGAGCGAGCGGGTCGTCTGTCGAATTCTTCCTGGTGGCCATCGCGCTCCAGCATCCCACGGGCCACCGACACCCGGGCCCGGGGCGGGATCCCCGTGCCGGAGAATGACGGGGTGAGTGAAGGACGACATGTACTGGTGCTGCCCGACCGCGACACCGCGGAGGAGGTGGCGCAGGAACTGGCAGGCCGCTTCGGGGTAAGGCGAGGAGCCGCAGCTCGTACGGGACGCTCTGGCCGGTGAGGACGACGCCGAGGACGCCCAGTGGCTGGTCGTGGTGGAGGACCCGTCGGCCCGCCTCGACCCGTCGGAACTCGACGACTTCGCGGCCGAGTACGAGGGCTGGCTGGAAGCACCCCGGTGACCGGCCGCCCGCGCACCGGGGCGACCGGAACCGGCGGCCCGGCCGGTCGGGACCGCACACCCGCCGCGGACCCCGAGACCCCGGACACGGGCAGCACGACCAGTGCGGCAGGGACGGGCTGTTCGGCAGGCACGGGTGGTACAGCGGGATCCTGCCGGGGCGCAGGGGCGGGCGGAGCCGCCGGCACGACGGGAGCCGCACGGGCGAGCGGTACTGCGGGCACGACCACAGCCGCAGGGGACGGTGGTACCGCGGGCACGACCAGAGTCGCGGTGGCGGGCGGAATCCCAGGGGCGACCGAAGCCACAGGGGCGGGCGGAATCGCACGGGTGGGCGGTGGGACAGCAGCGGCGGCCGGGACGGGCCTGTCCGCCGGGACGGCGGCGAGGGCGGTCGCAGCGGGCCGATCCCGCTGTCGGCGCCGTACGGCATGCTGCGGACATGGACGTGAGCATGGACGAGAACACTTTCTGGCGGCTCCTCGACGAGTGCCGGCCCGACGGCCCCGACCCCGACGCCGATCTGCTGGCGGAGGCCCTGACCGCCCGCCTGTCCACGGGCCCGCTGCCGGAGGTGATCGGCTTCGCCGAGCAGCTGTCCCGCCTGCTGTACACGCTGGACCGCCGCGAGTACGGGAGCGATCTGTCCGCGGACGCCTTCCTGTACACCCGGTGCGCCGTCGTGGCCGACGGCAGGGACGCCTATCTGCGTGTACTCGCGGACCCGGCCGCCTTCACCCCGTACGCCGAGGAACTGATCTGGGCCGAGAGCCTGCTCTACGTCCCGGACCACGCGTACCAGCACCTCACCGGTGAGGACTGGCACCGCGGCACCCGGTACAGCTACGAGTCCTACGCGAACAGGGACGGCTGGGCCGAAGCGCCCGCCACCGGGTGAGCGTCCCCGGACACCGCACCACCGCCCGCCGGTGCGCCTTCGCCACCGGGCGCACCGGGTACGCGGCCCGCGGGGAGCGGGCTCAGCAGTCGGCGCGGTGGGGTTCGAGCGGCAGCCGTCCGAGCCGCAGCCCGAACTGCTCGCGGTAGGCCGCCAGCACCGCCTCGTCGCTGCCCAGCGGCTGCTCGTACCGCTCACCGTGCCGGGTGGTGACCAGCGTGTGACCACTGAGCGTGATCCTGCCGTCCGCCGTGAGGCGGGAGCAGACCAGGGACTTGGTGAAGTGCGACTGAGGCGATGTGCTGTGCCACCAGGCACCGGCCCGGAAGTCGCCGAGCTCACGCGGCCGGATCTCAAGCCGGAACTGCGGTTTGCCGTCCCGGTGGAGGTCCAGGTCGCCGTGGTCGCCCGTTTCCACGAGCCGGAACGTCCCGGCCGGGTCACCCTGGTCCTCCCGCAGATCGAACGCGAGGGGGTGGTGCGCGTGATCGCCGAATCCGACATCGGCCAGCCAGCGGCCGGCCCCGTCCTCCGTCTCCACCAGCAGCACCAGGTGGTCGTAGGGGATGCCGAGGCGTCCGTCCGCACCGAAGACACGGGCCTGCAGAAGGGTGACGTCGAACCCGAGGCCGCGGAGCAGAGAAGCGAACGCGCCGTTGAGCTCGTAGCAGAACCCGCCACGCCCCCGCTCGACGATCTTGGCGAGCAGCGCCTTCTCCTCCAGCACGATGTCCTCGCCGAGGTGGATCGAGAGATTCTCGAACGGGACGGTCCGCAAGTGCCGCAGCTGTAGATCGCGCAGCGCCGCGGCGTCTGCGTGTTCCGGGCGGTCGGCACCGATACGGCGGAGGTAGTCGTCCATGGTGACAGTGTGGCCCGAGTGCCGACCGCGACACACCGTGATCCGTTGGACAGAGGCCCGTCGGCCAGGAGGCATGTGCTGGGCGCATATCCGAGCCGCCCGGTACGCGGACCCCGGCGTGGGGTGCGCCCCGGACGTCGACCGCGCCGCAGACCGGCCCGCAGATCCCGGCCCGCCCCCGTCACCGCGATCGGCCCGTCCGTGTCGGTGCGCAGCACCAGGGCACCCTGGCCCCGCAGCGCCCCGACCGTGCGGGGCGACGGGTGACCGTAGAGGTTGTCCCGTCCCGCCGAGATCAGGGCCAGCCGCGGTCGCACCGCACGCAGCAGAGCCGGGTGCTGGTGGGCGGAGCCGTGGTGCGCGACCTTGAGCACATCCACGGGTGGCAGGGCCGGATGGGCGAGCAGGAGCCCTCGCTGCGCCGGTGGCTCCAGGTCACCGAGCAGCAGCAGGGTGGGTCCGCCCTCGACCCGTACGAGCAGGGTGACACTGGCGTCGTTGGGGCCGTCCGGCACGAAGCCGGGGCCGGCGCCCCGGGGAGGGCCGGCGGGCCAGAGGACCTCCCAGGTCAGCCGTCCGATCCGGCGCCGCTCCCCCGCCGCGGCGCGGACCAGCGGCACGCGGGCCGCGGCCGTGACCCTCCGGACGAAGGCGCTCTGCTCCCGTGGCTCGTCGAGAGTCGTCGTCTGCACCTCACCGACGGCCCTGTTCCGCAGGATCCCGGGCAGCCCCCGGACATGGTCGGCGTGGAAGTGGCTCAGCAGGACCAGCGGAACGGCGGTCACCCCCAGATCGCGCAGACAGCGGTCCGCCGGTGCGGGATCGGGTCCGGCGTCGACGACGACCGCGGAACCGTCGCCCACGGCCAGCACCACGGCGTCGCCCTGTCCCACGTCGCACATCGCGAACGACCAGCCGGGCGGTGGCCAGCCGGTGAGCACCCGGGTGAGCGGGACCGGACGGACGACGACCAGCATCAGCAGCAGGGCGCAGAGCGCGGCCGCCCAGGGACGGCGGGAGAGTCGGCGGACGACGAGGACGGCGACGCCGGTGACCGCGGCGAGCAGCAGCCCGCCGCGCCAGCCCCCCGGCCACTCCACCTGAGCTCCGGGCAGCCCCGCCCCGGCGCGGGCGACCGCGGCGATCCACCCGGCCGGCCATCCGGCGACCCGGGCCAGCGCCTCGGCCGGGGGCATCGCCACGGTCGCGGTGGCGAGCGCGGCGAAGCCGAGCACCGTGGCCGGGGCGACGGCGAGTTCGGCGGCCAGGTTGCAGGGGATCGCCACCAGGCTGACCCGTGCCGCGAAGACCGCGACCACGGGAGCGCACACGGCCTGCGCCGCTCCGGCGGCGGCCAGCACTTCGGCGAGCCTCGGCGGTACGCCCCTGCGCACGAGCGCGGCACTCCAGCTCGGAGCGATGGTGAGCAGGGCTCCGGTCGCCAGTACAGAGAGCAGGAAGCCGTAGTTCCGCGCGAGCCGGGGGTCGTACAGGACGAGCAGCAGTACGGCCGTGGCCAGCGCGGGGATCAGCGACCGGCGGCGTCCGGTGCCGATGGCGAGCAGGGTGACGGCCCCGCAGGCCGCCGCTCTGAGCACACTCGGCTCCGGTCTGCACACGACGACGAACGCCAGCGTCAGTGCGCCGCCGGCGAGTGCCGTCCCCCGCAGGGTGATGCCCAACCGGGGTGCGAGGCCGCCTCGTTCGGCCAGGCCCGCTCGGCCCGGCGGGCCGATCAGAAGGACCAGCACAACGGTGAGATTGCTGCCGGACACGGCAAGAACGTGCGAGAGATCGGTCGCCTCGAAAGCTTCCTGAAGCTCGGGCGTGATCCGGGAGGTGTCTCCTACGGTGAGTCCGGGAAGCAGCGCGCGGGCGTCCCGGGACAGTCCGTCCGTCGCCTCCCTCAGGCCCGCCCGCAGCTCTCCGGCGGTGCGCTGCAGCGCCGTTGGCGCGCCGATGGTTTCCGGGCCGCCTCCGTTCACCCTCAGCACGGCGGCGAACCTGTCGCCCCCGCCCGGCGGGGGCGCGAGCCGACCCGCCAGCCGCAGCCTGGTCGACGGCAGCAGCCGCAGCCAGCCTGCGAGAGCGGCGCGGGAGAGACCGGGACGTACGACGACCAGCAGGGGCGTCCGGGTCGAGGCGATCGCACCGCGGGCCGCCGTCACGCGGGTCGCTTCCGCGTCGATCATCAGCGATCGTGCGGCCGTCCCGCCGCCCTGGGACCGGGGCCGGGAGAACCGGGGGTCGGAGGTGACCGTCAACTCCACCGTGACGTACGCGTATCGGTCCGCGAGGGCGGGCACCGGGCCGCGTCTCAGATCCGCTCCGTGCAGCCCGGCGGAGGCGGCCCCGGCGGCGGCACACAGCAGGATCCCCGCGAGGGCGGTGGCGTTGAGCCGCCGACGGGCCCGGGCACCGGGTTCTCGGCGGGACGGGTCGTCACCGGGGCGGGCGCGCCGCCCGGCCCCTCCCGCCCGGACGGTACACAGCGGGGAGGCCGCGCGGAGGGCACGCACGACGCGGGCACATGGGACCGCACGCGCGGAACGGGCGGCGCGGATCGCGTTCACCGTCCCGGGCGACAGCAGCAGTCCCGCCAGGACCAGGCAGAGCGTCACACCGACCGCCACCGAGCCGCCGGATGCGCCCAGCGCGAGTGCGGACGCGGCCCAGGCCGCCAGCGCCGGAGGCACCATGCGCAGATCTGCCGGTCCCTCCTGGCGGGGGTGGGACGCCCCCAGCCGATGGCCCGACGCGGCGTGGACCGCCTGGCGGGTCATGGCCGTACGAGGGTCTGGAGGTCCGCGAACCGGCGGTCGCCGATCCCGTCGACCTCGCGGAGCTCATCGACCGAACGGAAGCCGCCGTGCCGGGTGCGGTAGTCGATGATGTGGCGGGCCAGGACGGGACCGACGCCCGGCAGGGTGTCGAGCTGCTCCACGGTCGCCGTACTGAGGCTCACGGGCCCGGCAGCCGGACCGCCGCCCGCGCCCGCCCCGCCGTCGCCCGTCCCCGGGGCCCCGGCGCCCGGGACCGGTCCGCCTGCCCCCGTGCCCCGGACGGCCGGTCCGGCCCCGGGCAGCCCCGCCGACAGGGGTACGCCCACGACGACCTGTTCCCCGTCGACGAGTACCCGTGCGCGGTTGAGACCGGTCAGATCCGCGCCCTCGCGGATTCCACCGGCTGCCGCGAGCGCGTCCGCGACCCGGGAGCCGGGCGGCAGCCGCAGCACACCCGGTCGCCGCACCTTGCCGCTCACATCGACGACGATCCGCCCGCCGGGTGTGGCACCCGTCGCCCATGGGACTCCGGGCGACGGCCGGGGCGACGGCGCTGCGGACACGCCCTGGTGGACCAGCGTGGGGGCACGGACGGCTCCGGGTCGCCCAGCCCAGAAGTGCTGGACCGCGAAGACGGCCGCCGCCACGAGAACCACCGCCAGGGCGGCGAGAGTTCTGGGTTCGAGTCCGCATCTGAGCTGCACCCACAGCGGCAGCCGCTCCCGCAGGGCGAGCGCAGCCCGCCGGCCTGTGCCCGCGGAGTCCGCACCGGCGCGGGGCGCGGTGCCCACCGCCGTACCGGACGGAACCGGCGGACCCGCTCCCCTGCCCGACCGGGCCCCGGTGCCGCCGTCGGCCCCGCTCCCCGCCCCGGGACCGACGCCCCTGCCCGGCCCGGAGCCCATGCGCCCAGCACCGGGACCGCTGCCCGCCCCCGGATCGGTGCGCGGGGCCGGTGCCAGGTCCGTGCCCGGGGCCGGGCGCGGACGGGTGTCCAGTGCGGTGGAGCCTCCGCCCCCGAGATCCGGAGCACCCCTGGCCCGGCCCGCCGTCGCCGCGAACAGGGCGTCCGCCCTGCGGCGCGGGATCACCGCCGACGAGGCCGCGGCGATGCGCCGGCCGCGCGGACGCGAGATGCGGATCGGGCCCCGGCCCCTCCCGGGGCCCGGACCTGCCCCGCGCCCGATCGAGGCGCGGCCGTCCGATGCCGGGGCACGGCCCGGCCCACTGGTTGCGGAACGTGATCGAAGAGTCATGCACCAGACGGTAGGGACATCCGGCCGGACCCGCCGAGCAGGCTCAATACCCGTGGAAAACCACCGTGTTGTGGATAACTCCGTCACCCGCACGAGCGTCGACGGACGTCACGGAATGTCAGCGCGGTGAGATCACGGCCCCCAGCAGCCCCGGCCCCGTGTGCGCCCCGATCACCGCACCCACCTCGCTGACATGCAGATCGACCAGCCCCGGAACCCGGTCCCGCAGGCGTTCGGAGAGAGCCGTGGCCCGCTCCGGCGCGGCGAGATGGTGCACCGCGATGTCCACACTGCTCGCGCCCGCCCGCTCGACGGCGATCTCCTCCAGCCGGGCGATCGCCTTGGACGCCGTACGCACCTTCTCCAGCATCTCGATGCGCCCCCCGTCCAGTTGCAGCAGGGGCTTCACCGCGAGCGCCGAGCCGAACAGCGCCTGAGCGGCCCCGATCCGGCCACCGCGCCGGAGATAGTCGAGGGTGTCGACGTAGAAGTAGGCGGAGGTGCCCGCGGCCCGTTTCTCCGCCGCGGCCACGGCCTCGTCCAGGGTGCCCCCGCTCTCCGCGGTCTCGGCCGCCGCCAGCGCGCAGAAGCCGAGCGCCATCGCGACCATGCCGGTGTCCACCACGCGCACGGGCACGGGGGCGTCCTTGGCCGCGAGCACGGCCGCGTCGTACGTCCCCGAGAACTCCGCCGACAGATGGAGGGAGACGATTTCCGTCGCGCCCGCCGCCGCGCTCGCCCGATAGGTCTCGGCGAACACTTCGGGGCTGGGCCGTGAGGTGGTCACCGGGCGTCGCTTCTGCAGGGCCAGGGCGAGCGAGCGGGCCGAGATCTCGTTGCCCTCTTCGAGCGCTTGATCGCCGAGTACGACCGTCAGCGGTACCGCCACGATGCTGTGGCGCTCCATCTCCGGCTGCGGCAGATAGGCCGTGGAATCGGTGACGATAGCGACATGGCGGGACATGAGCGGGAGGTTACCGGTCGGCGGCGCCGGACGGCAGCCCGGCCCCTCGGCAGCCCCGCGCCGGCAACACCGGCACCCGCGCCGTCAGGGCCGAACGGCGTGTCACCGCCGACCCGCCGCCGCGACTGGACACAGTGCCCGAACGCCGTGTCACCACCAGCCCGCTGCCGCGACCGGACACCGCGTCATGACCGGACACCGCGTCATGACCGGACACCGCGTCACCATGCCCGCGCTCGCCGGAGAATGCCGGCCGCTTCCGCATGCCCACCGCGCCCCTGTCCGTCAGTTCGTGGTCTCGGGGCGGGTGGTCTTCTGCCAGGGGTAGGACTCCTGGCGCGGATCGCGAGCCGTGATCGCCTGGGGTTCCGGCCTCGCGGGCGGGGGCTCGTCGGCTCCGGAGGCCGCCGCCCCGGCCGCGGTGTCCCCGTCGGGCACGCTCTGACCGGGGACGGAACCTCCCGCCTCCGGCCAGTCCCCGGCGGCCCGGGGCGCGCCCTGCCCCTCACCGGACGCGGCGGGAGCGCCCTGCGGCTCCCCGGGCTCCGACCAGTGCCGCAGCGCCCCCGCCTCCATGTCGATCTGGGTGCTCAGCGTGTCCAGGTCGTCGTCGGCGAACTTCCGCGCCCGGTCGCGCGCCGCCCACCGCAGGGAATCCGCCGAGTGCACGATCCGCTCCACGCGCTCCCTCAGATCGGGCAGCCGCGCGGCCACCGTCGCCCGGTCGGGCTCGCGCTCCAGCAGCTTCAGTTCGTCGTCCAGCTCGTGCCCGTGGGTGCTGAGCCGCTGGAAGAGGCTCACGGACTCCGAGAGCGACGCGTCCTCCGCCGCGCCCGCGTGCAGGGCGTCCTGGGTCGCCCGCATCGACGTGCGGAGCTTCAGCCGCAGCTGCGCCAGCTCCCCGGCGACACCTGCCTGCCCGTAGCTCTTGGCCCGCAGGGCGGTCTCCTCGACCGTACGGCGCGCCTGGGTGACCGTACGCTCCACTCCACGCTTGGCCGCTCCGACGGCCTTCACTGTCACATACACCCCCAACGCCACGAAGGCGAAGAAAAGCAGCGCCAGAATAAGAATCACGGCGTCCATGGACAGTCCTTCGGCGTCGATTGTGGTTCTTCCACCGTAAACGGAACGGGCAGGCGAAGGGTTCCATCGGAACCCCCCAACCTGCCCGTAGGGGACACCCTGAACGCGGAGCCGAAGCCTCACCGCTTTCCCCGGGCCGCTCCGGCCGCCTGGTGGGGCCCCAGCGCCCGCACCCGGCCGAAGCGGAAGATCACGCCGGAACGATGTTCACCAGCTTCGGCGCCCGGACGATCACCTTCCGGATGCCCGCACCACCCAGCGCCGCGACGACGGCCGCCTCACCGAGGGCCAGCGCCTCCAGCTCCTCGTCCGAGATCGACGGGGAGACCTCCAGACGTGCCTTCACCTTGCCCTTGATCTGGACCACGCAGGTCACCGACTCGTCCACGACATAGGCCGGGTCCGCCACCGGGAAGTCCTGGTGGACGACGGAGCCGGTGTGGCCCAGCTTGCGCCACAGCTCCTCCGCGATGTGCGGGGCCAGGGGCGCGATCAGCAGCACCAGACGCTCCGCCACGTCCCTCGGCAGCGGGCCGCCCGCCTTGGTCAGATGGTTGTTCAGCTCGGTGATCTTGGCGATGGCGGTGTTGAAGCGCAGTCCGGCCATGTCCTTGCCGACGCCGTCGATGGCCTTGTGCAGCGCGCGCAGCGTGGCCTCGTCGGCCGCCTTGTCGTCCACGACCGTCACCGCGCCCGTCGACTCGTCGACGACATTGCGCCACAGGCGCTGCAGCAGCCGGTACTGGCCCACGACGGCGCGGGTGTCCCACGGCCGGGAGACGTCCAGCGGGCCCATCGCCATCTCGTACAGCCGCAGCGTGTCGGCGCCGTACTCGGCGGCGATCTCGTCGGGGGTGACGGCGTTCTTCAGGGACTTGCCCATCTTGCCCAGCTCACGCCTGACCGGCTCGCCCCTGAAGACGTACGCCCCGTCCCTGCCCTGACCGTCCGGCAGGGAGGCCCCTTCCTCGACCTCGGTGGCCGGAACGGGGAAGCCGCGGGCGTCCCGGTAGACGTACGCCTGGATCATGCCCTGGTTGAACAGCTTGTGGAACGGCTCCGACGACGAGATGTGCCCCAGGTCGAACAGCACCTTGGACCAGAACCGCGCGTACAGCAGATGCAGTACGGCGTGCTCGGCCCCGCCGACGTACAGATCGACACCGCCGTGCGGCATCCCCTCGCGCGGTCCCATCCAGTACTGCTCGACGGCCGGGTCGACCAGCTTCTCACCGTTGTGCGGGTCCAGATAGCGCAGCTCGTACCAGCAGGAACCCGCCCAGTTGGGCATGGTGTTGGTCTCGCGGCGGTACTTCCGGGGCCCGTCGCCCAGGTCCAGCGTGACCTGGACCCACTGCTCGTCGCGCGACAGCGGGGTCTCGGGCCGGGTGTCCGCGTCCTCGGGGTCGAAGGTGCGCGGCGAGTAGTCGTCGACCTCCGGCAGTTCCAGCGGCAGCATCGACTCGGGCAGCGCGTGGGCGATCCCGTCCTCGTCGTAGACGATCGGGAAGGGCTCGCCCCAGTAGCGCTGGCGGCTGAACAGCCAGTCGCGCAGCCGGAAGTTGACCGTTCCCTCGCCGATACCGCGCTCGGTCAGCCACCGGGTGATCCGGGCCTTGGCCTCGGAGACGTCCAGGCCGTCCAGCGAGATCAGGTCGTTCGAGGAGTTGATCGCCGCTCCCGGGCCGGTGTACGCCTCGCCCTCCCAGCCGACCGGCGGCTGCACGGTACGGATGATCGGCAGCTCGAACGCCTCGGCGAACTCCCAGTCGCGCTCGTCCTGTCCGGGGACGGCCATGATCGCGCCGGTGCCGTAGCCCATCAGGACGTAGTCGGCGACGAACACGGGGATACGGGTGCCCGTGACCGGGTTCAGGGCGTACGCGCCGGTGAAGACGCCGGTCTTGTCCTTGTGCTCGGTCTGCCGCTCGACATCGCTCTTCGTCTGGGCCTGCTTGCGGTACGCGTCCACGGCCTCGGCCGGAGTGGCGGCACCGCCCGTCCACGCCTGCTTGACGCCCTGAGGCCATTCGGCGGGCAGGATCGAGTCGATCAGCCCGTGCTCGGGGGCCAGCACCATGTAGGTCGCGCCGAACAGCGTGTCGGGGCGGGTGGTGAAGACGGTGATCCGGGCGTCGTCGTGGCTCTCCACGTCGAAGCCGACGCGCGCGCCCTCGGAGCGGCCGATCCAGTTGCGCTGCTGCAGCTTGATCGCCTCGGGCCAGTCCAGTGCGTCCAGATCGTCCAGCAGCCGGTCGGCGTAGGCGGTGATGCGCATGTTCCACTGGCGCAGCTTGGCCTTGAAGACCGGGAAGTTGCCGCGCTCGGAACGGCCGTCGGCGGTGACCTCCTCGTTGGCCAGGACGGTCCCCAGGCCGGGGCACCAGTTGACGGGCGCGTCGGAGGCGTACGCCAGGCGGTACCCGCCCAGGACGTCCGCGCGCTCCACCGCGCTCAGTTCGCTCCACGCGCGCGTGGAGCCCCCTTCCGGGGACGCGTCCGGGCGGGCGGATGCCGGAACAGGCCGCTCACCGCTCTCGAACTGCGCGATCAGCTCGGCGATCGGGCGGGCCCTGCCCGCCTCCTCGTCGTACCAGGAGTTGAAGATCTGCAGGAAGATCCACTGGGTCCACCGGTAGTACTGCGGGTCGATCGTCGCGATCGACCGGCGCTGGTCGTGGCCCAGGCCGAGACGGCGCAGCTGCCGCTTCATGTTCTCCATGGCGGCCTCGGTCGACACCCGGGGGTGTGTGCCGGTGGCGACCGCGTGCTGCTCGGCGGGCAGGCCGAAGGCGTCGAAGCCCAGGGTGTGGAGCACATTGTGCCCGGTCATGCGCTGATGGCGGGCGTAGACGTCGGTGGCGATGTAACCCAGCGGGTGCCCGACGTGCAGCCCCGCGCCCGAGGGGTACGGGAACATGTCCATGATGAACTTCTTGGGGCGGGCCGCCACGGAGGGGTCCCCGGCCAGGTCACCGCTCGGGTTGGGGGCCTCGTACGTGCCGTCGGCCTCCCAGAAGTCCTGCCAGCGTGCCTCGATGTCGGCGGCCACAGCCGCCGTGTACCGGTGCGGCGCCGCCGCCTCGGCAGCATGGGCAGCGGAATTCGTCTCGCTCATGATCCTCAAAGCTCCATCGATCGTCTCTGCCGGCGGTTTGGACGGGCGCAGTGCCCACAAACAAAAGGACCCCTCGCACAGGAGGGGACGCCGCGCCGATTCCGACCGGATTGTTCATCCGCCGGGACTGATCAGCGCGGCTCGCTAAGCAGAAGGCGTACGGCACGCATGGCGTCAGGGTACCGCAGCGGATGTTCCGGACGCGCGCGGGATACCCCGTGGCGGGCCCGGCCCGCCACCCCGTGCGACGGCCGGTCCCGGCCGGGAATCGCCGTCGCGCGAAACCTCCGCGCGGAGCCGGAACGGACCGGGACCTCATCGAGACAACCCGCGGCGAACGCCGTATCTATCCGTAGGGAGATCGACCGCCCCTCCGTAGGGAGATCAACCGGTCGCCCTCGCAGCAGCGCGGAACGAGCGGCGCGTCCGGCGCCGGAGGAGTGAAGGGAGCAGGGGATCGACGACGAGTGCCCCGCGGGGGCGGACCGGCTGGTTCTCGACGGTCGGCGTTACCCCGCGTATCGCCCCTATCCGGGACAACACCAGCGCGATTTGGCCGTGGTTCGCCTGCCTAAACACTGAAACGTCGTACCGCTCGGTATGGGTCGACTTAGCATGCGTCAACGGGACCGCATTTCCCGCACCCTCGGAGTTGCCCCATGAAGCCTCATCGCAAGAGCCGTTCGTCGCCGCCGCCGAGCGGCGGGCTCAGCCGCCCGGTGCAGGGTGGCCTCACCGTGGCGGCGTTCGTGCTCATCCCCCTGCTCGCCGTCGGCGCGAGCGACGGCTTCCGCGCCGCGCTCGACCACACCACCGGGGTCCTGTCGCTGCTGTCCCTGACCGCGTCCATCGCGTGGGGGCTCATCGCGACGGACCGGCTGCTGCTGTCACCGCGCCACCGGCTCCTCGCCCAGGCCGTCCACCGTGCGACAGCGACGGCCTCCCTCGGATTTCTGCTGCTCCACGCCACCGTCAAAGTGTCGCTCGGGCATGTGGACCTGATCGGCGCCCTGGTGCCGTTCGGCCTCGGGGCCGGCGGTACGGCCGGACTCATCGGCTTCGGCTCCGCGGCCGGATTCCTGATGGTCGTCGCGGGCACGACCGGCGCGCTGCGCAGCGCGCTGGCGGGCAATGTCAGAGGGGCCGGACGGTGGCGCCCCCTGCACATGCTGGCGTATCCCGCCTGGTGCTTCGCACTGATCCACGGTCTGTTCTCGGGCCGGCCGGCGGCGGCCTGGGTCGTGACGATGTACTGCCTGGCACTCCTGGCCGTCGCGGCTGCCGTATCGATACGCCTCTTGCCGCGCCCCGTGCAGCGCCGCCTGTCGAGCAAGGTCCTCAGGCTGACCGGGGGTGGTTCCGAGGACCGCGGGGAGGGCGCACGGCGTGATGCGGCCGGTTCCCTCCTCCCGGGCGGGAGCGGTGGACCGGCGGCGGCCGGTCTCGGCGGCGGGGACCGAGTACCGTCCGATCGTTTCTACGAAACGGACCTCCGGCGCGAGACGGCCCCGGGTCCGGCGGCTCTCGCCCCGCCCCGCCGGCGGCCGACGCTCGCGGCCCCCTCCCCCCAGCTCTACGAAGCACCACCGCCCCCGGCCTCGGATCCCGCCACGGGCGGCATCCCCGCCGGAACCGGCATCTCGGCCGCGTACCGCGCGGTGTCCCTCGCGGGCGAGCCGTCCGCTCCGCTGGCCGAGCGCATTCCGATGACCGAGGAACTGCCCGTCGTCTCCGAAGAGGGCCCCGGCCCCGGCGTGTGGCCCACGCCGTCGCCGCCGCCCCCCGGCCGCGCCCTCGTCTCCGAGCCCCCGCCGCAGCCGTCCCAGCCGCTCGTTTCCGAGCCTGCGCCGCCCCTCGCGCAGATGTTCATGTACGAGCCGATCCAGGCCGTTCCGCCGTCGTACGCCCCGCCCGCCTACGACCCTCCCGCGTACGAGCCGGCGGCGTACCGACCAGCGGCGTACGAACCGGCCGCGTACGACTCCCCCGGGTACGGAACTCAGGCTTCCGACACTCCCGCCCAGGGCACGGTGACCGGAACGCCCCCGAACGGCACCGGCTTCGACACCCCGCCGTACCCGGCCCAGTGGCCCGGAACCGCGCCCCACGACACCCCGGAGTCCGGCGCTCCCGTCGGCCACGGGACACCCGTGGCCGGCCAGTACCGGGCAGCCGACTCCCCGTACGCGCCACCCCCCTCCCCGTACGACACCGGCCGAACCGATGCGTACGACGACACCACACAGGCGATGCCCGGCCCGCTCTTCCCGCCACAGGCGGGAGAGCCCTGGAACTCGCCCGCAGGAGACCGACCTTGAACATCCCCCTCCCCGATGTCCCCGAGGTCCGCGTCGTCGGCCTTCCCCAGCTCACCCAGGGGTTCGACCTCGTCGAGCGCCTGGATCTCCAGATGCACCTCAAGGTGCACGGCCCCCTGGAGCCGGTCACCGGCGAGCGGCTCGCGCAGCTCGCCGAGGAGATATCCCTCCGCGGCCGCGGAGGCGCCGGCTTCCCCTTCGGACAGAAGCTGCGCGCCGTGGCCAAGTCCGCGATCCGGCGCGGGGTGCGGCCCGTCGTCGTGGTCAACGGAAGTGAGGGGGAACCCGCCTGCCGCAAGGACACCGTGCTGCTCAACCGCGCGCCCCATCTGATCCTGGACGGCGCGCTGCTGGCGGCCGAGGCACTGGGCGCGCGCACGCTGGTCGTCGCGGTGACCCGCAATTCCACGGAGATATCGATGCGGGCCGCGCTGGCCGAGCGCGGGCTGTCGGACCGGCGCGGGCAGCGGCTGCGCGCGCGGATCGTCCGGACGCCCGAGCGGATGGTCTCCGGTGAGGCGTCCTCGGTCATCCGGGCGATCAACGGCGGTCCCGCCCTGCCGCCCGGACGCCGGGTCCGGGCGGCCGACACCGGCGTCGGGGGCGCGCCGACGCTGCTGTCGAACGCGGAGACGTACGCACAGCTCGCGATCGCCGCCCGTATCGGCGCCCGCCGCTACGGCAACACCGGGACGGGCTCCGAACCGGGCACGGTGATGCTGACGATCTCCGGGGCCGTCGCACGCCCCATGGTCGTCGAGGTGCCCACGGGTGTGCCGCTGCGCTACGTGCTCCAGCTGGCGGGCGCTCCGCCGCTCCCCCAGGGGGTGCTGACCGGCGGCTACCACGGCAACTGGATCGACTCGGTCGCCGTGCACGAGGCGGTGGTCTCGCGCGAGTCGCTGGCTGCCGTCGGGGGTTCCCTGGGCGCGGGGGCGATCCTGCCCATCGGCCCGGAGACCTGTCCGCTGGGGGAAGCTCTGCGGGTGGCCAACTGGCTGGCCGCCGAGACCGCGGGGCAGTGCGGTCCGTGCAGGCTGGGGCTGCCCGCCGCGGCGGGCGGTCTGGCGGATGTCATGAACGGCGGCGGCCCGGCCGCGCTGGAGGCCCTGCGGGAGGTGACACAGGCCGTGAAGGGCCGGGGGGCGTGCAAGCATCCGGACGGCTCGGCGCGTTTCTTCGCGTCCACCCTGTCCGCGTTCACGGACGATCTGGCCGCCCATGTGCTGCACGGGGGCTGCGGCCGCGAGACGACCGGGGTGCTGCCGCTGCCGATGCCGGGGTACGAGGAGGCGGAGGAGTCGGCCCCGAGCGGCGAGAAGGTCGTCATCGACTGGACGCTCTGCCAGGGGCACGGGCTCTGCGCCGACATCGTCCCCGAGCTCATCCGGCTCAACCCGGACGGCTACCCGTCCGTGGCCGACGCCGTGGTGCCGGCGCATCTGCGGGGGCGTGCCCAGCGGGCCGTACGGCGGTGTCCCGGGCTGGCGATGCGTATCGAGCAGACCTCCGATCCGGCGCCGGGGACCGCACGGCCCGCACTGCCCGCCGCGAGGCGCAAGGAACTGGGCAGCGGACGCGGCTGACGGGCCCACCGCCCGTGTGCCGGACCCGTGTTGGGGACGGGCGGGTCACCCGATCGTGGCCCGCCCTCCTCTGTCGTCGCCCGGGATCCAAACCTTCCGAGACGACAGAAAACCCGCCGGACCGACGGTCCCGGCGGGTTCTTCCCTCCAGTGCTTGCGCAGTGAAGCCTGTGGAGCTAAGGAGAATTGAACTCCTGACCTCCTGCATGCCATGCAGGCGCTCTACCAACTGAGCTATAGCCCCTTGCGAGATGCCGCCCGACCGGAGGTTTCCCTCGGGGGCGACATCGCCAACATTAACGCTCCCCCTGGTGCTTCACCAAATCCATATCCGCCTCCCGCACGGGGGGCGGAGGGCGGCAACGGCGCCGCGCGGCCGGGCGGGCCGGACCGCGCCCGCAGACCCCCCGGAGGTCCTGTGCGGACCCCGGCCGGTGCCCGGCTAAGCCGTCGCGAACGAGTAGAAGCGCTTCAGCGCGCAGTGCTCGTCCAGGAGACGCCCGTAGATGGGTTCGCCCTCGAGTTCCCGGTAGGTCTCGATGGGGTCGCCCTTTATGATCAGCGCCCGCGCGCATTCCTCGCACCAGTACTGGTACTCGGGATTCAGCGGGTCCATGTCCCGGACAATGGGTGTACCACTGCCGCACCAGTCGCATTTACGCCTGTGTGCCCCCATCAGTCAGCTCCAGCTGTGGCCGCAGGACGTGCACACGTAAGAAACTCCACCATTGTCGCCGAGGACCTGGGCGACATGCGCAGATCCGCAGGACGGGCATCTCAGGAGTGCGGTCACGTCCGCCGTGGTGAGCAGGGCATCGGTCTCCTGGCTCCTGCTGGCGGACATCGTGCACTCCTTCCCGTTCTGGCCGGTGTCCCCTCCGGCCGTCCGATTCTGCCATGGCCACGCAAGATGGTCAGGGGCGTTTGTGTACGAGACCGGCCACAGCCCCGAGGATTGACGCGACGGCGAGGGCCGTGGCGCAGATCCACATGCCGTCGGCGGAGCCCTCCGCCCCCGGTCCGGTCTGCCGGTTCAGGAACAGCGTGCCGAAAACGGCGACTCCCAGGACCTGTCCAACCTGGGTGACGGTCACCAACAGCCCGCTGGCGTCCGCCGCGTCCTCCTGGCGCACGGTCGCCAGCGCCCGGGTGAGTGTGGGGCTGTACGCGCCCGCCATGCCGGCGCCGACGCCCAGGAGCGCCACGTACAGCAGCGGCCCGCCGTCGCCGCCGTCCCGCAGCAGCGCCCCCACCGCGGCCGAGGAGAGTGCCGTCAGGACGAACCCGCCGGGTACCAGGGCCGTTTGCAGTCGCGCGGGCCAGCGCCGCCAGGTCAGTCCGACCACCCCGAAGACCAGGGCGGTGGGGGCGAACATCAGCCCCGACCGCAGGGCGCCGTAGCCGAGGCCGCCCTGGACGTGGAGGGTGGCGGCGAAGACGAACCCCGCGTTCACGGCCATCACCACGAGGATGCGCAGCACGGCCAGGCCCATCCCCGGGTTCCGCAGCACCCGTGGGGCGATCAGCGGAGCGCCGCCGCGCCGGGCCAGCCGTGACTCGTACGCGGCGAACGCGCCGAAGGGCAGCACGGACGCCATCAGGGAGATCCAGGTCCAGGCGGGCCAGCCCTCCTCCTGGCCGAGCACCAGCGGCACGGTGAACAGGGATACGGCGGCCGAGAGGAGCACCAGCCCCGGGAGGTCGAGCGGCCGGACGGCCGCGCTCCCCTCGCGCTGATCACGCGGCAGCACCCGCATGCCCAGCACCAGCAGCGCGAGACCGATCGGCACATTGACCAGGAAGACGGGCCGCCAGGTCAGACCGAGGAGATCCGCGCTGACCAGGATGCCGCCGGCGACCTGTCCGGCGACGGCTCCGGTGGCGATCACGGCGGAGTAGGCGCCGAGCGCCCTGACCCGCGCCTCGCCGACGTGGTTCCGCTGGATCAGGCTCAGCACCTGGGGTATCAGCAGGGCCGCCGCCGCGCCCTGGACCAGCCGGAACGCGATCAGCTGCCCGGTGTCGGCGGCGAGCCCGCAGGCCAGGGAGGCGGTGGTGAAGAGCGCCAGCCCGGCCAGCCACGCCCGCCGGTGGCCGATCCGGTCACCGAGCCTCGCGCCGGTGATCAGCAGGACGGCGTACGTGATCGTGTAGCCGGCGACGACGAGCTGCAACCCCGCGCCGGAGGTGTCGAGTTCACCGCGGATGGTGGGGGCGGCGACGCTGACGATGAAGGTGTCGAGGAGCGCCATGAACTGCGCGGCGAGCACGACGGCCAGCAGCGGGCCGGGGCGCTTGTCAGTGCCGGGGTCTTTACTGAGAGTGCGGGGCTCCCGGGAGGTCGTCGTCATGACCGGCAGCGTGACGACATTCTGGTACGGGTGGTGAGAGCCCGCCGATGCTGGTACCACCAGCACCTGGCAAGGAGGAGCCCGGGAATCGACCATGGGGGGTATGACCGCGATGACGACGGCTGGAGCGGATCACCCGGCTTCCGGGGCACAGGAGACACGGGAGGTCCGTGCCACACGGGAGGCCCGAGCAGCACGCGAGGCACAGAGCGGGGGCAGATCGGGGAGTCGCCGCAGACCGGAGCTGGCGGCGTTCCTGCGCAGCCGTCGTGCGCGGCTGGCACCCGCCGACGTGGGGATGCCGCCGGGGCTGCGGCGGCGCACCCCGGGGCTGCGCCGCGAAGAGGTCGCCCAGCTCTCCGGGGTGGGTGTGACCTGGTACACCTGGCTGGAGCAGGGGCGTCCGATCAAGGTGTCGGCGCAGGTCCTCGACGCCGTGGCGAGGACGCTCCGGCTGGACCGTCCGGAGCGGGAGCATCTGTACCACCTGGCGGAGGTTCCGTACGAAGGGGGGACACAGCCCGGCTCCCAGAGCGTGAGCCCGCAGATCCAGGGCGTCATCGACGCGCTCGACCCCCGACCGGCCGTGGTCTACAACGCGCGGTACGACGTGCTGGCGACCAACCACGCCTACCGCGATCTGTTCGTGACCGACCGCTTCGGGGGCCCCGGCAGGTCGAATGTGCTGTGGGCGCTGTTCACCGCCGCCGACGCCGAGCACTGTCCGGTGGTCTGCCACGAGTTGGAGCTTCCGCTGATGGTGGCGCAGCTGCGCAGTGCGTACGGGCGCCATGTGGGCGAGCCCGCGTGGGAGTCGTTCGTCAAGGAGTTGTCGGCGGCGAGCGACCGCTTCGCCGAGCTGTGGCGGAGCGGGAATGTGCAGCCCCCCGGGCCACGGGTGAAGACGTTCCGGCACCAGGACGCGGGCGAGATGCGGATGACGTCCGTGTCGCTGGAGATCAACGGCATGCCGGAGTGCAGGATCGTCGCTTACACGCCGGACGACGAGGAGAGCGGCCGGCGTCTCGAAAGGCTGCGGGCGGCGCGGGACGGCGGTGCCGCCTGACATCGGCCCCCGTGGGACCTGGGCAGCCGTGCGGCCTGCGTGCTCGCCCGGTGCCCGGCAGCCCCGGCGCGCTTCGGTCGGCGCTGCCGGGAAAAGCGAAATCCCGCCCTCGACTGAGGACGGGATTCCGGGATGTGGAGCTAAGGAGAATTGAACTCCTGACCTCCTGCATGCCATGCAGGCGCTCTACCAACTGAGCTATAGCCCCGCGTGTTCTTCGCGCTCGGCGCTGCGAACAAGAAGAACCTTAGCCTGCGACCTGCCGGAAAGTGAAATCCGGAGGTACGGGGCCGGGGCCGGCGTCATGGACGCGGCCGGGCGGGTCAGTCGTCGTCGCCGAGGACCGGTTCCGGGAGGGTGCCCGCATTGTGCTCCAGCAGCCGCCAGCCGCGGGCGCCCTGGCCGAGGACCGACCAGCAGCAGTTGGAGAGCCCGCCCAGGCTCTCCCAGTACGCGGACTCCAGGCCGAGCAGACGGCCGATGGTGGTGCGGATGGTGCCGCCGTGGCTGACGACGACCAGAGTGCCGTCCTCCGGGAGCTTCTCGGCGTGGTGGAGGACCACGGGCGCGGCCCGGTCGGCGACCTCGGTCTCCAGCTCGCCGCCGCCCCGGCGCACGGGCTCGCCGCGCTTCCAGGCCGCGTACTGCTCCCCGTGCCGCTCGATGATCTCCCGGTGGGTCAGCCCCTGCCAGACACCCGCGTAGGTCTCGCGCAGGGCGGAGTCGTACGAGACGTCGAGGCCGGTCACCCCGGCGAGCTCGGCGGCCGTGGCGGCGGCCCGCCTGAGGTCGGACGCGATGATCGCGTCCGGCTTGAGGGAGGCGAGCAGGCGCGCCGCCCGGCGGGCCTGGGCGACGCCGGTCTCGGTCAGGGCGATGTCCGTGGTGCCCTGGAATCGGCGCTCCAGGTTCCAGGCGGTCTGCCCGTGCCGCCACAGGACGAGACGGCGGCCCGTGCGCTTGTAGGCGTCCTCGTTCAGCTCAACTCACCGTCCGCTGTCCCGGAGAGCTCCGCGTGCTCCTTGGCCTTTCCGCGGGTCTTCACGGCGTCCTCGGGCAGCGGCAGCTCGGGGCAGTCCTTCCAGAGCCGCTCCAGGGCGTAGAAGACACGCTCCTCGCTGTGCTGGACGTGGACCACGATGTCCACGTAGTCGAGGAGGATCCAGCGGGCGTCGCGGTCGCCCTCGCGGCGGACCGGCTTGACGCCCAGCTTCTCGCTCAGCCGCTCCTCGATCTCGTCGACGATCGACTTGACCTGGCGGTCGTTGGGCGCGGAGGCGAGGAGAAAGGCATCGGTGATCGACAGCACATCGCTGACGTCATAGGCGATGATGTCGTGCGCGAGCCGGTCGGCGGCCGCCTGGGCGGCGGTGTTGACAAGCTCGATGGAGCGGTCCGTAGCGGTCACAAGCAGGCTTTCGTCGGTGGTCGGATAACCCCTCAAGGGTCTCACGGACCACCGACAACGCTCGCCCCCATTGCGGGGAGCCGCCGGTCCGGGCAGCTCAGGCTCCCCGGACCCGCGGATTCCGCTCAGTCGGCCGCCGGGGTCAGCCGGTCGCCTTGAAGTCCTTGCCCAGGACGACGCTGATGTCGGCGTTCGCGGCGGGTGTGCCCTTCTTCACCGCGCCCGCCGGCAGGCCCAGTGTCTTGGCGACCTCCGCCGCCTCCTCCTTCTTCGCGTCGTCACCGTAGGTGATCCGCGAGGTGGCGACGCTCTCCGCCTTGCCGCTGTCGATGACCGCGTAGCCGCCGTTGACCAGAGCGACCCGGGCGGTCTCGGTGGCCGAGGTCTTCCCGGTGCCGTTCTTGATGCCGATGCGCACGGCCGCGCCCTGCTCCGGAGCCGTGACCGAGCCGCCCAGGATGTCCTTGACGACGCTGCTCGACGCCTCCTCGGTGAGCGTGCCGTCCTGCTGGACCGGCAGCAGCGCGGTCCGGTAGTCGCCCCCCTTGGCGTGTTCCGCGAGCTTGGCGAGCGAGGCCCCCAGGTCCTTCTCGGTCAGTGAGGGGTCGAGGATCTGCCCCAGGGTCTCCACCGTGACGGTCGCGGACTTCGGCTCGCTCGGGAACTTCTTCAGGACGCCTTGCATGACCTGGCCGAAGCGCTGGAGCTGGTCCGCCTCGGCCTCGCCCGGGCCGACATAGGTGGCGTACGCGACGGCCGCCCGGCCGTTCAGGGTCTGGTTCTCACCCTTCTTCACCAGCGGAGCGGCGCCCTTCTTGTCGCCGGGCACCACGGTGTCGGTGGTCAGGTCGATGGTGCCGACCAGCTCGACCAGATTCTCCAGGAACGGGGTGTCGAGCCGCCAGGTGCCGGTGATCTTCGCGCCGAGGAGGGCGCCCACGGCCTCCCGGGTGCCCACGGAGCCGTCGTCCTCCACGGACTTGCCGAGGGTGGTGCCGGTGCCGTCGTCGTTGGCGACGGTGAGCGCGTTGGGGAGCAGGACGGTGGTGCCCTGCCGGGTGGTGACATTGTCGACGAGGAGGGCGGTCGAGGTGGCGCCCTTCTTCTTGGTGTTGTGCAGATGGACCACGATCACGTCCCGCTTCTGCGGTCCGGTGGCCGTGTCCGACGACTTCCCGTCCGACAGACCGGGCAGCTTGCCCGCGGCCCACAGATAGCCGACACCGCCCAGGAGGACGAGCGCCAGGGCGACGACGAGAGCGACCACACGGTGCCGGCCGCGGCGCTTGGCCTCCTCGCGCCGCTCGGAGCGGCTCTCGGTGAACTTCAGCCAGTCGATGACGTCTTCGGAGTCCTCGTCCGGCTCCTCGATGAAGGAGAACTGCTCGGTGCGGTAGTCGCGGTCGCCGTCCCCGGGCCGGCGCGGTGCGGGCACGGTCCGCCCGGGCGCGGCGGCGGAACGGGAGCCGTCGGACAGGGGCCCGTCGGGCGGGAAGCCGGGGGAGGCGGGATCGGAGGACGGAATTCCGGCCGGTTCGGCCCCGGGTGCGGCCGTCGCCGTACGCGATTCGGCCGGGACCCCCGTCTGCTGGTACTGCTGCGCCACGTCCCACTGCCGGGCGGTGTCCACCGCGGCCTGCCGCTCGCCGGTGTCATGGCCGTAGGAGTACCCGCTGTCGGTGTACCCACCACCGGGGTACCCGTCGCCGTAGGTGCCGCCGTCGTATCCGTACGGGTACTCCGCGCTCCGGCCGCCCTGGTCCTGCGGCGGGGGCTGGGCGTACGGGTCGTACTGCGGGAGTTCCCCGGTCACGGGCTGCTGCGGGGCGTAGGGGTCGTAGGCGTAGTCCCCGCCGACGGTCTGGCCCTGCTGGTGCTGGTCGGGATGCTGCGGCTGCTGCTGCGCGTACGGATCGTACTGCTGGGGCTGCTGATAGACCGGCTGCCCGTACTCGTCGTAGCCGATGATCCGCGGCTCCTGGTAATACGGGTCGTACGGATTGTGCTGGTCGTTCACCGGTGCCCCTCTCCGTGGCTCACACGCCGCGGTACAACTGGCGCTTGTCGATGTAGCGCACGACACCGTCCGGTACGAGGTACCAGACCGGATCCCCCTTCGCGACTCTCGCACGGCAGTCGGTCGAGGAGATCGCCAGTGCGGGGACCTCCACCAGGGATGCCTTGCCCTCGGGCAGCCCGTCGTCCGTCAGATCGTGTCCGGGACGGGTCACGCCGATGAAGTGGGCGAGCGAGAACAGCTCGGTCGCGTCGCGCCAGCCGAGGATCTGGGAGAGCGCGTCGGCTCCGGTGATGAAGAAGAGATCGGAGTCCTTGTTCAGGGAGCGCAGATCCCGCAGGGTGTCGATCGTGTACGTCGGCCCCGGGCGGTCGATGTCGATACGGCTGACGGAGAACTGCGGGTTGGACGCCGTGGCGATGACCGTCATCAGGTAGCGGTCCTCTGCCGGGGACACCACCTTGTGGGTCTTCTGCCACGGCTGTCCGGTCGGTACGAACACCACCTCGTCGAGGTGGAAAAGGGCGGCCACCTCACTGGCGGCCACCAGGTGACCGTGGTGGATCGGGTCGAAGGTCCCGCCCATCACGCCCAGTCGACGCCTGCCGGTACCGGTACCCGTAGGCACTTCCTGCTCTCCCATGCGTGCAGAGCCTACTGGCACGTTCGTCCGGTCCGCCCGGTCCGGGCTCAGCGGTCGCGGTTGAAACGGGTGGTGATCCACAGCAGGAGAAGCAGCGCGAAGAGGACGCTGCCACCGATGAAGTACGGGTCGAGGCTTGCGTGATTGCCGCCGTGCTCAGCGCCTTCGGCGAGAGTGACCAGGTTGGCGGCGGTGCTGGTGAGGCTCATCTTCAGCGGACCTATCGATCGGGAATCAAGGCGGGTCGACTTCGCCCACATCGTATGCGGGCCCCTCGGGCACGCTTACGCCGACTCGGTCGTTGTGGTTGTCACGGCGTCGTTCCTGCGGTGCCGTGCAGCTGAGACAAGTGGAAACCAGGCGCGCGGCTCCCGCACTTCCAGGTTATCCACAGCCCCCGACGCGCTGGGGCACCAGCGCCTACGCTGGGGCTTGTCGGGGGGGGACGAGTCATTACATGCAATTCGCACCATTAGGGTCAAACAGGGGGCTTGAATGACCGAAAGCAGTCAAGAGAGTGTGCCGAGCAGGCAGCGCAAGCGCTTCCCGGGCATCTCCTCACGCGCGTACGAACATCCCGCGGACCGCTCGGCGCTGGTGGCTCTGCGCAAGCTCAGCGGGTTCGACACCGTCTTCAAGGCACTGAGCGGACTGCTGCCGGAGCGCAGCCTGCGGCTGCTCTTCCTCTCCGATTCGGTCCGGGTGGGCGACGAGCAGTTCGCTCATCTCAACTCCATACTGAGGGACGCCTGCTACATCCTGGACCTGGAGAAGGTCCCGGCGATGTATGTCACACAGGACCCGCGGCCCAATGCGATGTGCATCGGCCTGGACGAGCCGATCATCGTGGTCACCACCGGTCTGGTGGAGCTGCTGGACGAGGAGGAGATGCGGGCGGTCGTGGGCCACGAGGTGGGCCACGCGCTCTCGGGCCACTCCGTCTACCGCACGATTCTGCTCTTCCTCACCAATCTGGCGCTGAAGATCGCCTGGATCCCGCTCGGCAATATGGCGATCATGGCCATCGTCACGGCGCTGCGGGAGTGGTTCCGCAAGTCGGAGCTCTCGGCGGACCGCGCGGGGCTGCTCGTGGGCCAGGATCTCCAGGCGTCGATGCGGGGCCTGATGAAGATAGCCGGAGGCAACCACCTGCACGAGATGAACGTCGACGCGTTCCTCAAGCAGGCGGAGGAGTACGAGGCGGGGGGCGACCTCCGCGATTCCGTGCTCAAGATCCTCAATGTGCTGCCCCGCTCGCACCCGTTCACCACGGTCCGTGCGGCCGAGCTGAAGAAGTGGGCGGAGAACCGCGACTATCAGCGGATCATGGACGGTCACTATCCCCGGCGCTCGGAGGACAAGGACACCTCGGTGACGGGCTCCTTCCGCGAGTCCGCCTCGCACTACGCGGACACGGTGCGTACGAGCAAGGATCCGCTGATGAAGCTCGTCGGCGACATAGCCGGCGGTGCGGGCGACCTGGGCGGCAAGCTCCGCGACAAGTTCACGAGCGGCGGTGCGTCCGGCGGCTCCTCCAGCGGCAACGGGGGAAGCAGCGGGAGCAACGGCACGAGCTAGCCGGGCGCGCCCGGCTGCCCGGACGGCCGACAGCCCGGCACTTCCCGGACGGCGGGCGGGACCGCGCCGGGCGCCCCACCCCTGCCCGGCCCTGGCTGTACCCGGCCGAGGGCAGGGGAAGGCCCGGCTTGTCTTGGGAAGGCCCCGGCTGGTCCACGGACGTCCGATGCCGCCCTGGCGGGCACGAGTGAGCCCGCTTCCGGCACCCGGGACGCCCGCGCCTCCCGGATCGCGTCGACCGACCGCTGCCCCGGGCCCTCCCGGAGCAGCACCACTCGAAGCGCGTCAGCCGACCGCTGCCCCGGACCTCCCCGAGCAGCCGCCCTGGCGCCCTCTCAGGGCCTCGGGGCGCTCCGGGAGGGGCTTGGCTGGGCGGAGGGGGACAGAGAGCCGCAGAGGGCCGCTGTGGCGTCGCCCGCGGCGTACGGGTCGGTGCCGGCGGGGACGCCGGGGGTGGCGCGCTGGCCCGCGAGCAGGGGGCGCAGGGTGCCGGAGGGGTCGTCCGAGCACGCCTGGGGACCGGCCTGGACATGGCTGGAGACCAGTTCCGTACGGCGGCGGTCGAGGTCGTCCCGGTCGAAGCGGAGATGCAGCTCCCGGCGGACGGTGAAGAGGGACGCCTTGCCCGCCCTGCCCGCGGGGGTGCCGCCGATCCGAGCCGGGCGCAGGGCGTAGGTGAAGGTGTGGTTCGAGGTCACCTCCAGGGCGTCGGCTCCCGCCTCCAGATAGGTCAGCCCGCCCCGCACCCGCACCTCGGGGTCGGCGAGGGCCACCCTCGCCGGATCGAAGCGCACCATCCAGCCGGTGGCCGCGTGGTGGCCGTCGGCGACGGGGGTCGACATGCTGCGGTCGAACTGGTCCAGCTGATCGGGGTCGAGCAGCACTCTCACCGGCCGCACGGCACCGCCGGTGAGGACATCGGGGTCCAGCGAGGACACCACCAGATAGTCCTTGGCGATGGTGAGCGCGGTCATCACCTGGCTCTCGGAGAAGTTGCGGGTGCGCCGGGCCCCCGGGAGGTTGATGCCGGAGGCGGAGGCGCGATAGTGCGCGGCGGGGCTGCGGGCATAGAGATCGGCGGGCGTCCCGCCCGGGACGGGACCCTGAGGAGCGAGGGGGATCATCGTGATACGCAACGGCTCGGCCCGCTTGCCGGCGGGCGCCTGAGACGGCTGGCGGACGGCCAGATAGACCGCCGTTCCGAAGGCCAGCGCCACCAGAACGACCAGCACCAGGATCTGCCGGGAACCGGACCTGGCCTTCCACTCGGGGAGGGAGCGCACGGCGCGCGCGTGGGCGCCCATCCGCTCCTGCGCGGAGAACTCCTGAAGCCGCGCAGCCTGTACGAACGATTCGTCGAAGACGACGGACCGGTACTCGTCCTCTCCACCGCCGGGGAATCCCTCGGGTGTCCCCTCAGGCGTCCCCTCGGGCGGGTCTCCGCGCCCAGCCATACTTTCAGGTTGGGTCCGGCGGGGCTCCGGTAAACACGACCGTACCCGGCAAAGTCTGACGAGTTCTCACCAACGTTGATCCCGTCCGTTCACCGGTGGACCGGAAAGTGATCAGCGGCCCGCGGGAGAGGGAGCACCCGCGGGCGCGGGACCAGGCACGCCGCGGCGGGCGGGCGCCGGGAACACCAGGGCCCGGCTCTCTTGGCGGGGGGCACACGGCCGTGGCCCGGCAGGAGGAACATCCGCCGGGAAGCGGCCGACCGTAAGGGAAGCGGATTGGGCAGCGGTCGCCCCGGAGAGAGCCGGCGGTCAGGGGGTGCGGCGGTCGGCAGGGGCCGGCGGCGCGGAGTACTCCGCGGAGACCGAGGGGCTGCCGACTCGGTCCCTGAGGGAGTTGGGATCCGAGGCGGAGCCGGTCGAGCGGGAGGACTTGGTGGCGTCGACACCCGTCGTCGCGGGCGGCGGCACCTGGTCCTGGCGGTTGCCGGAGGCTCCCCGGTAGACGGCGGTGAAGGCGAGGGCGACCATGCCGATCCCCATCAGCAGGGCGAGGACCCAGGCCACCGGCCGGTGCCAGCGGGCACTGCCGCGGTAGGGGCGCAGGGTACCGCCGTGCCTGCCGTAGGGGTCGGCGTACTCGTCGTAGTCGCCGGAGCGGATGCCGTCGCGGTAGGCCCGCTCACGGCCGTAGCCGCCGTCGTACAGCTCGTCGTCGGTGATCCCGAGACCCGTTCCGGCGCGGGCGGCCTCGGCCTCCGCGCGGGCCTGGGCGGCGGCGAGCAACCGCTCGACGGCGGTGGGTTCATGGACCTCCGCCGCCCGGACGAAGTCCTCGTCGAACACCACGGAGGCGAAGTCCTCGTCCGCGCCTCCGCGGTCGTCGTCGGGCTCCCAGCCGTCCGGGAACGGCCTGCCCCCCACGTCGTCCGGCACGCATTCAGAGTAGACCTGGGAGGTGGGTTTGGGCAGACGGAAGGAGAACTCTCTCCCCGGCGGGATGGCGCGGGACGCGGCGGGCGGCCGCGCCCCGCGTGCCCCTACCGGGTGTGGCCGTCGCCGGTCACGATGTACTTCGTCGAGGTCAGCTCGGGAAGCCCCATCGGACCGCGCGCGTGCAGCTTCTGGGTGGAGATGCCGATCTCCGCGCCGAAGCCGAACTGGCCGCCGTCCGTGAAACGGGTCGAGGCGTTCACGGCGACCGTGGTCGAGTCGACCAGTTGGGTGAAGCGGCGGGCCGCCGCCTGGGAGGTCGTCACGATCGCCTCGGTGTGCCCGGAGGACCACAGGCGGATGTGCGCCACGGCCGCGTCCAGCGAGTCCACGACGGCCGCGGCGATGTCGTAGGAGAGGTACTCCGTCTCCCAGTCGTCGGTCGTCGCCGGCACCACCGTGGCCTTGGTCGCGCCGGCGTACTCCAGTACGCGCTCGTCGCCGTGCACGGTCACCCCGGCGTCGGCGAGGGCGTCCAGGGCGCGCGGCAGAAAGGCGGCGGCGACGTCCTGGTGGACCAGGAGGGTCTCCGCGGCGTTGCAGACGCTGGGCCGCTGTGCCTTGGAGTTGATCAGGATGTCGACGGCCATGTCGAGATCGGTCGCGGCGTCCACGTACACATGGCAGTTGCCGGTCCCGGTCTCGATGACGGGGACGGTGGACTCCTCGACGACGGTACGGATCAGTCCGGCGCCGCCGCGCGGGATCAGCACGTCCACCAGACCGCGGGCGCGCATCAGCTCCTGCACGGAGTCGCGGGATTCGCCGGGCACGAGCTGGATCGCGTCGGCCGGCAGGCCGGAGCCGCCGACCGCGTCGCGCAGGACCCGTACGAGCGCGGTGTTGGAGGAGTACGCGGACGACGAGCCGCGCAGCAGGACCGCGTTGCCCGACTTGAGGCAGAGGGCGGCGGCGTCGACGGTGACGTTGGGCCGGGCCTCGTAGATGATCCCGACGACTCCGAGGGGGACCCGGACCTGGCGCAGGTCGATGCCGTTCGGCAGGGTCGAGCCGCGGACGACCTCGCCGACCGGGTCGGGCAGCGCCGCGACGTCGCGGACATCGGCGGCGATCGCCCGTACCCGTTCCGGGGTGAGCGTGAGCCGGTCGATGATCGCCTCGCCGGTGCCCGCCTCACGGGCCCGGGCGACGTCTTCGGCGTTGGCCGAAACGATCTCGCTCGTACGGACCTCCAGGGCGTCCGCGATCGCCAGCAGCGCGTCGTCCTTCGCCGAGCGCGGCAGCGGCGCGATGTCCGCGGCGGCGGAGCGCGCCCGGTAGGCGGCCTGGGCGACCGGGGAGAGGTTGTCGTAGGGCGAAAGCGGCGAGGACGTCGTCATACCCGCAGGGTAATGCGCCCACCGCGGCCGTCCGGCAGGTATCCCGCACTCCGAGACGAATGCCCCGCACCGGGCACCGCCGCCCTCCCCGGGGCCGGGCGGCGGGACACGGCTGGACGCGGCAGGTACGCGGAAGAACGCCGCGAAGGGCTCGGAAACGGCCCCGGAAGGGCTCAGAAGGGGTGGACGCCCACCGGCGCGGCCGGAGGCGGACCGTAGCCCTCCGCGATGCGCTGGTGGTAGGTCTGCCGGTCGATGACCTCCAGCCCGACGATCGTCCACGGCGGCAGCTTCGCGGTCGAGCGGTGCTCGCCCCACAGCCGCAGCGCCACGGCGGCGGCGTCATGGAGGTCCCGGGCCTCCTCCCAGTAGCGAATCTCCGCGTGATCGCCGGCATATCGGCTGGTCAGCAGGAAGGGGTGGTCGTGGGCGAGCTGTTCGAGGCCGCGCCTGACCTCGTGCAGCGGCGCTTCGGCCCCGGAGACGCTGAGCGTGATGTGCCACAGCTTCGACTGGGCCCGCTCGTCGCCGTACGGGTCGCCGCCGGAGGGCCCCGAAGGGTCGGAAGGGGCGGCCCCGTGCCCCGCCCCGGTCCCCTCGCCGAAGTCGGCACCCGCCTCGACGCTGGTCAGCGTCCGTTCCTCGCCCGGTGCCCTGCGGGCGGGCTCACCTGCGGATCTACGGATGGACTCCCCCGTCGCCCTGCGAATGTGGGGGACGCCATCGTTGCCTCGGGGCATGTCCCCTGGGCGCGCTCGTCTCACCGGCGGCCTCCTGATTGCATGTCTCGACTTGCTCTACCCCCGCCACAACCCCGCCTCAAAGTTGACCAGTCCCGGAGCGGGGATGGGGCGGTTTTGGTAAAGGTCCCTGTTGGTTGGCGGGACTTTCAGCCGTTTCAGGGGTGCAGGACCACGAGATCGTCCCTGTGTACGACTTCCCGCTCGTATTCCGGACCGAGTGCCTGTGCGAGTTCACGGGTGGAACGGCCGAGGAGCTGAGGGATCTCCTTGGCGTCGAAGTTGACGAGCCCGCGGGCGACCGCCCGGCCCCGGGTGTCGCGCAGTTCCACGGGGTCCCCGGCGGAGAACTCGCCCTCGACCGCGGCGATCCCGGCCGGCAGCAGCGACTTCCTGCCCTCGACGACGGCCCTGACCGCGCCGTCGTCGAGGATCAGCGCGCCCTGGGGGGTGGAGGCGTGGGCGAGCCAGAGCAGCCGGTCCGCGGAGCGCCGTCCGGTGCTGTGGAAGTACGTACCGGTGTCCCGGCCCTTCAGCGCGTCGGCGGCGCGCACGGCGGAGGTGAGGACGACGGGGACCCCCGCCGCCGTGGCGATCCGGGCGGCCTCGACCTTGGTGACCATGCCGCCGGTGCCGACGCCCGCCCGGCCGGCGCTGCCGATCTGGACGTGCTCGATGTCGGCCGGGCCGCGTACCTCCCCGATGAGCGAGGTGCCCGGCTGGGACGGGTCGCCGTCGTAGAGCCCGTCCACGTCCGACAGGAGCACCAGCAGATCGGCCCGGACCAGATGGGCGACCAGTGCGGCCAGGCGGTCGTTGTCGCCGAAGCGGATCTCGTCGGTGGCGACCGTGTCGTTCTCGTTGATCACCGGGACGGCACCCATGGCGATCAGCTGGTCCAGGGTCCGGTAGGCGTTGCGGTAGTGGGCGCGGCGGCTGGTGTCGTCGCTGGTGAGGAGGACCTGGCCGACGCGCACGCCGTAGCGGGCGAAGGAGGCCGTGTAACGGGCGACGAGCAGACCCTGGCCGACGCTGGCGGCGGCCTGCTGGCGGGCCAGGTCCTTGGGGCGCCGCGCGAGGCCGAGGGGTGCGAGTCCGGCCGCGATGGCGCCCGAGGAGACCAGCACGATCTCCTTCTCGCCCCCGCTGCGGACCTTGGCGAGAACGTCGACGAGGGCGTCCACCCGGTCCGCGTCGAGCCCTCCCGACGCGGTGGTCAGGGAGGAGGAGCCGACTTTGACGACGATCCTGCGGGCCTGTGTTACCTGCTGCCTTGCCACTGTCACAGGCCGAATCTATGTCAGGCCGCGGACCGGGTGCCCGGCCATTTCACCCGCTGGACAGGCCCGTCCGCCCGGGAGAGGCCCCCGCCCGGCGGCGAGGCGTGCAGGCACAGGGCGTGGCGGGACTTCCCGTACCGCAGAGCACGCGGGTCCCATACGGAACACAGGGTCACCGTGCGGCGGCGGCCGGAGCGGCGGACACGGCCCGTACGGCGACGCGGGGTCCGCTCGGTGTCGTCACCGTGCGGACCCCGCGTCGCCGTACACGATCCCGCTCAGCGGGCCAGCTGGGCCCTCGCCCCGCTCGACTCCACGGCCCGGGACGCGCCGCCCGGCTGCGGCCTCCCCCGGAACTGCTCGTCGGCGCGCTGGTCGACGGCGCGGTTGCGGGCCTCGGCGGCGGCCTGGAGCGTGCGTACGGCGGAGTTGAAGCGCTCCATCGAGGTGGGGCGGTCGGGGCCGAGGAGGTAGTCCTTCAGCTCGCGCCGCGCGTCCGCCAGCGGGTCGCGCTCGGGTGCGGTCACCGCGGCGAGCAGGGCGTCCAGTTCGGCGGCGCCGCTGCTGAGGACCACGGCGGCCCGCGCGGCGGTGTTCTGCCGCTGGAACTCCTCGACGCCCAGCCCGGCGGAGTCGGTCACGGCGTACGGCTTGCCGCTCGCCATGAAGTCCGAGACGACGCTGGAGATGTCGGAGACCATCGCGTCGGCCTCGTTGAAGCAGTCGTACAGCCTGGGCTCGGCGCCGGTGACGATCCGGTGCTCCCACCAGCCGGTGGAGCGCCAGTAGGCGTCGTTCCAGTCGGCCCGTAGCTGCTTGATCCGGGCGAGGCGGACCGGGTCGGAGAGCGAGACCCTCGACTCCTCGGCCTCGTCGCCGCCGGAGCGGCCGGGGGTGGCGAGGTCCGCCAGTTCGGCCTCGATGGCGGCGAGTTCGGCGCCGGCACTCTCCCGGCCGGCCTCCGACGCGGCGGCCTCGGAGGCCCAGCGGGCGTCGGCGCGGCGCTCGGCGGCGGCGGCCTTCACCATGGCCGTGATCCGCTCGTGGACGGCCTTGGCCTTCTTGTTGCGGATGCCGGTGAAGGGGTGCGGCTTGTAGACGAGCCGCACCGGCGGCTCGGCGGTGAGGAGACGGCGGACGATGTTCTCACCGGCCAGCAGCAGCGAGGTGTTGCCCGGGTTGTCGTCCCAGCCCTCCCAGGTGGGGGCGTACAGAATCGTCGGAACCGGGTGCTTCGTGGTGCCCGTGCCGGTCCGGATGGGGGCGAGCTGGGGCCGCCCGACCTCGACGATGTCCTCGTCCCGTACGCCGACGTCGGCCAGGGCGTAGCGGTCGCGGCCGGCGCGGCCGGCCGTCCACACCTCGTCGTAGACCTTGCTGAACGGGTTGACGCTGGCGAGCTTGTCGCTGTCGCCGTGCCCGATGAAGACGTGCTTCATGGTCGGTACGCGCAGGATGTGGATGTTCTTGCCGACGTTGGCCGGGTAGAGCGCGACGCGGACCGTGGAGAGGCTGAGGTTCATCATGTGCATGCCGCCGGGAACGCACAGGACGGGCACGGCGGTGGGGTTGAGCTTGGGCACCAGCTCGCGCTCGCGCATGATGATCAGCGGACGGCCGTCGATCTGCTCCAGCGTCTCCAGCCACATGTTGACCTGGTACGCGGACTCGTCGGAGCCGGAGAAGTAGAGGGCGACGGTGGGGCGGTACTCCTGCAGCCAGTCGCCCACGGCCTTGAGCACGGTGGCGGCGGGCGGAACCCGGCGGCTGCGCAGATAGGGCGCGAGGACCACGGTGTAGAGCAGGCCGAGCCCGACGGTCGCGGCGACCCCCGCGTATCCGACGGCGTCCCTGCCGGTGGCGGCCGCGGTCAGCACTCCGGCCATGGCGGGGATGTCGAGATGGAGCATCTTCTCGCCGGACCGGTGCAGCAGGGCCTTCGGCGGGGCGTCCGGGACACGGATCTTCTGGAGGTCCACGTTCCGGGTGACGACCGGCATGGTGCGCCGCATCCGGATCAGGGTCGCCAGCGCTCCGTGCGGCGCCTGGAGGGCGTACAGGACGAGGAATCCGGCGACGGCCGTGTAGAAGAGCGGGGTCTGGGCGAGCGCCTCACGGGCGAGCAGCAGGACCAGCAGCAGCTGACGGAGCAGAAAGCGGATCGGCAGACCCACCCGGACCTTGCTGAGACGGTTGACGAGATAGCTGCGGCGGTGGTGCAGATACCAGTCCGCGGCATAGGTCACGGCGGCGGCCGCCGCGAAGAGCGGAATGCTCGGGAGCAGCGCGGCGAGCATGACGCACGGATAGCCGAGCCCGATCAGAGCGGCGGCGGCCAGCTCTGACCGGCTGCCGACTCGTACCAGGCGAATGGCGGTCGAAATCACGGGGAACCTGCTCCAAAGGGTGCCGGTCGATCCTTCAGGGGAATTGCGAAGTCGGGGCTTCCCGGGGAAGTCAGGGCTTCACAGACCGAGCCTCCGCATTTCGCGTCCATTGCGTCCCGCGTTTCGCACGTTTTTTCACGGCGAGGCAATCACAGAGGTCCGGGAATTTCATCGGATGTCAGCAAGGTGCGTGAGCGTGAATTATTACACATCCCCCTCGCGGTCCAGGACCGCGGCGAGCGCCTGCTCAAAGCCCGACGCCTCGCCGGCGCCACGCGTCGGGTCCTGCTGCCGTACGTCGATGACATGGCCGGTCAGCTCCGACAGGAGCACATCGAGGGAGGTTCTCGCGACGGCCTCGGAGGAGAGGAGAGTGCCTGCGGGCTCCGTGCCGAACGCCTTGGTGCGCATGGGGGTCGCGGTGCGTTCGGGATTCACGCAATTGACCCGGATCCCATCGGCCGCCCACTCGTCCGCGAGTGCCTGGGTGAGATTCACCATGGCCGCCTTGGTGGACGAGTAGAGGCTGTACTCGGCACGCCCCCGGGTATAGCTGGAGGAGGTGTAGAGAAGCAGCTGTCCCTTGCTCTCCGCCAGATATTTGTAGGAGGCGCGGGCAATCTGGACGGGCGCCAGGTAATTGACGTTCAATGCTTCCTGGATGGTGCTGTTGTCCGTTTCGGCCAGCTTTCCGATACGCAGGACACCGGCGGTGTTGATGACGTAGTCGATACGGCCGGTCTCGGAGTAGGCGCGGGAGAGCGCGTCGTCGACGTGTTCCGGGTTCTCGACATGGGTTCCGGTGGTGGAGCGGCCCAGGGCGTACACGTGCGCGCCGTAGGTCCCGGCCAGCCGGGCGATGTCCGCGCCGATGCCGTACGAGCCGCCGAAGACGACGAGGGTGCGGCCGGCGAGCAGCTCGCGGTAGGCGGTCTCGTCGGCCTGGCGGGGCGCCGCGGTGGACGCCAGCTGGAACAGCTTGTCGGCGAGGAAGACATCGACGGGCTGGGTGACCTTCATGTTGTACTCGTCCCCGGCGACGACGTGGATCGGTACGTCGGGGAGGTACTTGAGGACCACCGAACAGTCGTCGGTGGCCTGGAAGTTGGGGTCCTCCGCGGCGATCTCGTAGGCCCTGCGGATGGTGGAGAGGGTGAACGCCTGCGGGGTCTGGCCCCGGCGCAGCCGTGAGCGGTCCGGCACATCGGTGATGAACTCGCCGTCGTCACCGTGGGTGCGGGTCACGATGATGGTGTCCGCCGACGGGATGGCGACGTCCACGGCGTGATAGCGCTCCAGCGCGTCCACACAGTCCTGGATCACGCGCTGTGACAGGAGCGGGCGGACGGCGTCGTGGAACAGGACGTTCGGGTCCTCGCCCGCGCCGAGGCCCTCGCTCAGCGCGGCGATGGCGCGCTCGGTCGTCTCGTTGCGGGTCGATCCGCCCTCGATGACCCGCCGCACCTTGGTGAGGCCGGCCTTCGCGATGATCTTCTCCACGTCGGGCACGAACCCGGGCGCCATGAGAACGATCACGTCATCGATGGATTCGGCCTGTTCGAAGATCGTCAGCGTGTGCTCGATGACGGCCTTGCCCGCGATCTTCAGCAGCTGCTTCGGGATCGACAGCCCCACCCGTTGACCGGTACCACCGGCCAGCACGACTGCCGTGGTGCGGGGCTTGGCTTCACGAGGCGCTGACACAGAACGACCTACCTTGGGACGAGTGGGGGACGGTGCGATGGTCGCACTCTGCGTGACCGTCCCGCAAGGCGGACCCCGCCCGCGGAACCTCGCCGGGACACCCGGGGTTCACCCGGTGGCCAGCGAAGTTGACGCTCTCCTTACACAGATGCGGAGTGAGGGACGACACAGAGTGGCGGGCTTTACAGAAGGCGCTCATCGGTCTCCGACATGGAGCACGAGCCTGTTGGTGGCGTTGTAGGCGAGGGTCACCTTGATCAGCCGCTGGTCCTGCCCGCGGAGCTTGCGCAGCACCCGGCGGGCCAGCAGCAGGGAGCGCTGCTTGTGCAGCAGGACGTCCGGGTAGACGAAGACGTCACTCTTCCGGACCACGTCGTCAAGGACCCGCCCGATGCGCACCGGATCCTCCCCCGGGGCGTAGCGGAGCCAGATCTCCCAGTACTCGTGCTCGCCCTCCAGCCGCTCGGCGGCGGCCTCGCAGTCGATGACGGCGGAGAAGCCGCGGGTTCCCTCGCGGGTGCCGTGGAAGACGAGTTCGTCGTTGACGTCGCCGCGGCGGCGCAGCACGAGGGAGGGTTCGCCGGACGGCTCGACGGGGCCGACCAGGCGGCCCGTCAGGGTCAGCCGGTGGCCGGACAGCACGACGTCGGCGGCCTCGACGTGCACGGGCCGTACCCAGGAGCGCAGCACCAGATGCTGCTGGGGGGCACGCCGGTGCGGTACGAGATGGCGCACCCCGGAGTCGGTTCTCAGCCGCTCCGCGACCCTCAGCGAGCCGCGCTGGTCGACGGCGCGGGCGGTGAGCTGGACCCGGCGGCCGGTGCGGGGGTCGTCGGCGTGGCACATCCAGTGGCCGTCGGCGAACTCGTCGGCGGCCGGGATCACGGCGGTGCCGTCGGGCCGCAGCGGGTAGACGCGTTCGCCGGCGTGGCCCTCGATATGGGTGCAGACCAGGCGCAGCCCGGGGTGCTTCAGGGCCGCGGCCTGGGGTGCGACGACGGTGACGGTCAGTGAGCCGTCGGCCTCGGCGACGCAGTCGGCCACGGGGGCGAAGGGCTGGGTGCGCGGGGCGGCCGGCGCGGTGCCGGCGTGCTGCGAGGAGCCGGCGCCCAGTTCGGCGAAGAGGTCCGCGTACCGCTTGGCGACGACGCCCGGGTCGTAGCGGCGGGCGTTCCTGATCGCGGCGGCGGCCATCTCACGGCGCAGCGGCTCGTCGTCGATCAGCCGGAGCAGGGCCGCGGCGACCGCGTCGGCGTCGCCGACCGGCACCAGCAGGCCGTCCTCGCCGTCCTTGATGATCTCGCGGGGGCCGTAGTCGCAGTCGGTGCTGACGAGGGGCAGTCCGCAGCGCATCGCCTCGACGAGGGTCATGCCGAAGGACTCGTGGCGGGAGGTGGAGGCGGCGATGGCGCCCTTGACCCACTCGGGCTCGATCGGGGAGCGCGGGCCCATGAGCTGGACGCTGTTGTGGAGGCCGAGTCTGTCGATGGTGCGGCGCAGCCGGTCCTTGTCGGGGCCCCAGCCGCAGATACGCAGCCGCCACTCGGGCCGGGCCTCGACGACCGTGGCGAAGGCCGTGATCAGGACGTCGTACCGCTTCTCGCGGGAGAGCCGGCCCGCGGCGACGATCAGATTGCCCTCCAGGTCCGAGGGCGCGACGACCGGTTCGGGAACGCTGTTGGGTATGGAGAGCATGCGGGTGTCCGGGAGCGGCATCTGCTCCCGCCACACCTCCGCGTCTCCTTCCGAGACCGTCACGAAGGCGTCGAGCCGGTCGAGATACTGCCGCATCTCCTCGCGCAGCTCGGGCTTGTGATGGTTGTGCGTCATGTGCTCCTGGCCGATGAGCACCGCGCCCTCGGGCGCGAACTGCGTGACGTAGGCGACCAGTCCGGGCCGGGTCCCGATGACCACGTCCGCGTCCGAGCCCTCGTAGTGGGCGCGGACGCGTTCGTCGGTGAGCCTGCTGTACTCCTTGTACCGGGCCTCGCTCCGGGGGAAGTGCTCGGAGGGCTCCTGGTGGACCGGGTCGTCCTTCTCGTACGTCGGCGACTTCGGCCGGGTGTCGACGAGGTGCACGAGGCTGATGCGCGGGTCCGTGGGGAACAGCGGGATGTCGCGGTGCCGGAACGCCGAGACGATCTCCACCTCATGACGGTCGACGAGTTCCTCCGCCAGATTCAGCGTGGCGCGGATGGTGCCGCCGATGCCGTAGATCGTGTGGATGAGGAAGGAGATCTTCATCAAGGCTCCGTTCGCCGTTCTGGGGCACTGTGGCTCTGCCCCGGAAACACGACGTCAGCCGTCCGCCGGGTCACGGTCCGCCGGGTCACGACTGCAAGACGCCTTCCGGGCACGAGAGGTTGTGCCGTCTGCCGGACCGATTCTCCCTGTCCGCGGCGGTCGTTCACAGCCCTGTCCGTCCGGTACGGGGGCGGTCGTTCACGGCCCTGTCCGTCCGGTGCCGGGGCGGTCGCTCGCGGACCCGCCGGCCGGATGCCGGAGGACGGCCGCGCCCGCCGCCGCGCGGTCCCCGGAACGGGCTGCGCGGCGGCCGGAGCGGACCCGGTCACGGACGGCTCACCGGGGGCTCACTGGAAGGGGTCGAACGCGTCGTACGCGCGCTCGGCCTCGTCCCGCTCGGCGTCCCGTTCCCTGCGGCGCTGGGCGGCCGGGCGCGGGGCGTCGAGGCGGTGGTCCTCGCCACGGCGGCCGAGCATCTCGGCGCCCGCCATCACGGTCGGCTCCCAGTCGAAGACGACCGCGTTGTCCTCGGGGCCGATGGCGACGCCGTCGCCCGCGCGGGCACCGGCCTTCATCAGCTGCTCCTCGACACCGAGGCGGCTGAGCCGGTCGGCGAGGTAGCCGACGGCCTCGTCGTTGCTGAAGTCGGTCTGGCGCACCCAGCGCTCCGGCTTCTCGCCGCGTACGCGGAAGACGCCGTCGTCCTCCAGCGTGACCGTGAAGCCCGCGTCGTCGACGGCCTTCGGGCGGATGACGATCCGGGTCGCCTCCTCCTTCGGCTTGGCGGCACGGGCCTCGGCGACGATCCCGGCGAGCGCGAACGACAGCTCCTTGAGCCCGGTGCGGGCCACGGCCGACGCCTCGAAGACGCGGTAGCCGCGGGCGAGGAGATCGGGGCGGATCATGTCCGCGAGGTCCTGCCCGTCCGGGATGTCGATCTTGTTGAGGACGACCACGCGCGGCCGGTCGTCGAGACCGCCGTACTGCTTCAGCTCCTCCTCGATCACATCGAGGTCGGAGACCGGGTCGCGGTCCGATTCGAGGGTCGCCGTGTCCAGGACGTGCACGAGGACCGAGCAGCGCTCGACATGGCGCAGGAACTCCAGGCCGAGGCCCTTGCCCTGGCTGGCGCCGGGGATGAGCCCCGGCACGTCCGCGATGGTGTAGACGGTGGAGCCCGCGGTGACCACGCCCAGGTTCGGCACCAGGGTGGTGAAGGGGTAGTCCGCGATCTTCGGCTTGGCGGCGGAGAGCACCGAGATCAGCGAGGACTTCCCGGCGGACGGATAGCCGACGAGTGCCACGTCGGCGACGGTCTTCAGCTCCATGACCACGTCGCGCGCCTCGCCGGGCTCGCCGAGCAGCGCGAAGCCGGGGGCCTTGCGGCGGGCGGAGGCGAGCGCCGCGTTGCCGAGGCCGCCCCGGCCGCCCTGGCCCGCGACGAAGGTGGTGCCGTGGCCGACGAGGTCGGCGAGGACATTGCCCTGCTTGTCGAGGACGACCGTGCCGTCGGGCACGGGGAGGACCAGGTCCTGGCCGTCCTTGCCGGAGCGGTTGTCACCGGCGCCGGGCTGGCCGTTGGTGGCCTTGCGGTGCGGGCTGTGGTGATAGTCCAGCAGCGTGGTCACCGACTGGTCGACGACCAGGACGACATCGCCGCCCCGCCCGCCGTTGCCGCCGTCGGGGCCGCCGAGCGGCTTGAACTTCTCACGGTGTACGGAGGCGCAGCCGTGGCCTCCGTTACCCGCGGCGACATGCAGTTCGACGCGGTCCACGAAGGTGGTCATGGGATGTGCCTCCAGAAACGTCACTACCGGGGTGGATCGGGGTGGGTACGGGAACGGGTGTCCGCCGTGGAACGGCCTCGTCCCGGCGAAGCGGGCCGTGGTAGGGCCGCGTCCCGTGGGACACCGGCTCCGTCCTAGACGTAACACGCGAAGGGCGGACCCGCTTCCCCTACGGAGATCCGTACGGAAAGTGAGGTCCGCCCTCGCGATGAGACCGTGGTACGGCTGCCTGGGTCAGGCGACCGGAACGATGTTCACGACCTTGCGGCCACGGTGCCGGCCGAACTCGACCGCACCGGCCTGCAGCGCGAACAGGGTGTCGTCGCCGCCGCGGCCGACGCCCGAGCCGGGGTGGAAGTGGGTGCCACGCTGGCGGACCAGGATCTCACCGGCGTTGACGACCTGACCGCCGAAGCGCTTCACGCCGAGCCGCTGAGCATTGGAGTCGCGACCGTTCCGGGTGGACGATGCGCCCTTCTTGTGTGCCATCTCTCCTCAGTCCCTTACTTCGCAGCCGCGGGGATGCCGGTGACCTTGATCGCCGTGTACTGCTGGCGGTGGCCCTGGCGACGGCGGTAACCGGTCTTGTTCTTGTAGCGAAGGATGTCGATCTTGGCGCCCTTGTGGTGGTCCACGACCTCGGCCGTGACCTTGATGCCCGCCAGGACCCACGGGTCGCTGGTCACGGCGTCGCCGTCGACAACGAGCAGGGTAGAGAGCTCTACCGTGTCGCCAACCTTGGCGGTGGAAATCTTGTCAACCTCAACGATGTCGCCGACAGCAACCTTGTGCTGGCGACCACCGCTGCGCACGATGGCGTACACGCGGATCTCTCTCTCGCTCGGAACGGAAACTCCTGATGCCAGCCGCCCGCACGGGCCGGGGCCCGCGACTGTCCGGATGGGGTGAGCGGCCTCTCCGGGCGGAAGCCGGAGGGAGGTGCTCAGGAGCTGGCGTGCGACAGACACGCCGACGGTCAAGGTTACGGGGGCGGGGCCAGGGGGGTCAAACCGGGTCCCCTCCCGGCTCCGGGCGCCCCGCACTCCCCCGCTCCGGCGGCCCGGCGGCCCGGCGGCCCGGCGGCTCCCGGCTCCCGGCTCCCCGGAACCGTGCTCCCCCGGCCGCGGTTCCCGGTGCCCGCCGGCCGTTCGGCCGTGGCACGTATGCTCCCACCGACGTCGGCGAAGTGACCGCAGCGCATTCCCGTACGTACGCCCGCATCCCGCACCGCCCGGAAGGCAGAACAGTGAACTACAGGGTCCAGCCCACCGCCCAGGTCGCCGAGACCGCCGAGATCGGCGCCGGCAGCAGCGTGTGGGAGCTCGCGCAGATCCGGGAGGACGCCCGGCTCGGCGAGGGCTGTGTCATCGGCCGCGGCGCGTACGTCGGCACCGGTGTGCGCATGGGCGACAACTGCAAGCTCCAGAACTACGCGCTGGTCTACGAGCCGGCCGAGCTGGGCGACGGTGTCTTCATCGGCCCGGCCGTGGTGCTCACGAACGACCACAACCCGCGCTCGGTCGACCCCGACGGCAAGCAGAAGCGCGGTGGCGACTGGGAGGCCGTCGGGGTGAAGATCGCCGACGGCGCCTCGATCGGCGCGCGTGCGGTGTGCGTCGCCCCGATCCGTATCGGCCGCTGGGCCATGGTCGCGGCCGGGGCGGTCGTCACCAAGGACGTGCCCGACTTCGCGCTGGTCGTGGGCGTGCCCGCGCGGCGGGTCGGCTGGGTCGGCCGGGCGGGCGTCAAGCTCGGGGAGCGCGGCGGTGAGCCGGGGGTCTGGGAGTGCCCGAAGACGGGTGAGGTGTACGACGAGAAGGACGGCGCCCTCAACGAACGCGCCCTCTGACACGCCCTCCGAGGACCGCCGGCGCCGGGAGCCGCCGGTTCTGCGCGGTTCACCGGACGGCGGATCACCGCAGTCGGATATCACCCGCGGATAGACGGCCCGCGCCGCAACGGCGCGGGCCGTCCAGCTACTCGAACCCCTCGAAGGGCACCGGCACGCCGCGAAGCGGGACCCGCGGGCGTGCCGGGTCCCCGCTTCTGCCTGACGAGGGAAGAACATGCCGGACAGCGCACCGTACGTACCCAACCCTCCCGGCGCCGTGCTCGTGACCGGTCCGACGCGCGACGAAGCCGAGGACATCGGTCCGGTTGCCGCTCTCGTCGGATCGTCCGCGCCCGAGGCGCACATCCCGACCACGGACGACGACAGCCCCGACAGCCCCGGCGGCACGGGCGGGCCCGCCGGAGAACCGGCCGGGGCCGGCCGGCACGTCCGGGTGCCGCACCGCGCGGGCGGGGAGAGCCCCGGTGCCGCCCGTCCGGCCGGTTTCCGCCGGGGCCTCGCCCATGACCTGGGCGTCCCCGTCCGCGGCGTCCCGTTCGAGAGGGACGCCGGCGGCTCCCGTCGCCGTCGCCGAGCGGGAGCGCGGGCACAGCGGGACGAGCCGACCGGTCGCCTGCGAGGCGCGGGGCCCGGTTTCCGGCCGGGGTCCCGGGAGCCGCTTCGGCGTCCGCCACCCGTGGCCGACGCCATGACCCCGCCCGCATAGGCGGAGGTACGCGGTAGCGGGAGTACGCAGGCCGCGCGCACCGCGGGCCCGGTGTACCCGAGCCGGCTCGCGCCCGTCCGCGCGGCCCGTGGCTACACCCATCCGCCCGCCCGCCAACTGCTGGTCATTCCCTCATTTTCAGGACATATAACGCCATTTCGGCATGTTCCGCCGCCGATCCACGCTCACCGAATCATCGTTCCCCCCAGCAGGCCGCCCGTCTCCCCGTCCGAGAAAGAGCGACGATGCAGCGAACTCAGCTCCGCGCAGGGCCCGCCGCCACCACACCCGCGCCCCCGCGCAGCGCGGACTCCCGGGCCCACCGGCTGATGGCCGCCGCCATCCGGGCCTGGCCCGCCCTCGCGGGATACGCCCTGGTCAGGCTGGTGAACCTGGTGTTCATCGGGCTGGGCACCGACCGGCCGATGCGCTCCCTGCTGGCCACACGATTCGACAGCGGCTGGTATCTGGGGATCGCCGCATCGGGCTATGCCCAGAACTGCCCGATCAGGGGTGAAATGTGCCGCTACGCGTTTTTTCCCCTCTATCCGCAGCTGATCCGTGGCATCGGCGGGATCATCCCGCTCTCCCCCGTCACGATCGCCTGGACCATCGCCCTGCTGTCGTCCCTGGTGGCCGCCTGGGGCATTCTTGCCGTCGTCGAGCTGGTCGCCGACCGCAGGGCCGCGATCCTCACCGCCGTGCTGTGGGGCATCGTCCCGCACGCCGTCGTCCAGTCCATGGCCTACACGGAATCCCTGTTCACAGCCCTGGCGGCCTGGGCGCTGTACGCGGTGCTCACACGGAAATGGCTGACCGCCGCCTCCCTCGCCGTCCTCGCCGGGCTGACCCGCCCCACGGGTGCCGCGGTGGTCGCCGCCGTCGCGCTGTGCGCCTTCTGGGCCCTGCTGCGGCCCGTCCCGGAGGGCGAGCGATCCGGCCCGGACGGTGGGCGGCCCGTCCCGCGTCTGCTGACGGCCGTGATCGTCTCGCCGCTGGGTCTCGTCGCCTGGTTCGGCTGGGTCGGTTACCGCGCGGGGCGCTGGGACGGCTACTTCCAGGTGCAGGAGCGCCGCTGGAACACCCACTTCGACTTCGGTGCGTACACCTTCGGGCAGATCACCGACGTCTTCACCGTGAGGGGATCGTGGACGCTCACCATCCCGGTGATCGCGGCCACGCTCTGCGCCGCTGTGACCCTGCTCGTCGTCTGCGCGCTCCAGCGGCTGCCGGCGCCGCTGCTGATCTACGCGGCCACGGTCCTCGTCGTCGCCCTCGGTGGCAGCGACTTCTTCCATGCGAAGGCGCGGTTACTGATCCCCGCGTTCGTCCTGATCATCCCGGTCGCGAAGGTACTGGCGCGGTCGCGTCCGGCGGTCATCGGCACGATCGTGACCGCGGGCGCCCTGGTCTCCGGCGCCTACGGCAGCTATGTGGTGCTCGTCGCCACGGCTTCCCCGTGAGCGCACAGCACCTTCCCCGTGAGCGCGCGGCCCCGGGCAGGGCGCCGTCCGTGACCGGAACGGCCCCTCACCCGGGCTTTCCCGTACACCGCTCAGGCGCGGTCGCCGAGGATCAGGGCGTCGAAGTGGTCGCTGATCACCGACCAGTCCCAGGTCGACAGCGAGTGCTTCGCCGCAGCGTCCGTGGCCGCCCGCCAGTCCTCCTCGGACGCCGTGTGCGCGATGATGCGCTCGGCGGCCTCCTTCGGCGAGGCGACGACCCAGTCCGCCGGGAACAGCGTGCGCGCGCCGTTCTCCTTCCCCGCGAAGAAGGGCCAGTCCCGCACGACCGGCAGGGCACCGCTGACGGCGCCCTCGACCAGACCGCAGTGGAAGCTCTCACGGACCGAGCTGCTGAGGATGACACCGACGCGGGTCAGCGCGCCCGGCACGTCGTCGGTACGGCCGACCAGTTCGACGGCCTCGGACAGCTCCGCCAGGTCCTTCTGGAGCAGGTCGTCGTAGGCGCGGGCGGTCGCGCTCGCCTTGCGGTCGAGGCCGTCGCCGATGACGACGAGCCGGTAGCGCGGGTCGCGGGTGCGCAGCTCGCGCAGCACCTCCAGGGCCCAGCGCGGGTCCTTGGCGACCGCGCTCACCCCGACGAGGCCGAGGGTGAAGCGGGCGTCGGCGGAGTCCTTCTCCCGCTGGAAGGGCTCCAGGTCCATGGCGTTGGCGATGACGTGCAGCTTCGGTGCGTGCTCCTCCCGCAGCTGCGGCAGCACGTCCACCGCCAGATCGCGCAGATGGCTGCCGACGAAGACCATGTCGTCGACGCGGGAGTAGTCCACGAGGTGCGGCCAGTGCGTGAACACCTCGTAGCTGTGCAGCCGCAGCACGATCCGGGTGGTTCCCGGGTCGACCTGGGTGAAGAGGGCGGCGGCGCTGGTGCACCAGTCGACGAAGACGATGTCGGCCCAGTCGAGGTGCGGGCGCAGCGCGGCCTCCACCTGGTGGCCGAAGGGCTTCTGCCCGCCGAGGGCGTACTCCAGCATCCGGCCGCCGCTGCGGGCCAGCGGGCGCAGCACGTCGTCGTCCTTGACGTCGAAGTAGCGGATCTCGACGTCCGGGTGGTCGCCGTAGCGGTCCAGGACGGGCTTGATGAAGTTGTCGTAGTAGTACGTGGTGACCAGCAGCCGCAGCGGCCGGCCGGCCGGGGTCGGGGCGGCGGGCAGCGCACGGCCCCCGGGCGCGATGAGCTTCCGGTACGCCTTGCCCGCGCGGAACGGCGCGAGGTACGCGGCCGGGTCGGCGGCGAGCGGTGAGGACAGGCCGTCGGAGTGGATGGCCCGGTGGAAGGCGATGCCGAGGGCGCTGGACAGTGCCGCCGCCGCGCCCTTGGTGTCGTCTTTCTTGAGGCGGGCGTCGGCCTGGGAGAGCGCCGCGCCGATCGCCTTGGCCCGGCCCGCGGGGTTGTCATGTCCCCTATTGAGGTCGGTGCGGGCGGACTCGGCGTACAGCTCGGCCTGGAGGGCGCGGTTGGCGGTGAGCTGTGCGGCGGAGGCGAGCACCATCGCGGCACCGGCCTTGCGGCCGCCCTTGGCCATGGAGGTGCTGACCCTGCGGGCGAGCTTGGCGCGCATCCCGTCCGGCACCTTGGGCGCGGTGACGGCGACCCGCCACGCCTTGGCGCCGACGGAGGTGCGCATCACGGCGGGCGACGAGGCCCGGCGCAGAGCGCTGCCCACGGCCCGCCGGGTGGTGCGCTGGGTGGTGCGGGCCGCGTGCACCGGGCTGGGCACGGAGTTGCGGGCGTCCTGGATACGGTAGTGGCGGGGGCGGTCGCGGCGGTCGGCGACGGCCTTGAGCCCGGGCGCGGTGCCGAAGACGGCGTGCGCGCGGCGGTTGCGCTGGGCGAGCTGCCAGGTGGCGTACACCGCGCCCTGGTCGAGCGCGACCAGGACCTGGGCCTTGCGGGCCCAGCGGCGGGTCGGGGCGTCGCCCTCGACGCTGGCCCAGACCCGGCGGGGCGCGGGCATCTTGGCGACGCGCCCGGCGAAGGCCGCGCCCCGTGCCTCGTTGGCCTCCGTCAGCGAGCGCAGCCCGTCGAGCCGGGCGCTCTCGTCGCCGAGTCCGTCCCTGAGCTCGCGGGCGTCGAACAGGCCCACGAGCCGGACGGTCGCACCCTCGGCGCGGAACTTCTCCAGCGAAGCCCTGAGGACCGCGGGCTGCGGTACCGCGCCAGCGATCAGAAGTACATGCGTCATGCCGCGAGGCCCTCCACCGCGTCCAGGTTCGAGGACGAAGAGGTGCGTCCCGATTCCACCGTTTCCCGCGACCGCCGAACGGCCGGTTCCGTGCTCCGCCTGCCGACGGTCCGTACGCGGGGGTCCCGGCCCTCGAAGAGGCCGTGTGCCGGGGGCGCGGTCGGTGCCGCCTGCGCTGTCGGCGGGAGGAACACGCCGAAAAACTATCATGGCGTCATGCGCGGCCACGGCCCGAGCCATGGCGCCCGGCCCGCCGCCGGGAGGCCGGGGCACGGGGTCCGCCGCCGGTCAACACCGTTTCGCGACGGGGGGGTTGCGGGCCGCACCCGGCCCCGTATCCCACCGCGTCCCGCCCGTCCGGTTCCGATCGGTTCCGTCCGCCACGGCGCGTACGGTCCGCCCGGTGCCGTCCGCAGGACCGGTCGTCCCGGAGACGGGAGCGGCCCCGTCCCCCGGAATTCGCCGAGAAGGGGGCGGGGCCGGATCCCTGACGGCGGGAGTCAGCCGAGCTTCGGACGGTCCGGCAGGAGCTTGCTGTAGACCTCGTCGAGGACCTCGCCCTGGCGCTCCCAGGTCCAGCCCTCCAGCAGACCGGGCTTCTCGTACGCCTTCCGGTAGCGGCCGGGGTCGGCGAGCACCGCCTTCACGGCGCGGATGTAGTCCTCCGTGTCCTGGGCGCGGAAGACCTCGCCCTGGCCGGTCTTCTCCACCATCGCGGCCATGGTGCGGATGTCGCTGACGATCAGCGGCAGCCGGGCGTGCGAGTACTCGAAGAACTTGTTGCTCAGCGCCAGTTCGTGGTTGGGCAGATGGTGCAGCGGGCTGACCGCCGCGTCCGCCGACGACAGGAACTCGGGCACCTGCCAGTGCGGCACGAACGGCAGGACGTGGGCCCGGTCGCCGACGCCCAGCTCCTCGATCAGCTCCTCGATCTTGCGGAGCGCGGGGAACCGCTTGCCCGGCGGGATGGAGACCAGGGCGACATGCACATCGGGCAGCGACGGCAGCGCCTCGATGATCGTCTCCACACCGCGCACCGGGTTGATGCCGCCGACGTACGCGAGCAGCGGGGTGTCCTTGTCGATGCCGCACAGTTCGCGCAGGTCCGGCACCGGCTCCGCCTCGGCGAGCTCCTCGGGGGCCGGGTTCATGACCGGCGCGTTGAGGACGACGGCCGGCATCTCCTTGAGCTTGTGGTCCTTCTTCAGCAGTTCGGCGAGCGTCGGGGAGACGGTGATCGCCGCGTCGGCGAACGGTACGTGCTCCTTCTCCCACGCGATGTGCGCCAGCAGCCAGCGGCTGTGGGGCGAGTGCAGCCCGGGCACGTACTCATGCGCGTCCCACACCAGCTTCACCCGCCGCCCGGCCGCCCGGCCGCGCACCGCGGCCCGCGCGCCCACACCGAGCATGCGGAAGTCGTGCGCGTGGATGATGTCGGGCTTCAGCTCGTCGATGTGGTGGGCGAAGGTCAGCTCGAAGTCCCACAGATAGGGCATCAGCGAACGCCAGGCGCGCTCACCGCGCAGCTTCTGCCACATCGCCGTCGTGGCGCGGTCGATCGGCGCCGACAGGTCCTTGCGGCTGGCGCGCAGCCGACGGGTCTGGCGGGCGCGCAGGCCGACCCACTTGCTGTACACCTTGGCGCTGACGCGCGGGACGACCAGGCGCAGCGGGGAGCCGCCCGCGCTCCTGGCGCCCGGTCCGTCCGCGGCCTCGGCGGCGCGGCGGAAGTTCAGGTCGGACCGCCACGCCTTGGCGGCCTGCATGCGGTACTTGGCGTGGTCGTCGCTGCGGTAGGCGAGCGGCTGGCGCAGCAGTGGGCGGCGCAGTTCGAAGCGGTGGCGACCCATCGGGGAGGGCTTGGGCACCAGACGGACCTCGGCGTGGCCGATGTTCCACGAGTGGTGCTCCCGGTTGGGAGAGAGCCCGAAGAGAACGACATCCCACCCGGCGTCCGCCGCGGACCTGGCAGCCTTCTGGACCCGCGAGTCGTTGCGGACGGTGTTGTCGACGAGCATGACGACCCGCCCCCGGGTTCTCCGGGCCTCCGTGGCGCTGTCGAGCTCCATGTACATGCCTTCCTCGATCTCCATGCGACGCCTGCGCGGCAGCCGGTACACACTGGCTTTTCGTGGCTCACTGCGGCGAAGGGAGCATACCGTCCCGGGCAAAGGTGCTATGAACGACACAGCTGCCGTGTCCATTGTCGCCGAGGAGCGCACGCTCCCGTACTGCCGCGGCCGGGGCCGGTTTTGCGGACGGTGCCCGACCGTGCCGGACGGGGGGCCGGGTCGCCGCGGCGACGCGAGCCGGTTTTCCGGACCCTCGTACCATGGGTCGGCAGGTGCGCCCTCCGGCGCCGGATCCCCTCGCCGCGCTTATCCCGTTTATCCCGTTCGTCCTGTTCATCCCGTTCGCAAGGAGCAGTACCACCGTGAAGGTCCTCAGTGTCGTAGGGGCTCGCCCCCAGCTGGTCAAGCTCGCCCCGATCGCGGCGGCCTTCGCCGGCACTCCCCATGACCATGTGATCGTGCACACGGGTCAGCACTACGACGCCGATCTGTCCGACGTCTTCTTCTCGGGTCTGAACATCCCCGACCCGGATGTGCACCTCGGCGTGGGCTCCGGCAGCCACGGGGTCCAGACCGGTGCCGTCCTCGCGGCCATGGACAAGGTCCTGGAACAGGAGCGCCCCGACTGGGTCCTCGTCTACGGCGACACCAACTCGACGCTGGCGGGCGCCCTGTCCGCGGTGAAGCTGCACTACCGGGTGGCGCACCTGGAGGCGGGCCTGCGCTCCTTCAACCGCCGTATGCCCGAGGAGCACAACCGGGTCATGACGGACCACGCGGCCGATCTGCTGCTCGCCCCCACCGAGGAGGCCATGCGCCACCTGGCGTCCGAGGGCCTGGCCGAGCGTTCCGTCCTGGTCGGCGATGTGATGGTCGACGTGTGCCTGCGCATCCGTGACGCGGTACTGGCCGGAGAGCACCCGCTGCCGGAACTGCCGGAGGGCATCGACCCCGAGGCGCCGTATCTCGTCTCCACGCTGCACCGCGCGGAGAACACGGACGACCCGGAGCGGCTGGCCGGGCTGCTGGACTCGCTGGCCGAGCTGCCGGTGCCGGTGGCGCTGCTGGCGCACCCGCGGCTGATCGCCCGCGCCGAGAGCTACGGACTCAAGCTCAGCCGCGGCAATCTGCACGTCGGCCGCCCCCTGCCGTACGCCGGTCTCGTCGCCGCGGTGCTGCGCTCCGCCGGCGTGGTCACCGACTCGGGCGGTCTCCAGAAGGAGGCGTTCCTCCTCGGCCGCGCCTGCACCACGCTGCGCCCGGAGACCGAGTGGGTGGAGACCCTGGAGAACCGCTGGAACCAGCTCGTGCCCGACCCGCGCGGCCTCGGCCGGGACGCCTGGACCGAGACGGCGACCCGCCCCGCCCCCGACAGCGAGCGGGGCGAGCCGTACGGCGACGGCGAGGCCGCCCGCCGTGTCGTCCAGGTCCTCGCCGACCAGAACTGACCCTCCTGCCCGGCCCTGAAGACAGCGGAGTTCCCCCTTGCGCAATCCGATCAAGCGTCTCAGCTCACGTGGGCGCGACAACCAGCCCATGGCCCGCCGGGGCGGCCCGGCCCCGGTCACCGAGCCCGGCCGGCCGCATCTGATCTATCTGGCGATCGGCTTCCCGCCGGCGGCGAAGAGCTGCGCGTACCGCATGCGCGAGACGGCGAACCAGTTCATCGCCCAGGGCTGGGACGTGACCGTGGTGACGATCCTGGAGGAGAGCTGGGAGCGGGAGTACGGTCTCGACCACACGCTCTCCGAGGCGGTCGACCCGCGCACCAGCATCGTCGAACTGCCGCTGGTGCGCGAGGACTTGGAGACGGACATCCGCCGCTTCACGGAGAAGCGCGCGCTCCAGCCCACCCAGTGGGCGCTGCGTGAGCGGGAGAGCCATCTCAAGCACTTCCCGGAGCCGGTGTTCGGCGGCTGGCGCGACGAGTTGGAGCGCGCGGTCGTCGACGTCCACCGGGAGCGCCCGGCGGATCTGCTGGTGGCGAGCTGTGCGCCGTATGTGAATCTCGCCGCCGCGTGGAAGCTGTGGGAGACGCACAAGGTCCCGTACGCCATCGACTTCCGCGACGGCTGGTCCGTCGATGTGATCGGCGGCGGCGAGGCGTTCGAGCACGACTCGGTGTCCGGCCGCTGGGAGTCGAAGGTCCTCGGCGACGCGATCGGCATCTGGTGTGTCAACGACCCGATCGCCGACTTCTACCGGGACCGCTACCCGGAACTGGCCCACCGGGTCCACGTCGTGCGCAACGGCTTCGACAAGGACAGCCTGCCGCCGGTCACCTCCGTGCCCAGGAAGGACGAGGGCCTGGTCTTCGGCTACCTGGGGTCGGTCAACTTCAAGCCGGTCTTCCTGGAGACGGTGCTGAACGCGTGGCGCGCGGCGCGGGAGCGGGACCCGCTGGTGGCGCGCTCCCGGTTCGAGATCCGCGGGCACATCGGCGCGGGCGCCAGCCGTGAGGCCAACAAGCACATGGATCTGATCCGGGCGGCCGAGCCGGACGGGGTCACCTTCGGCGGGCCGGTGCCCAAGGCCGAGGTCGCCGCCACGTACAACAGCTGGGACGCGCTCGTCCTGATGCTCGTCGGCGGCCGGTTCGTCACCTCGGGCAAGGTGTACGAGTTCATGGCGTCGGGCCTGCCGGTGCTCTCGGCCCACGAGAGCGACCACGACGCGTCGGCCATGCTGGAGGGCCACCCGCTGTGGACGGGGGCGGGCGGCCTGGACGAGGAGTTCCTCACCGAGGCGTTCTGCTCCGCGGCGCGGATGGCCGTGGAGGCCGACGACGAACAGCGGCGGGCGGCCCGCGACCACGCGGCCCGGTTCGCCCGGGACGCGGTGATGGAGCCCGCCGTACGGCAGCTCGTCGAGGCGCGGAACGACGGCGAGCGGTCCGGCCGCGCGGGCGCCCGGGCGGAGAGTGTGCAGGCGTGATCGAGGTACTGCTGGTCGCGTCCACCGCCCCGCGCGCCGAGAATCTCGCGGCGGCGGTGCGCGACCTCGCGAAGAGCGGCGAGGTACGGGTCCGGCTGGCCGGGTTCCCCCCGCTGGACGAACTGCCCGACGCCGAGGGCCTGGTGTCACGGCAGTCGTTCTCGGGAGGCGCCGCCAAGGGCAAGCAGGCCGCCGCCCGCAGGGCCAAGGACGGCGGCCCGGTGTGGCTGGCCGCCCAGCGGGACACCGCCCTGCTCGCCGTCGCCCGCAGGGCGAAGGTGATCGTGGCCCTGGACATCCAGGCCGTCTACACGGTCTGGCGGCTGGCGCGGATCAACCGCGCCGCCCACGCCTGTTACGGGGTCGCCGCGGCCTCCCGTGCCGTCGCCGACCGCAGCTCCCGCGCCGGGCACTATCTGCGCGCCGACTTCGTCGCCTCGCTGCCCCGGGCGGGCGCCGTCGCGCGCGGCGCCCGCCGCCGGGCCCTGCGCGCCCCCAAGGCGGTCGCGCGGGGCGCGATCGGCCCGAGGGTGCTGCGCACGGGCCCCGGCGCCCGGCTGTGGCGGGCCGCCGTGACCGCTCCCGGGCTGCCCGAGGGCGTGCGCTTCAAGCTCGCGCGCCGGGTCGGCGAGGGCATGCGCAAGGCGAACCGCCCCGGAGGCGCGGTGCTCGCCCTCACCTCGGCCGCGCGGCGCACCCGCGACCCGCGCCACCGCGCCCAGCTGCTGGGCGACGCGGCCCGGCTCGATCTGGCCCGCGGACAGGTGCCGAAGGGGCTCGCCGACGCGGTGAAGGCCGAACTCGCGTGTGCCGACACCCTGTTGGCGGCGGGGAAGAACAAGCCCGCCGCCGCGTCGGTGATGCGGGCGATGGGCCTGGTCTTCCACCGGGTCCTGCACTTCGACCGCACGGAGTCACCGCTCGCCGACGCCCCCGAGAGCTTTCCGTCACCCCTGTGGCACAGCTCCGCGGTCACCGCGCTGTCCCGGCCCGGCGGGCGGGCGGCCCCCGCCGCCGCCCCGCCCGTGGGACGGCCGCTGCGGCTGCTGTTCGCGGTCCGCCGCAACGACCACTTCCTCGGCGAGATCCGCGACCGCTACGAGAACCACCCGGACGTCGAGGTCCGTACGCTCGACGTGGCGGACGACCCCGCGCTCGCCAAGGTCTCCGCGGACCGGGTGGCGGAGTTCCGGCTCGGCGGCGCGCCGGAGGTCGGCGAGCTGCTGGAGCGGCATCTGCGGCCCCATCTGGACTGGGCGGACACGGTGTTCGTCGACTGGATGACCGTTCCCGCCGCCCTGTTCACGGCCGTGGACCCGGGCACCACCCGGATCGTCGTACGGCTGCACAGCTATGAGACCTTCAGCGCCTGGCCGTATCTCACGGACCTCTCGCGGGTCGACGACCTGATCTTCGTGGGCGCGCATCTGCGGGATCTGACGGTGACGGCGGTCCCGCAGCTGCGGGAGGCGCACGCGCCGGCGCTGCACGTCATCCCGAACGCGATGGACCTGGCCTCCTACGACCTGCCCAAGGACGCCGAGGCGCGGTTCACGCTGGCCCTGATCGGTATCTCGGCCGTGGCGAAGGACCCGCGCTGGGCGATCGACGTGCTGCGGTTGCTGCGGGAGTCGGACGAGCGCTACCGGCTGTTCCTGATCGGCTCGGACGTCGACGCCCGGCTGAGCGCGGCGTCCAAGGCGTATGCGCGGGAGTACGAGAAGGACCTCGCCGGACTGGAGGACGCGGGGGCGGTCCGCCGACTCGGGCAGCTCGACGACGTTCCGGCCGCGCTGACCGGCGTCGGGGTGATCCTGAGCTCGTCGGTCCGGGAGAGCTTCCATTGCGGCTTCGTGGAGGGCGCGGCGAGCGGCGCGGTGCCGGTGGGCCGGGACTGGCCGTTCTTCGCCCGCGGTGCCACGGGAGCGCGGACCCTCTTCCCCCAGGACTGGGTGGTCGCCTCCCCGCGTGAGGCCGCCGACCGGATCCTGGCGCTGACCGGCTCCGAGGAGGTCTGGCGCAAGCAGGCGCGGATGGCGTCCGAGCACGCCATCGCCACCTGGGACTGGCCGGTGGTGGCCGAGAAGTTCGACCACCTCCTGCTGGGCGCTCCGGAGCGGCGGTAGCCCCGCCCCGGGCCCCCGCGTCCACCGGACCTTGGCGGACCGGGGCGGGACGCGGGGGCACCCGCGAGGGCGGGCCACAGGCGCCGGGGGCGCGGCGGCGGTCCTCTCCGGCGCCGGGAGCGCGCGGCGACACGGGCCCGGAGGCCGTCCCGGACCCGCCCGCGCCCCGCGCCCGGCCGTCCGGACCGTGGCGCCCGCGCCCGGACGCCCGCCACATACCCGGACGCACCGGACACCGCGTTCCGCGCTGCCCACTCCCGAGTGCCCGCCGCGGACGGCGTCCGGCACGGCTCCCCGGCTCATGCCGGACATCCGGTCCTTCCGGTCGCGCACCGGCCCCCCACCCGTGACACCGAGCGCGCCCGGCCGGCTCCGGGACCCGGGACCCGGCCCCGGGATCAGGACACCGCACCACGACACCCGTGACACGGACCGGGCAGACCCCGCCCTCCGGGGTCCCGCGCCCGGCTCCCCCGGGACCCGCGGGGGCCGCCGCGGCGCATCCACCGGAACGCCCACCGCACCCGCCGCATCGTATGAAAAACCGCCTTCTCCCGGGCGCTACCCCCTTCGAGGGATCACCCGACACTCGTGGGGCGGACGGATATGTCCGGGTCTACCGTGAGTTCCCGATACATGCCTCGGAACAACACTCCCGGCCCCCACCCCCGGAACGCTAATATGACTTGTTGCCCCGCCTGGTCCCGGCCTCCACGCCGCGCGGGTTCGCGGGAGGGTGTCGAAGCCTGCGGGCCGTCCCCAACCACTACCGCTCCCCGGCAGGAGAGGCCTCGATGCCCCCGTCCGCAACGCCTGCCCGTCTGGTCATCCTGACGACCGACGGCGATATCGCTCCCGGTGACCGAACAGGCCGCACCGCGCTCGCCGCGGCACGGGCGGGCTGGGACGTCACCGTGCTCTGCCCCGGTGACGGATCGCGGACGGAGCGCGGCTCCCTCGGATCCGTCTCCGTCGTCCGGGTGCCCGTCGGCACGGCGCTGCGCGACCGGGCGGCCCGCACCGGGCCGGGGCACCGGCTGCGGCGGCTGACACAGCTGGGACTTCCCGACCGGGAGGCGTACGACCGGACACGCGCCGCACACCAGGCATGGGTACGGGTCACCAGCGCGCGGGCCGCGGAGACCGCCGGCCCCGCCCGGACGACGCTCAAGGCGTGGATGCGGCTGCGGCGTACCGCGCACCGGGTCCGCTGCGATGTGTTCCGCTGGGAGGAACGGCGCGACCGCAAGCCCGCCCGCGGCGACTGGGCCACCCGCTGGCCCGCCCTGCTCGACCGGGACGTCGCCCTGGGCCCCGTACTGGAGAAGCTGCGGCCCGCCGTCGTCCTCGTCGTGGGCGCGGGCCTGCTGGCCACCGCCTCCATCAGCGCCACCCGGCTCAGGACGCTCGGCCTCTCCACCCGCTGGGCGTACGAGGCCGTGTGGGCCGACCGGGATCCCGCCGCCCCGGACGCGGACGTGCTGGACGCGCTGGTACGGGAGTTCGCCGGGAAGGCGGACGCCGTCACCGCCGCGCTGCCCGCTCTCGCCGAAGGGGTGGTCCCGCCGGACCGTGTCCTGGTCGTACCGGAAGCGCCCTGGGCCTCCGCCGCGGCCACGGGCGGGCATCCGCAGCCGGCCGTACGCGATCTGTGCGGGCTGCACGGCGCGGGACCCCTGTGGGTGTGGCCCGCCGACCATCCGCTGGCACCGTCGCCCGTCGCGGTCGTCGGCGCGCTCGCCGAACTGAACGACCACCATCTCGCCGTTCTGGGCGACCGCGGCGCCGCCCCGGTGAAGGAACTGCTGCGCCTCGCCGACGAGGCCGGGTTAAGGGACCGGGTGCATCTGCCGGCGCCGCCCGGGGACGGACCCGGACAGGCGGCCGCCTATCTCGCCTCCGCCGACATCGCGGTCGTGGGCCCCGACCCGGGACTGCCCGGCCTGCCGGAACGCGACCTGCTGGCCGCGCGCTACGGACTGGCCGGACTGCGTCTGATCCGCGCGGGCGACCAGCCGCGCGACCTCGCCAAGGCCGTCGTCGAGGGCATCGCCGCCGGACGGCCGTCCGCCCGGACCTGGGAGGAGAACGTCGCCCCCCTGCTGGACCGCTTCGCGGAGCTGGCCGGACACCCCGCCCTCGAACCGATCGCCGTCGCCCCGGAGGCACCCCGGCGGCCCGTCCCCATCTGGACGCCCCTCAGCCCTGACACCCCCGTCCGGCTCACCCTCGGCCCCGCCAACTACGCGGGCCAGCTCTCCTCCTTCGCCCACGCGATCTGCCGCTCCCGCCCCGACGTCTCGGCGCAGGTGATCACGGCGGCCGCCGCGGCCGGCGGCTTCAGGTACCCCGCGGACGTCCGTCTCGACTCCTCCCGGCTCGGCCGCCTCACGGTCCAGCTGGAGCAGATCGAGCGGGTCTTCGCCCACTCGACCCATGTCCTCGCCGACGCGTTCCACCCGTTGCTGGGCCGCTTCAACGGCAATCACATCGAAGGCGATCTGCCCGCCCTGCTGCGCCCGGGGCTCAAGGTCGCGCTGCTCGCCCACGGCAGCGAGGTACGCCACCCCGGCCGGCACCGGGAGCGGCACCCGAACTCGCACTTCCACGACGCGCCCGAGGGACTCGCGGAGCGGCTGACCGCGGTCGCCGAACGCAACCGCTCCCTCGTCGAACGCACCGGGCTGCCCGCCTTCGTCACCACGCCCGATCTCCTGGACGACCTCCCCACCGCGACCTGGGCCCCCCTGGTCGTCAACGTGGACGCCTTCGCCTGCGACCGGCCCGTCATGGAGCGCGCCAGGCCCGTCGTGCTGCACGCCCCCTCCACCCGCTGGACCAAGGGCACCGACCGGGTCCTGCCGGTGCTGCATGAACTGCACGAGCGCCGGGTCATCGAGTTCCGGCTCGCCGAGGGGGTCGAGTGGGCCGGGATGCGGGAGATGGTGCGTGACTGCGACATCGTCGTCGACCAGTTCGCGATCGGCAGTTACGGCACCTTCGCCTGCGAGGGCATGGCGGCGGGCAAACCGGTCGTCGCCTATCTGACGGACAGCGTCCGCGAGCGGTACGCCCCGGAGCTGCCCATCGTGAACGCCACCCCGAAGACCCTCCGCGCGACGCTGGAGTCCCTGCTCGACGACCGTACGGCCACGGCGGAACTGGGCATACGCTCGGCCGCGTTCGCCCGAGAGTTCCACGACGGCACGAAGACGGCCTCGGTGCTGGCCGAGTTCCTGACGTAACGCGCGGAACGGGGCCGGAGCAGCGGCCGGACACCCGCAGAGGCGGTCACCCCGGTGGGGGTGACCGCCTCCCGCGGGTCCGGGCCGTGCGGGCCGTCCGGTCCGCTCAGCCGCCGATGACGACGCGGCGGACGCCGCTCCAGCGCGCCGGGTCGGTGGTGCGGCGGCCGTCGACCAGCACGGTGACGTCCGGCAGGTCGGAGGAGGCCAGCTCACGGTACTCGGCGTGGTCGGCCTGGAGGACCGCGGCGGTGACCTTCTCCCCCTGGTGGGGGGTGAGGCCGTGCGCGGCCAGCTCCTCGGCCGTGTACATCGGGTCGGAGACGTACGGCACCGCGCCGCGCGCCTTCAGGGCCTCGACGGTCCCGAAGACACCCGAGAACGCGGTCTCCTTGACGCCACCGCGGTAGGCGGCGCCCAGCACCAGGACGTTCACGTCCTTCAGCTCGCCGTAGGCGGCGGCCAGCAGATCGACGGCGTACTCCGGCATGGCGGCGTTGGCCTCACGGGCCGAGCGCACGACGGTCGCCTCCGGGTCGTTCCACAGGTACATCCGCGGGTAGATCGGGATGCAGTGGCCGCCGACGGCGATACCGGGCTGGTGGATGTGGCTGTACGGCTGCGAGTTGCAGGCCTCGATGACCTTCTTGACGTCGATGCCGTTCTTGTCGGCGAAGCGCGCGAACTGGTTCGCCAGGCCGATGTTGACATCGCGGTAGGTGGTCTCGGCGAGCTTCGCCAGCTCGGACGCCTCGGCGGTGCCCAGGTCCCACACGCCGTTCGGCTGCGCCAGGTCCTCGCGCTCGTCGAAGTCCAGCACCTGCTCGTAGAACTCGACGCCGTGCTTCGCGGACGCCTCGTCGATACCGCCGACGAGCTTCGGGTAGCGGCGCAGATCGGCGAAGACCCGGCCGGTGAGCACCCGCTCGGGGGAGAAGACCAGGTGGAAGTCCTTGCCGGCGGTCAGGCCGGAGCCCTCCTCCAGCATCGGCGCCCAGCGGTTGCGGGTGGTGCCGACCGGCAGGGTCGTCTCGTACGAGACCAGGGTGCCGGGCTTGAGGCCCTTGGCGATCGCCCGGGTGGCCGAGTCCATCCAGCCGAAGTCGGGGGTGCCCTCGGCGTCCACGAACAGCGGGACGACGACCACGACGGCCTCGGACCGCGCGACGGCGGCGGCGGTGTCGGTGGTCGCGGACAGCAGGCCCGCGTCGACCGTCTGCTTGAGCTTGACGTCGAGGTCGTGCTCGCCGGGGAACGGCTCGGTGCCGGCGTTGACCAGCTCGACGACCTTCTCGTTGACGTCCGCGCCGATGACCTTGTGGCCCTTGGCGGCGAACTGCACGGCGAGCGGGAGGCCGATCTTGCCGAGTGCGACTACACAGATATTCATCGGGTCAGTTTCCTCTTCACACGGGACAGCACGTGGCGCAGTCGCTTGCCCACGCCGGGCGACGGCTCCCAGAGCGGAGCCGTACCGATCACCAGCCTGCCCCTGCGGTCACCGGCGGCGGAGACCCGGTACGGGATCCTCTCGCGCCAGCGCCTGGCCAGAGGCAGCGGCCGGTCCTTCGTCTTCACGGGAATCTCATAGGTAGCGCCCACCATGTCCACATAGACACGGGCCCCCAGGGAGGCGCGCCGCGGCGGCAGCGGGAACGTCGCCCCCAGTACCGTACCGGCGCCGTCGTCGCTCATCTCGCGGGTCGGCCCGTCTCCGGACGCGGGAAGCGCGGCGCCCTCCGGCAGCCTCCGGCCGCCGGGCTTGTCGGCGCTCCTGGGCATCGCGTCGGGTGCCAGCCGCAGCGAGAGGGCACCCGGATCGCCGACGACCGGGACCCGGGCGGTGAGCGAGACGGCCATGTTCCCGCCCCGCTCACCGGTCTGCTCCCAGGCCGCGTCCAGCAGCCCGGTACCCTCGGCCAGCAGCGCGGGCAGGCCCTCGTCGCCGATGACCTCGAAGAGGCGGTCGGGCAGGCCGAGCCGGCGGTCGCGGAAGCCCGGATACCGGGCGTACACCCGACCGTCCTCGATGAGGAAGGTCACCGGACCGCCGCTGATCGCGTCCACCAGCTCGTCGAGCGCGCCCCGCTGGGCGAGACCGATACGGACCCGCCGCTTGACGTCCATGGAGTCCCGGAGCGCGTCCGTGAAGTACAGATCGGCGAGCGCGGCGATCCCGGCGCAGACGTCCCGCTGGGTCTCGGGCTCCAGAGCCGGGAAGTCGTCCTGGACCAGCTTGGCCAGCTCCCAGGTGAAATGCCGCTTGAAGACGGCGTCCCGCCGGGGCCCGGCCTCGATCAGCGCGGCGGCGTGCCGCATGATGTCGGCCGTGCAGCGCAGCCGCGCGAGATGGCTGGCGCGATAGGTGATGTTGGAGGCGTCACCACGCTTGACCGCGTAGTAGCAGACGTAGTCGGCGAGTACGGAGATCTTCTCCGCCCTCACCAGCGCCTCGATGGTGAACGGCTGGTCGGAACCGACCGGCATGTCCTCGGGGAAGCGCAGCTTGTGCGCCTCGACCGGCTCCCGCCGGAACAGTTTGGTGTTGGCCAGCGTGAAGGGCAGCGCCGAGTCGTAGAGACTGACGTCCGGGTCGCTCTTCTTGTACAGCGCCTGGTGCACATAGCGGCCGTTGGTGCCGACCATCTTGCCGACGACGACGTCCGAGCCGTGCTTGTCGCCGTACGCGACCATGCGCTCCAGGGCCTCTTTGCCGAGGTAGTCGTCGGAGCCCATGAAGTACACATAGCGCCCCGAGGCGATCTCCAGACCTCGGTTGCTGGGGGCCGCGGGGCCTCCGGAGTTGGCCTGGTGGACGACCTTGACCGAGTTCGGGTACTTCGCCGCGAAGCGGTCGAGTTCACGTGCGCTGTCGTCGGTCGAGCCGTCGTCCACTGCCACGATCTCCAGGCGGCCCAGACCTATGGACTGTTTCACCAGGGAGTTCAGACAGTCCGTGAGATACGGCATCGTGTTGTAGACGGCGATGACGACACTGACGTCCGGCACCCGGACGTCAGAGGTTCTGCCCATCCCCCGCTCCCTGCCTCACTCGGGTGTCGACGTTGTGGGGTGCGACGGGCGCGCCGCGCCCGTCAGCCGTCATGTCCCTGACGCTCCCGGTCCACGAGGCTGACGGTGCTGCCGACCGACGCGGACTCCAGGACGGCGGCCGCGACCTCGACCGTACGCAGACCCTGGCGCAGGGTGCAGATGTCGTCGCTCTTGCCGAGCACCGCGTCACGGAACAGCTCGTGCTCGACGAGCAGCGGCTCGCGCTTCGGGATGGCGTACCGGATCATGTCGCCCTCGGCGACACCGCGGAACGCCTGCAGCGCCTCCCACTCGGTGGCCTGCGCGGCGTTCGAGTAGAAGGTGAGGTCGGCGGTGAGGGTGTCGGCGATGAAGCAGCCCTTCTCACCGGTGACCGAGGTGAAGCGCTCCTTGAGCGGGGACAGCCAGTTCACCAGGTGGTTGACCATCGTGCCGTCGGACAGCTGGCCGACCGCGGAGACCATGTCCTCGTGCGGGCGTCCCGACTTGGAGACCGTGCGCGCGGAGATCGAGGTGTACGTCTGGCCGGTCACCCACCCGGTGAGGTCGATGTCGTGGGTGGCGAGGTCCTTGACCACGCCGACATCGGCGATGCGGTGCGGGAAGGGGCCCTGACGGCGGGTCACGACCTGGTAGACGTCTCCCAGTTCACCGGCTTCGAGCCGCTGGCGCAGGGAGCGCAGCGCCGGGTTGCAGCGCTCGATGTGGCCGACCCCGGCCACCAGCCCGCGCGACTCGAACTCCTGGACGAGCCTGCGCGCGCCCTCCACGGTGTCCGCGACGGGCTTCTCGATGAGGGCGCCGACACCGGCCGCGGCCAGCTTCAGGCCGACTTCCTCGTGCAGGGCGGTGGGGCAGGCGACCACGGCGTAGTCGATGCCGTGGGCGATCAGCTCGTCGACCTCCGACAGCACGGGCACGCCCTGCGCCCAGCCGTTCTTGTCGCCCATCGGGTCGACGACACCGGTGAACTGGACGCCGTCCAGGCCGGCGAGTACACGCGCGTGGTGGCGGCCCATCGAGCCGAGGCCGATCAGGCCGGCCCTCAGTCCCTGGGCTCCCTGGGGGGCCTGGGCGGTGGTCACAGATTCTCTCCAAGGTCGTTCACGGCGGCGGCGATGCGATCGAGGTCTTCCGCGGACAGCGAGGGGTGCACCGGCAGCGAGACGACCTCGGCGGCGGCCCGCTCGGTCTCGGGCAGGTCCCAGGTGCGCCCGGCCTTCTGGTCGGGCTCCCAGAACGGCTTCAGCCGGTGGATCGGGGTGGGGTAGTAGACCGCGTTGCCGACGCCCGCCTCGGTGAGCTTCGCCATCGTGGCGTCACGGGCGGCCTCCCCGCCGCGCACCCGGATCGTGTACTGGTGGTAGATGTGGCGCGCGCCCTCGGCGACGGTCGGCGTGCTCACGCCCGGCGCGGTGATGTGCTCGGTGAGGTACGCCGCGTTGGCGATGCGCTGCTCGGTCCAGCCGTTCAGCTTCCCGAGCTGGACGCGGCCCACGGCGGCGGCCACGTCGGTCAGCCGCATGTTGCAGCCGATGATCTCGTTGGCGTACCGCTGCTCCATGCCCTGGTTGCGCAGCAGCCGCAGCGTACGGGCGATCTCGGCGTCCCCGGTGGAGATCATGCCGCCTTCGAGCGAGTGCATGTTCTTGGTCGGGTAGAAGCTGAAGGTGCCGCCCGCGCCGAACGCGCCGACCGGGGTGCCGTTCAGCGCCGCCGCGTGCGCCTGGCAGGCGTCCTCGACGACTGCCAGCTTGTGCCGGGCGGCGATGGCCATGATCTTGTCCATCGCGGCCGGGTGGCCGTACAGGTGCACCGGCATGATCGCCGCGGTGCGCGGGGTGATGGCGGCCTCGACGGCGGCCGGGTCCAGGCAGTAGGTGTCCGCCTCGATGTCGGCGAAGACGGCGTCGGCGCCGACGAGCCGGACCACGTTCGCGGTCGCGGCGAAGGAGAAGGAAGGAACGATTACCTCGTCGCCCGGGCCGATGCCGAGAGCCAGAAGCAGCAGGTGCAGGGCGGAGGTGCCCGAGTTCACAGCGACACAGTGACGCCCGTCGACCAGCTCCGAGAAGCCCTCCTCGAATGCCGCGACTTCGGGGCCCTGCACAACCCGGCCACTGCGCAGGACACGCACCGCGGCCTCGATCTCCTCTTCACCGATAACCGGGCGGGCAGCGGGGATGGGCTGCTTGTTGCTGCTCGTCATGGAGGTCCTCCTAGAACACCAAAGAGCTGTCTGTGGCAGGAGGTCTGGGGAGGAGCGGGCGTCTCACGAGGCCGCACACACCCCATCCGGCGCTAGCCGACGCCCTACCGAGGATCGTGGACCGGTTCGGATTCCGAACCGGGCCCGGTCACCCACCGTAGTGTCCGGGACGGGATCCTCACCCGGCAGCGACCGCCGTAACATTATCAGGGATTTCCCAGCCCTTTTCGGGGCCGTTAAGGGAAGCACCGCATCAATTCGGCGACAAACACCGTGTCCCATCCCTGTTCTGTGGGATGGGACACGGTGCATTCACCGATCACTCATCGAATGTTCGGCTTCCGGCTTGACCACGGATCAGATTTCCGTGACCGCCGTCACCGAAGGGGGCGCCTGCTGCTCGGCGGCCACGGTGGTCTTCTTGGCGGCCTTCTTCGCGGTGGTCTTCTTCGCCGCGCTCTTCTTGGCCGCCGTCTTCTTGGTGGCGGCCTTCTTCGCGGTGGCCTTCTTGGCGGTCTTGCGGGCCGCCTTCTTGGCCGGGGCCGCCTCGGGCTCCGCCGCCTCGGCCGCGCCTTCCGGGGCGGCCTCGGGCTCGGGCGTGTCGACCACGACGACCGCGGCCTCCTCTGCACCCGTGGGCGAACCGGCCGGGGCGGTGACCTTGCGGGTCACCCGGCGGCGGGCGCGCGGCGGGGCCGGCGCCGTCTCCTCCTGCGGTGCCGCCTCGGCCCGGGGGGCCTCCGGCTCGGGCGCCGGTGCCTCGGCTCGGGTCTCGACGACCACCTCGGGCTCGGACGCCTTCGGCGAGCCGGCGGGCGCTGTCGCCTTGCGGGTCGCCCGGCGGCGCGTACGGCCGGCGGTGGCGGGCTCCGGAGCGGCCTCGGCAGCCGTCACGGCCTCGGCCGGCTCCGGCTCCTCCGCGACCGGCGCGGCGGGAGCCGGTTCGGTCACGATCTCCGCCTCGGCCGCCTTCGTCTCCGCGGCCCTCGGCGAACCGCTCGGCGCGGACACCCTGCGGGTGGCCCGGCGACGGCCACGGCCGCGCTGGGCGGCGGCCTCCGCCTCGGCCGCGCTGCTGTACAGCTCCTCGTCCGGTACGAACGCGGGCTCGGCGAGCGCGGCGGGCTCGGCCACCTCGGCGGCGACCTCTGCCTCGGTCTCGCGAGCGGCCTCGTGCTCGTGCTCGGGCACCTGCTCGGCCCCGCCGCGGCCGCGCTTCTTCGCGCGCTTGCCGCCGCCACCGCCGCCGACCGACGCCGGCTGCTCCATGTGCACGATCACACCGCGGCCGTTGCAGTGGACACAGGTCTCGGAGAAGGACTCCAGCAGCCCCTGGCCCACCCGCTTACGGGTCATCTGGACCAGGCCCAGCGAGGTGACCTCGGCGACCTGGTGCTTCGTACGGTCGCGTCCCAGGCACTCCAGGAGGCGCCGCATCACCAGATCGCGGTTGGACTCCAGCACCATGTCGATGAAGTCGACGACGACGATGCCGCCGAGGTCGCGCAGCCGCAGCTGGCGCACGATCTCCTCGGCCGCCTCCAGGTTGTTCCTGGTGACGGTCTCCTCCAGATTGCCGCCCTGGCCGGTGAACTTGCCGGTGTTGACGTCGATCACGACCATGGCCTCGGTCTTGTCGATCACCAGCGAACCACCGGACGGCAGCCAGACCTTGCGGTCCAGCGCCTTCATCAGCTGCTCGTCGATGCGGTAGGTCGCGAAGACGTCGACCTCGCTCGTCCACCGCTGCAGACGGTCCACCAGATCCGGCGCGACGTGCGCGACATAGCCGTGGACGGTCTCCCACGCCTGGTCACCGCTGACGATGACCTTCGAGAAGTCCTCGTTGAAGATGTCGCGGACGACCCGGACGGTCATGTCCGGCTCGCCGTAGAGCAGCGACGGCGCGTTGCCGTTCTTCGCCTTCTTCCTGATGTCCTCCCACTGCGACTGGAGCCGCTCGACATCGCGGCGCAGCTCGTCCTCGCTGGCGCCCTCGGCGGCGGTGCGCACGATGACGCCCGCGTCCTCGGGGACGATCTTCTTGAGGATGGTCTTCAGCCGGGCGCGCTCGGTGTCGGGCAGCTTGCGGCTGATGCCGGTCATCGAGCCCTCGGGCACGTACACCAGATAGCGGCCGGGCAGGGACACCTGACTGGTCAGCCGCGCTCCCTTGTGGCCGATCGGGTCCTTGGTGACCTGGACGAGCACCGACTGGCCGGACTTGAGCGCGACCTCGATACGGCGGGGGCCGCCCGACATGCCGAGCGCCTCGAAGTTGACCTCACCGGCGTACAGGACCGCGTTGCGGCCCTTGCCGATGTCGACGAACGCGGCCTCCATCGACGGCAGGACGTTCTGCACCTTGCCCAGGTAGACGTTGCCGACGTACGACGTCGACTGCTCCTTGTTGACATAGTGCTCGACGAGGACGTTGTCCTCCAGCACGCCGATCTGGGTGCGCTCGCCGCTCTGGCGGACGACCATCACCCGCTCGACGGCCTCGCGGCGGGCCAGGAACTCGGCCTCGGTGATGATCGGCACACGGCGGCGGCCCTGCTCACGGCCCTCGCGGCGGCGCTGCTTCTTGGCCTCCAGCCGGGTGGAGCCCTTGATGGACTGCACCGCGTCCTGGAAGTCCGAGGTCTCCTCGCTCCTGGTGCGCGCGGCCCGCGGCTCGCGGACCTTCACGACCGTGCGCTCCGGGTCGCCCGTGTCCGACTCGTCGTCGGCCCCGGACTCACCGCTGCGGCGACGGCGGCGGCGACGGCGGCGGCTGCTGGAGGAACCGGCGGCGGGCGCCTCGGACTCGGCTCCTTCGTCCTCCTCCTGCTCCTCGCCCTCGTCCGCCGACTCGTCGGGGGCGGCCGCCGCGGTGTCCTCGGGGTGCTGCTCCTCCGAGATCTCGTCGGTGTCGCCGGACTCACCGCGGCGACGGCGGCGGCCGCCACGGCGACGGCGGCGCGAGGGACGGTCGTCGGACTCGTCGTGCTCCTCGCCCTCGTCGGGGGTCTCCTCCGCGGCCTGCTCGCTCTCCTCGGCGGCCGGGGCCGCGGGCTGCTCGGCGGGCTCGCCCCGGCGGCGACGGCGACGGCGGCCGGCCGGCTCGGGCTCGGGAGCCGCCTCGGCCTCGGCCACGGCGGTCTCGTCCTCGACGGGCTCCTCGTCCTCGATGTCCGCCGCGGCGGCGGCAGCGGCGGCGGCCGTCTCCGGAGTCTGGAACATGGGCTCGGCGAAGACGGGGGCCTGGAAGAGCGCGACCGCGGGCCGCGCGGCACGGGCCGGCTTCCCGGTGGGCTCCGTCTGCTGGGCGGTGAACTCGGGCGGGGTGGCTCCCCGGCGCTTACGGCCCCGGGTCGCGGCCTTCTCGGCGGCGGCGACCTCGTCCTCGGGGGAGGCCGTCTGGGTCACGGAGCCCACGGGCAGGCTCTCGCCCGTCTCGGCTGTCTCTTCGGTGTCCTGAGCGGGCGCGGTCTCGGCGACCGGCTCGGGCGCGGCGGTCTTGCGGGTGGCACGGCGGCGCTTGCGCGGCGCGGACGCCTCCTCCTCGGCAACCGCCTCAGCGGCGACCTCGGCAGCCTCGTCGGCCTGCGGCGCTCCTGCGGGCGCGGTGGCCTTGCGGGTCGCCCGGCGGCGGGTGCGCGGCGCGGGCGCCTCCTCGGCCTCAGCAGCCTCGTCCGCACCTTCGCCGGGCACGGTCTCGGCGACCGGCTCGGGCGCGGCGGTCTTGCGCGTGGCCCGGCGACGGGTGCGCGGCGCGGGCGCCTCCTCGGTGGGCGCCTCCTCGGTGGGCGCCTCCTCCTCGGCAACCGCCTCGGCGGCGTGCTCCACGGCCTCGTCGGCCTGCGGCGCTCCCGCTGGCGCGGTGGCCTTGCGGGTCGCCCGGCGGCGGGTGCGCGGCGCGGGGGTCTCCTCGGCGGGCTCCACCGCCTCGGCGGCGGGAGCCGGGGCGGAGGCGGTCTCGACGACCTCCTCGCCACCGGCGGCGACCGGCGGCCCCGCGGGCCGCGAGGCGGCGCGCCGGCGTCGGCGCGGCGGCAGCGTGTCGCTGGGGGTCATGCGGTCTTCGTTGTGGTGGTCACCGGCGGTGCCGGGTTCGTTCGGCTGGTGCATGCGGGCGGTTCTCCCGTCACGCTCCCGGGCGCCGCGCCTCTTTCCGGTCCGGTCACGGCCCGCGCGTCGCGCGGTGCCGCCGTCCGGGGCGCGGGCGCCGCACGGGAGCTGATGATGTCTGGCTCGCCGGTTCCGTACGCGATGTACGCACGGCCTGGCGAAAGTCTTCTGGTGTTGTCGCGGCCCGACCCAGGTGGCTTCCGAGTACAAGGGCTGCGCTGGCGACGACTGCCTGTGTGCGGCGCGACCATCGGTCGCCGTCGCGGTGTTCCCCCCGGCGGAGCTAGGGGGAGGCCGTCCCGGCGGCCGTGGTGGGAGCGGCCGGAACTGCCTCGCGGTCGAGCGCGAGCGGGTCGGTCACCGTGCCGGACTCCTCGTCGAAGAGCCCCTGCGCCAGCCTGGTCACCGCTGCGGGGACCGGCGGCGCCAGGTCGGCCACAGCGCGGAGACCGGACAGGACGTCGTCGGGTCGCACGGCAGGCGTTACGTGCCGTACTACCAGGCGCAGTATCGCACAGGGCTGGTCCAGGGGCCTATCAGGCTGTGGACGAAGTGCCCGCAGCTCCGCCACGGCGCCCCTCGCGTCGAAGGTCCGCATCCCGTTCTTCGTCCTGCGCTGCACATCGACCGTCCCGGCCGCGAGGAAGGCCGCGACGGCCTTCTCCGCGTCCTCGGCACGGACTCCGTCGAGCCGCAGCTCCCACACGGAGACGGTGAGCCGGTCGGCGAGTCCCGGCGTACGGGCCTCGACGGCGTCGGTGATGTCGAGCCCGCTCGGCAGCGACTCGTTCAGCAGCTCGCGCAGCGTCCCGGGGTCGCGGTGCTCGGTGAGGGCGATCTCCAGATACTCGGCCTCGCTGCCCGTACCGGTGGGTGCGGCATTGGCGTACGACACCTTCGGGTGCGGGGTGAAGCCCGCCGAGTACGCCATGGGCACCTCGGCGCGCCGCAGCGCCCGCTCGAAGGCGCGCTGGAAGTCTCGGTGGCTGGTGAACCGGAGGCGGCCGCGCTTGGTGTAGCGCAAGCGGATGCGCTGCACCGCGGGTGCGGGCGGCGGGCCTTCGGGCTGTCGCTTGCCCAGTGGTTCTTCTCCTCGGTGCGGGGCGGTCGCGGGTGGCGTACCGCCCTCGGAATGCGGGGGTGTCCCGTGGGGGCCCGCCCGGTTCACCCCCGCTTGTGCAGGGAGATCTCGGGCCCGGCCGCCGTGCCGGGGACAGTCGTCGTACTACCCAGAGTACGCGCCGGAGGCACAACCGGTTCCCCAGGTTCCGGCACGCGTTTCTCCCGGCCCAGTGCCCGCCATGCGCTCTGCCTGGCCTGACGCACCGCGTCACGTGCCGACCGGAACGCGGAACGGGTGGCCGCACCCGCCTCGATCGCGGCCCTCTTCGCGGGCTGCCAGATCACATCGCGCACCACGTGCCCCACGGGTGTGCAGACGTTCTGGTAGAACCAGCGCACGGGTCCGGCCACGAGTGTGCGGAAGAGCCACAGCAGCCCGTCGCCAAGGGCACGGGTGAGATATCCGGCGACCCGCCAGGCGACACCGATCGCGGCGCCGATCTCGCCGCCGGCCGGCTTGAGGACCCGGCGCCAGAGCCACCCGAGGGGCGGCGCCAGCAGCTGTCCGACGACCCAGGCGAGGGGTGTGTACAGCAGATGCACACAGATCCAGCCGATGGCCCGGCCGGTGCCGACGATCAGCTGCCGGAGCACCCAGAGCGTCCCGTGCCCCAGCGGGGTCAGCAGCGAGCGGTAGACCCACACCGACGGGACGGCGACCCCGTACGTCCACACCGGCACGACGGCATAGCGCCACAGACCCACCCAGGGCCAGACGAACAGCGCCAGTCCCGCCCACCTCAGCGCGGGCACCAGCACCGACCGGAGCAGCCGGCCGCCGGGACGGGCCACCAGATGGGTACCGGCCCAGGCCAGGCCGTGCCCCAGCGGGGTCAGCAGCGAGCGGTAGACCCACACCGACGGGACGGCGACCCCGTACGTCCACACCGGCACGACGGCATAGCGCCACAGACCCACCCAGGGCCAGACGAGGAGCAGCTTCGCGAGGAAGGCGAGGACCCGGCCCAGTGCGGACAGGGCGGGGGCGAGAGCGTTTGCGTACAGCCGGACCAGCCCGTTGCCGAGCGGTCTGAGCAGGGCCCGGTGGGTGGCGCGGCCGGTGAGGGCGAGCAGGTCCCAGACCAGCCGCACGGGTACGACGACGACCAGCACCACGATCCGCACGGGCACCCGCACGGCCACCGCCAGGCATCCCTCGGGCTCGGACGCCGGGGCGGGCACCCACCGGGGGGTGTCCGGAGCCGCCCGGGGTGATGCCTTGTGCACATCCATGTCAGACAAGACGCACCGCACGCCCGTACGGATGCCGCATCCGCCTCCCCCGTTCCCCCGTGCTTCGGCCTACTGCTTCACCACGGACAGCGGCAGCAGCTTCCGGCCCGTCGGGCCGACCTGGATCTCCGTCTGCATGGCGGGACAGACACCGCAGTCGAAGCACGGCGTCCAGCGGCAGTCCTCGACCTCGGTCTCGTCGAGGGCGTCCTGCCAGTCCTCCCAGAGCCAGTCCTTGTCGAGCCCGGAGTCGAGGTGGTCCCAGGGCAGGACCTCCTCATAGGTGCGCTCGCGGGTGGTGTACCAGTCGACGTCCACACCGAACTCCGGCAGTGCCTTGCCCGCGCACTCCATCCAGCGGTCGTACGAGAAGTGCTCCCGCCAGCCGTCGAAGCGGCCGCCGTCCTCGTAGACGGCCCGGATGACCGCGCCGACACGGCGGTCGCCGCGCGAGAGCAGTCCCTCGACGATGCCGGGCTTGCCGTCGTGGTAGCGGAAGCCGATCGAGCGGCCGTACTTCTTGTCACCGCGGATCTTGTCGCGGAGCTTTTCGAGACGGGCGTCCGTCTCCTCGGCGCTGAGCTGCGGGGCCCACTGGAAGGGGGTGTGCGGCTTGGGGACGAAGCCGCCGATGGAGACCGTGCAGCGGATGTCGTTGGAGCCGGAGACCTCACGGCCCTTGGCGATGACCTTGACCGCCATGTCGCCGATCTGGAGCACGTCCTCGTCGGTCTCGGTCGGCAGACCGCACATGAAGTACAGCTTCACCTGCCGCCAGCCGTTGCCGTACGCGGTGGCGACCGTGCGGATCAGGTCCTCCTCCGAGACCATCTTGTTGATGACCTTGCGCATACGCTCGGAGCCGCCCTCGGGGGCGAAGGTGAGGCCCGAGCGGCGGCCGTTGCGGGTCAGCTCGTTGGCCAGGTCGACATTGAACGCGTCCACGCGGGTGGAGGGGAGGGACAGACCGATCTTGTCCTCCTCGTACCGGTCCGCCAGCCCCTTGGCGATGTCACCGATCTCGGAGTGGTCCGCGCTGGACAGCGACAGGAGGCCGACCTCCTCGAAGCCCGTCGCCTTCAGTCCCTTGTCGACCATCTCGCCGATGCCGGTGATGCTTCGCTCCCGCACGGGGCGCGTGATCATGCCGGCCTGGCAGAAACGGCAGCCGCGGGTGCAGCCGCGGAAGATCTCGACGGACATCCGCTCGTGGACGGTCTCGGCGAGCGGGACGAGCGGCTGCTTCGGGTACGGCCACTCGTCGAGGTCCATGACGGTGTGCTTGGACACCCGCCACGGGACGCCCGAACGGTTCGGCACGACCCGCCCGATGCGGCCGTCCGGCAGATACTCCACGTCGTAGAAGGCGGGCACGTAGACACCGCCGGTCCTCGCCAGCCGGAAGAGGATCTCCTCCCGGCCGCCGGGGCGCCCCTCGGCCTTCCACGCGCGGATGATCTCCGTCATGTCGAGAACGGCCTGCTCGCCGTCGCCGATGACCGCGCAGTCGATGAACTCCGCGATCGGCTCCGGGTTGAAGGCCGCGTGACCGCCCGCGAGAACGATCGGGTGGTCCACCGTCCGGTCCTTCGCGGCCAGCGGGATGCCCGCCAGGTCGAGGGCGGTCAGCATGTTCGTATAGCCCAGCTCCGTGGAGAAGCTGAGGCCGAACACGTCGAACGCCCCGACCGGCCGGTGGGAGTCCACCGTGAACTGGGGTACGCCGTGCTCCCGCATCAGCGCCTCCAGATCGGGCCATACGCTGTACGTCCGCTCGGCGAGCACACCCTCGCGCTCGTTCAGCACCTCGTACAGGATCATGACGCCCTGGTTGGGCAGCCCGACCTCGTACGCGTCCGGATACATCAGCGCCCAGCGGACGTCGGTGGCCTCCCACTCCTTGACCGTGGAGTTCAGCTCACCGCCGACGTACTGGATCGGCTTCTGCACATGCGGGAGGAGAGCTTCGAGCTGTGGGAAGACCGACTCGGCAGCAGACATCTCAGGGCTTTCGTGAGCTGGCAGGAGTGACCATCCAGCGTACCCCGAGCCTCAGCCGCCCAGTGCCGTCCGCAGTTCCTCCGCCGACGCACGCGCCCACACGCCGGGGGTCTCCCGCTCCAGTTCGGCGGCCGTCGACTGCTCCCGGGCGTACAGCAGACCCCAGGTGAAGGCCGACTCCCCCGCCGCATGGGCCTGGACCGCCAGATTCCGCAGGGCGTCCCGGGCCACCACGCTGTCCTGGTGGTCGCCGAGGACGGTCTGGAGGTCCTTCATGCGCCCCGCGAAGCGCTTCGCTGGCTTTCCCAGCGCGGGAACCGCCGCCTCGGCGGCATACCGGGTGCGCTTGGCCGCCTTGCGGGCGTCGTGCAGGGCGAGATCGCGGCTCTCTCCCGGCGGGAGTTCCAGAGCGTGCGTCATCCGCAGGGCCAGCCGCCCGTAGTCCTTGAGCACCGCCCCCGCGATGACCGTGGCCGCCGGGCCGGACGCCGCCTTCAGCAGCGGCGGGTCCGCCAGCAGCGCGTCCAGGGAGTCCAGCAGGGCGAGATAGCGCCGGCTGTCGAGGGTGGTGACGGCCCGGCGGCGCGCGCCCGAGCCCCGGGCCGCGCTCCAGACGCGCAGCCGGCCGCGCACCGGGCCGAGCAGCAGGGTCCGGGGCAGCGCGCCGATCCGGGAACGCAGCCGCTCGGCGAGAACCTCCTGGTCACGGGCGACCCCCAGCTCGGCGGCCAGCCACTTCAGCTCGTCGCCGATCGGGTCGGTGACGGCCCGGTCGAGGATCTTCCGGTAGGTGCGGAACGCGCTGCGCAGCCGGCGGGTGGCGATCCGCATCTGATGGACCGCGTCGGGCAGATCGCGCCGTACCGCCGGGTCGTACGCGAGCAGGGCGGCGGACTGCTTCCGCAGATAGGCCACGATGTGGTCGCCCGCGTCCGACGGGGTGGCGGGCTCGGCGGCGGGCACCTCCAGGCCCGTCTCGGCCAGCGCCCTCGCCAGCTTGGACGGGGACCGCGACGGCCGGATCCCCGCCTTGCGGAGCCTCTTGTCGACCTTGTCGAGGAACGCGGGGTCGCCGCCGTCCGCCAGCTCCACCTCGATCTCGTCCCACGCGGCCGTGCGCCCGTCGTCGAGGCGCTCGGCGCTGACCGCATCCCGGCTCAGTTCGGCCAGCGGGGTGCCGCCCCCGTCCCCCTCGTTCACGAGGTGGTGCACCTCCCGGGAGGAGCGCAGCCGCATCACGGGCACCAGACGGGCGTCCCGGACCCGGGCCCTGACCAGGGCGGCGAGGCCGCGCGGGATCTCCGAGGTGAGGGCGGCGCCGATCTCGTCCCGTACTCCGGGGGCTACGGGCAGTTTGAGGTGCCAGCCGGCGTCGTCGCCGCCGGTGCGCCGCCGCAGGGTGATGGAGGCCGCGGCGAGCCGCAGGTCGGCCGTGTCGTAGTAGACGGCGTCGAGTTCCATGACGCCCTGGTCGAGGACGGCCGCGACTCCGGTCACCCGGGTCAGGTCCGGCAGTCGGGTCTCGGGGGTGGCTTCGTATTTCCGCTCGATCTCGCGCTTCGTGTCCGCCATGAATTGAATCTAGTTCGCGGCGGGCGACTTCGGCAGACCCAGGGCGGTGACGAGGTGCTTTCGGTCTCCGGGCGGTTCGCCCCTACGCCGTTATCGGCCGCTGGACCCGGATCGACTGGAGGAGGCCGATCGCCACCCAGACCGCGAACATGGACGAGCCTCCGTACGAGACGAACGGCAGCGGCAGTCCGGCCACCGGCATGATGCCGAGGGTCATGCCGATGTTCTCGAACGACTGGAACGCGAACCAGGCGATGATCCCGGCCGCCACGATCGTGCCGTACAGCTCGGTCGTCTCACGGGCGATCCGGCAGGCCCGCCACAGGACCACGCCGAGCAGCACCAGGATCAGCCCCGCGCCGAGGAAGCCCAGTTCCTCGCCCGCGACGGTGAAGACGAAGTCCGTCTGCTGCTCGGGCACGAACTGGCCGGTGGTCTGGGAGCCCTTGAACAGGCCCATGCCCGTCAGCCCGCCCGAGCCGATCGCGATGCGCGCCTGGTTGGTGTTGTAGCCGACGCCCGCCGGGTCGAGTTCCGGGTTGGCGAAGGCGGCGAAGCGGTTGATCTGGTACTCGTCGAGCAGGCCGAGCGCGGTCACCAGGACCGCGCCGGCGACACCGCTGCCGATGAGCCCGAGGATCCAGCGGTTGGACGCGCCGGAGGCGAGGAGCACACCGAGGACGATCACCGCCATGACCATCACCGAGCCGAGGTCCGGCATCAGCATGACGATCGCCATGGGCAGGGCGGCCAGGCCCAGGGACTTGGCGACCGTGCGGTGGTCGGGATGGACCAGATCACCGGCGTCCACCCGGGCGGCGAGCATCATCGCCATGCCGAGGATGATCGTGATCTTCACGAACTCCGACGGCTGGAGGGAGAAGCCGCCGCCGATCACGATCCAGGCGTGCGCGCCGTTGATGGTCGCGCCCACGGGGGTGAGCACCAGCAGGATCAGCAGGACGGAGAGTCCGTACAGCACCGGGACCGCGCCGCGCAGGGTGCGGTGGCCGAGCCAGACGGTGGCGACCATCAGCGCGAAGCCGATACCGGTGTTGAGGAGGTGCCGCAGGAGGAAGTAGTACGGGTCGCCCTGGTTCAGCTCGGTGCGCCCGCGGGTCGCCGACCAGACCAGCAGCGCGCCGATGCCGGAGAGCGCGAGGGCGGAGAACAGCAGCGGCCAGTCCAGCCTGCGGACGAGGGAGTCGCGGGCGGAGAGCCGGGTCCACAGGCCGCCGCGCTGGGGACCGTAGCCCGAGACGGAGAAGCCATGGGTGCCGGACATGTCTCAGTCCCTCCGCGCGGGTGTGCCCGCGAGCTGCTGGTTTCCGTCCTGCTGCTGGTCCTGTTGCGGGTCCTGCGGCTGGTCCTGCCGGTTGCCGTCCGTGAGCTGGGTGCTCTCCTCGGCCTTCTTGTCCTTCTCCGGCTCGTACGGCCGGATCGCCGGCGCCTCGATGGTGCCGTCGGCCTGGATCTTCGGGAGGCTCTTCTGCGGCTTGGGCAGCAGCGCCTTCTTCAGGTCCTGCTGCCCCTTCTCGTCGAGCCCGTACATAGCCTCGTAGATGTTCCGGACCGCCGGGCCGGAGGCGCCCGAACCGGTACCGCCCTGGGAGATCGTCATCACGATCGTGTAGTCGTCGGTGTACGTCGCGAACCACGAGGTCGTCTGCTTGCCGAAGACCTCGGCGGTACCCGTCTTGGCGTGCATCGGGATCTTGTCGTGCGGCCAGCCGTTGAACCGCCAGGCGGCCGAACCACCGGTCACGACTCCCGCGAGGGCATCGTTTATCTGGTTCCTGGTCCGGTTGTCCATGGGGAGCCTGCCGTGCGCCTTCGGCTTGATCTCCTGGACGCTTCTGCCGTCGGGGCTGACGATCGCCTTGCCGATGGTGGGGTTGTAGAGGGTGCCGCCGTTGGCGATGGCCGCGTAGATCGTCGCCATCTGGATCGGGGTGACGAGGATGTCGCCCTGTCCGATGGAGTAGTTCACGGAGTCACCCGCGCGCATCAGATTGCCTTCGAGGCAGTTCTCGTACGCGATCTGCTCGACGTAGTCGCCGCCCTTCTTGCCCTGCTTGCACCAGGAGTCCTTGTTGGCCTTCCAGAAGTCCTGCTTCCATCCCCGGTCGGGGACCCGGCCCTTGACCTCGTTCGGGAGGTCGATGCCGGTCTCCTTGCCGAGGCCGAACTGGTGCGCGGTCCGGTAGAACCAGTCCTTCGCGTTCTTCTTGGGCTTGGTGCCGCCGTCCTTCTGCCACTCGTTGTAGGCGAGGCCGTAGTAGACGGTGTCGCAGGAGACCTCCAGGGCCCGGCCGAGGCTGATGGAGCCGTGCGACTGGGACTCGAAGTTCTTGAACTCCCGGCCGCCGAAGGAGAGCGACGAGGGGCAGGGATAGCTGCCGTTGAACTCGTATCCGGCCTTGACCGCGGCGGCCGACGAGACGACCTTGAAGATCGAGCCGGGCGCGGCCTGGCCCTGGATGGCGCGGTTCAGCAGCGGATAGTTGGAGTCCTTTCCGGTCAGCTTGGCGTAGTCCTTGGCGGAGATGCCGCCGACCCAGGCGTTGGGGTCGTACGTCGGCTGGGAGGCCATCGAGACGACTCGCCCGGTCTTGTTCTCCATGACGACGACGGCGCCCGCGTCGGCCTTGTAGTTCTCCCGCGTGTTGTCGTCGTACTCCTTGCGGGCGGCCTTCATCGCCTCGTTCAGCTCGTACTCGGCGACCGCCTGGACACGGGCGTCGATGGAGGTGACGAGATTGGCGCCGGGCTGGGCCTCGTCGCTGTCGGCCTCGCCGATGACCCGGCCGAGGTTGTCGACCTCGTAGCGGGTGACTCCGGCCTTGCCGCGCAGGGCCTTGTCGTACGTGCGCTCGATGCCGGAGCGCCCGACCTGGTCGGAGCGGAGGTAGGGCGAGTCGGAGTCCTTGGCCTTCTCGATCTCGTCGTCGGTGACCGGTGAGAGATAGCCGAGGACCTGGGCGGTGTTGGCCTTGCCGGGCGCGGTGTAGCGGCGTACGGCGGTGGGCTCGGCGGTGATGCCGGGGAAGTCCTCGGCGCGCTCACGGATCTGGAGCGCCTGCTGGGTGGTGGCCTCGTCGGTGACGGGGATCGGCTGGTAGGGCGAGCCGTTCCAGCAGGGCTGGGGGGTCTTGGCGTCGCAGAGCCTGACCTTGCCGATGACGTCCTGCGGCTTCATGCCGAGGACTCCGGCGAGGCGGGTGAGAACCTCCTTGCCGTCGTCCTTCATCTTCATCAGCTCGGTCCGGGACGCGGAGACCACCAGCCGGGTCTCGTTGTCGGCGAGCGGGATGCCCCGGGCGTCGAGGACGGAACCGCGGACGGCGGGCTGGACGACCTGCTGGACGCCGTTGTTCTTGGCCTCGTCGGTGTACTCCTGGCCGTTGCGGATCTGGAGGTACCACAGACGGCCGCCGAGGGTGAGGAGCAGCGAGAAGACCAGTACCTGGATGACGACGAGCCGGATCTGGACCCGGGGGGTCCGCCCGGTCTCCGGAATGTTGCTCATGGTGTGCGTGCCCCTCCCGCGGTCACAGTCGCTTGACGCCCTTGATGCGGCCCGCCCGTGCCGCTCTGCCGCGCGCGGCCTTGGCGCGCAGTCCGCCGCGCTGGCCGCCGATGCGCAGCCCCGTGCCGGAGGCGAGCCAGCCGGAGGCGACGTCGCCGCCGCCGTCCCGGCTGTCGGCGAGGGGGTCGTTCTCGGCCCGGCGGGCGAGCGCCATGATGAACGGCACGGTGAACGGCGCGAGCAGCAGATCGTAGACGACGGCCGTGAACAGCAGGCTGCCGAGGCCGACATGGCGGGCGGCGGTGTCCCCGACGAGGGCCCCCACCCCCGCGTACAGCAGGGTGGAGCCGATGGCCGCGCCGACGACCACGAGCATGGGCCCGGCGGCCGACCTGAGCCGGCCGTTCTCCGGGCGGGCCAGACCCGCGAGATAGCCGATCACGCACAGCACGAGGGCGTACCGCCCGGCGGCGTGGTCGGCGGGCGGCGCGAGATCGGCGAGCAGTCCCGCGCCGAAGCCGATGAAGGCGCCCGCCAGATGCCCGTACACCATGGCGAGCCCGAGCACGGTGAGCAGCATCAGATCGGGGACGGCGCCGGGGAGCTGGAGGCGGGCGAGGACGGAGACCTGGACGACGAGGGCGACCACGACGAGGGCCGTGGAGAGAAGCACCCGGTTGACTCGCATGACGGTCAGCTCCTACCGCTGGTCGTTCTGGCCGGTGGTGCCGGTGGTGCTCCGGCCCTGGCCGCCGGTGCTCCGGTTGTCGGCCGGCGGGCCGCTCGGGGTGCCCGGCGCGCTGCCCGGGTCGTCGCCCTGGACGCCGTCCCGGCTCTCGCTCTGTCCCTGGGCGGCGGCGCCGTCGGGAGAGGGGGTGACCGTGACGGTCACCGTGGGCGTCGGCTTGGGCGGGGCGGGCTTGGGCGGCAGCACCGTGTCGCGCGGGTCCGTCCTGGGCGCCTCGACGACCACGCCGACGATGTCGAGCTTGGTGAAGCCGACGTACGGCCTCACGTAGATGGTCCGGGTCAGATCGCCGCCGGAGGGGTCGACGCGGACGACCTCGCCGATCGGGACACCGGGCACGAACGGCCTGGCGGCCTGGGAGCCGAAGGTGACGAGCCGGTCGCCCTTCTTCACCTTGGACTTGCCGTTGAGCAGCTGGACGGAGAGCGGGCGGTCGCCCTGGCCCGTGGCGAAGCCCAGTTCGTCGGTCTTCTCCATCCGGGTGCCGACGGTGAAGTCCGGGTCGTTGGCGAGCAGCACGGTCGCGGTGCCCGGACCGACGGTGGTGACCCGTCCGACGAGTCCGTCGCCGTTGAGTACGGTCATGTCGCGCCTGATGCCGTCGCGCGAGCCCACGTCGATGGTCACGGTCCAGGAGAAGCCCTGGGCCGCTCCTATGGCGATGACCTCCGCGCCCTTGATGCCGTACCGCCCGGCGCCCGCCGTCTTCAGCATCTTGTCCAGCTCACGGGCGCGGCTGCGGTTGCGGTCGTCGCTGCCGAGCCGGGCCTTGAGCGCCGCGTTCTCCCGCTCCAGGACGCGCATGCGGTCATGGCGCTCGCCGGAGTCCCGCACGGCCCCTATGGCGTTGCCGATCGGATCCACGGCGGTCGCGACGCCGTTCTCGATCGGTCCGAAGACGGTGGCGGCGGCCTGCCGGGCGCCGTCGACCGGTGAGTCCTCGCCCCCGCGGATGTCCACCGTGATCAAAGCGAACGCGATGGCGATCAGCAGCACCAGGAGCAGCCGGCTCTCTCGTGTGTCCCTCACGTGCGGCGGCCGTGCCTTCCTCGTAGGAATGTCGATGTCTGTATATCAACGATCGGCTGTACGGGTTGGCAGGCACCCGTACAGGGGTCCCCGAACCGCGCGGGCCCGGAGACGGATCGCCTCCCCCCTCCCGCGGACAGCACACCCGCCCGGGGCGCCGGCCCCGGGATCCGTCCGGCGGAGCGGATCCCGCGGGCCGTCCCGCGGGCCCGGTTTCTCCGCCTCAGCGCCGGGGCTGGGCGTCCAGTACCTGCTGGAGCGCCTCGAACTCCTCCACGCACTTGCCGGAGCCGAGCGCCACCGAGTCCAGCGGGTCCTCGGCGATATGGATCGGCATACCGGTCTCGCGGCGCAGCCGCTCGTCGAGCCCGCGCAGCAGCGCGCCGCCGCCGGTGAGGACGATGCCTCTGTCCATGACGTCGCCCGACAGCTCGGGCGGGCACTTGTCGAGGGTGGTCTTCACGGCGTCGACGATCGAGTTGACCGGTTCCTCGATCGCCTTGCGGACTTCGGCGGCCGAGATCACCACGGTCTTCGGCAGCCCGGAGACAAGGTCGCGGCCGCGGATCTCGGTGTGCTCGTCCTTGTCCATGTCGTACGCGGAACCGATGGTGATCTTGATGTTTTCGGCGGTCCGCTCACCGAGAAGGAGTGAGTATTCCTTCTTGATGTGCTGAATGATCGCGTTGTCCAGTTCATCACCCGCGACGCGGATGGACTGTGCCGTGACGATTCCGCCGAGGGAGATGACGGCGACCTCGGTGGTTCCGCCACCGATATCGACGACCATATTGCCGGTGGCTTCATGGACCGGGAGTCCGGAACCGATGGCCGCGGCCATGGGCTCCTCGATGATGTGCACCTGCCGGGCGCCCGCCTGCGTCGACGCCTCGATGACCGCGCGGCGCTCGACGCCCGTGATGCCCGACGGCACACAGACGACGACACGCGGGCGGGCGAGGTACCGGCGCTTGTGGATCTTCAGGATGAAGTAGCGGAGCATCCGCTCGGTGATCTCGAAGTCGGCGATGACGCCGTCCTTCAGCGGACGGACGGCCACGATGTTCCCGGGCGTCCGGCCGATCATCTTCTTCGCCTCTGAGCCGACCGCGAGAATGCCGCCCGTGTTGGTGTTGATGGCGACGACGGACGGCTCGTTGAGAACGATCCCCCGGCCCCTGACGTACACCAGCGTGTTGGCGGTCCCGAGGTCGACAGCCATGTCACGGCCGATGAACGACATGTTGTTCCCCATGAGGATGCGTCTGGCCTTCCCAAATCGAGCTCTGACTGCTTTTCAGGATGGCGAGGTGGTGGATGCTGTGGCGTGGAGGCTTCCATCGTAGTGCCGCCTCTACGGACACGGCGCGGTGGTCCACCTCTGTATAGGTGACGAGGTGTCGCTGCGATGCGTTCCCGAAAAGTGCTCGCATATACCAAAAGGCGACCGAATTCCTTCGGTCGCCCCAGGTCATGAGCGCTGTATGGCTGACGTCCGGTCAGGAAAGACCCGGGAAAAAGATCTTCAGTTCCCGAATGGCGGACTCCTCGGAGTCCGACGCGTGGATCAGGTTCTCCCGGACGGACGTGCCGAAGTCGCCACGGATGGAGCCCGGCTGTGCCGCGATCGGGTCGGTCGGCCCGGCCAGCCGGCGTACGCCCTCGATGGCCCGCTCGCCCTCGACGACGAGCGCGACGACCGGGCCGGAGAGCATGAAGTCGACCAGCGGCTCGTAGAAGTCCCTGCCGATGTGCTCGGCGTAGTGCTGCTCCAGCGTCCCACGGTCGAGCAGGCGCAGCTCCAGCGCGGAAAGGGTCCAGCCCGCCTTGGCCTCGATGCGGCCGATGATCTCGCCGACGAGCCCCCGGCGGACACAGTCGGGCTTCAGGAGGACGAGGGTGCGCTGGGTCATGGTGTGCGGCTCCTTGCGGCATTCGGGTGCGGATGTGTGAGGTTACAGGGGGCGGGGTGCCGGTGGCAGCCGGACCTGATCACCGGTCAGCGGGCGGGGCGGCGGGCGGCAGAGCCCGGGTCGTACGGAAGACCTGCCCCGCGCCCGTACGCGGTCCGGCCCGTCCCGCGCACCGGGCTCCGGCCCGCGGGACGGGCGGCCCCGGGGGGAACGGGCGGGACGGGCGGCCCCGGCGGTGGGAGGACTGCGGCCCCAGCAAGATCCATCAGAAACGCCCTAGGCCCCGGGCTGCGCCTCGCCCTGGGCGGCCCATCGCGCCTTCACCTCGTCGATCTTGCGCCCGTAGTGGACCGACGCCCACCACAGGCCCGCGAAGCACGCGCCCAGGACGAACATCATCGGGACGACGAAGCCGCTCAGGACCAGACCGATCTGGAGGGCCCAGCCGAGCTGGATCCCGCCGGGCCGGGTGACCATCCCGCTCAGCAGGACCGACAGCAGCATCGCGACGCCGCAGACCGTCCACACGGTCGTCATCGACAGATCGTCGTTCTTCATGGCGACGAGTCCGGCGAAACCGATCACAAAGAACTCGCCGATCAGCGTCGACGCGCAGAGCATCCGCATATCAGCCCCTTCCCAGCAGCAGCCGGGCCTCGCCGACCGTGAACACCGAGCCGGTCACCAGCACACCCGCGCCCGCGAACTCGGCCTCCTCCTCCGCGAGCGTGACCGCCGCCTCCAGCGCCTCGTCCATCCGCGGCTCGACGACCACGCGCTCGTCGCCGAAGACCTCCACCGCGATCGCGGCCAGCGCGTCCGCGTCCATCGCGCGATGGGTCGAGTTCCGGGTCACGACGACCTCGGCGAAGATCGGCTCGAAGGCTTCGAGCAGCCCCCTGACGTCCTTGTCCTCGCTGGAGCCGACCACTCCGATCAGCCGCGAGAAACCGAACGCCTCGGTGACCGCCTCCGCCGTCGCCCGCGCGCCCGCCGGATTGTGGGCGGCGTCCAGCACGACCGTGGGGCTGCGGCGCACCACCTCCAGCCGTCCGGGCGTGGTCACCACCGCGAACGCCTTGCGGATCGTCTCCGTGTCCAGCGTGCGCGCGTGCTCCGCGCCCACACCGAAGAACGCCTCGACCGCCGCCAGCGCCACCGCCGCGTTGTGCGCCTGGTGGGCCCCGTACAGCGGGAGGAAGATGTCCTCGTACTCCCCGCCGAGCCCGCGCAGGGTCAGCATCTGCCCGCCGACGGCGACCTCGCGGGAGACGATGCCGAACTCCATGCCCTCCCGGGCCACCGTCGCGTCGACCTCGACGGCCTTCTTCAGCATGACCTGCGCCGCGTCCACCGGCTGCTGCGCCAGGATGACCGTCGAGCCCTGCTTGACGATCCCGGCCTTCTCCAGCGCGATCTCGGCGGGTGTGGTGCCGAGCCGGTCGGTGTGGTCCAGGTCGATGGGGGTGACCACGGCCACGGACGCGTCGATGACGTTGGTCGCGTCCCACTCACCGCCCATGCCGACCTCGACGACCGCCGCGTCCACGGGCGCGTCCGCGAAGGCCGCGTACGCCATGCCCGTCAGCACCTCGAAGAACGAGAGCCGGAACTCCTGGGACGCGTCGACCATCTCCACGTACGGCTTGATGTCCTCGTACGTCGTGATGAACCGCTCGGCCTCGATCGGGACGCCGTCCAGGCTGATCCGCTCGGTGATCGACTGCACGTGCGGCGAGGTGTAGCGGCCGGTGCGCAGTTCGAAGGCGGAGAGCAGGGCCTCGATCATGCGGGCCGTGGAGGTCTTGCCGTTGGTACCGGTGATGTGGATCGAGGGGTACGCGCGCTGGGGCTCGCCCAGCACGTCCATCAGCGCGGCGATCCGGGTGACCGAGGGCTCCAGCTTGGTCTCGCCCCAGCGGGTCGCGAGATCCGCCTCGACCGCGCGCAGCGCCTCGGCGACCTCGGGGTCGGCCGGGCGGCCGGGCGCGGTGTCGGGCCGGGGCGGTCCGGCCTGGGCCCGGAGGGTACGGCTGCCTGCCTCGATCACCGCCAGGTCGGGGTCACGGTCGGTCTCGGCGTCGACGATCTCGTCGAAGAGGTCGGGCTCGTTCGGCTCGACGGGATCGCCGGCGGGGTGCTCACTCACGGCTCCAGTCTAAAGTCCGGGCCCTGACCCGCGTCCGCGGGCTCACGGTCTCTCACCGTGCTCTCATCGGGGCAGGCGGCCGGGCTCTCCCCGGGGCAGCCGGCCGACCGGGAGCAGCGCCACCACCTCGTACACCCCCTCGTCCCCGCCGGCGGTGAGCGTGCCGCCCATGCTCTCCACCCGTTCCCGCATCGAGAAGGTGCCGGTCCCGCTGGACACCGGCTCGGTCGGCGGTGCGGCCGTGGGCAGCGGATTGCGGACCGCCACGCGCAGCCGTCCGGCGTCCAGCCCGATGGAGACCGCCACCCGCTCCCCCGGCGCGTGCTTCGCCGCGTTCGTCAGACACTCCTGGACGACCCGGTACACCGCCGTCTGCCGCAGCGGAGAGAGCCCGCGGGCCGCCTCGCTGATCTCCAGCGTCACCGGGCTTCCCATACGTTCACTCTCCCGTGCGAGGGCGGGCAGGCCCTCCAGGCCGGGGGTCGCGGTGCGTTCGTCCGCGCGGTGGACGATCGTGTCGTTGAGCATCAGATGCGCGCGGCGGGCCGTGTCCGCCAGCTCCTCGAAGTCCTTGTGGTGGGCGGTGCCCCGCGCCCGCACGGACAGCACCTCCGCCCGGACCGCGAGCACCGTCAGCTCCCGCCCGACGAGATCGTGCACATCACGCGCGACGGACGTCCGCTCGTCCTGTACGGCCTGGAGCGCGGCGGTCTCCGCGCGCTGGGCCTCCAGCTCCCGGACGAGGTCCTGCCGGTACGCGGCGATACCGACGCCCGACGCGAGCACACCGATCGGGACGACCAGGCTCAGGAACTCACTCAGCGTGCCGGCCTGGTGCTCCGGCCACCCCGGCAGGCTGAAGAGCGCGTACGCCACGGCGACATAGCCGACGGTGGCGGCGGTGCCCGCCCAGCGGCCCCGGAACCGTCCGAGGGAGTACAGCGCGAACTGGATGAGCGTCAGCTCGTGCAGCCAGCCCAGCAGCACCAGCGCGACCAGATAGGGCAGCCACGGCAGCCGCCTGCGCGCCACCAGGGTGACCGCGCCCGCCGCCAGTACGAGGGTGGCGGTCAGCCCGGTGAGCGAGTTGTCCCCCCGCGCGAGCCCCGGGACGTCCAGCACCATCAGCGAGAAGCAGCTCAGCGCGGTGATCACGTCGAGGGCCCGGGGGGAGGTCGCCCAGCGCCGCGTACGCCTGCGGGTCGCCGCGCTGATACGGCGGACGGCATACGTGACGGGCGCAAGCATGCCCCCATCATCGACTCCCCCGCCCCCACCCCACCCGCCGGGTCACCCCAGAAACCAGCCCCGCCGGCGATTGAGGCACAGGGAGCACGGAGGGCAGAGCCGCACAAAACCAGCCCCGCCGGCGATTGAGGCGCGGGGGGCTCGGGGGCGGAGCCCACCGACAAGAGCCCGAGTCACACGGACCCGGCCACAGCCAGGAACCCGGGCGCCCCGGGAACGGCCCCACCCCGTGGGCCACGCGGCCCCCGGGGCGCGGCCCCCGCACCTCACGTACCGGTCACGCCACCGGCAGCGCCCCCAGCTGCGCGGTGATCCGCGCGATCTCGTCCTCCGCGTGGGCGAGCCGCTTGCGGATCTTCTCGACCACCGGGTCCGGCGCCTTCGCCAGGAACGCCTCGTTGCCGAGCTTCGCCTGCGCCTGCGCCTTCTCCTTCTCCGCCGCCGCCAGATCCTTCGCGAGCCGCTTGCGCTCCGCGCCCACGTCGATCGTGCCCGAGAGGTCGAGCGCCACCGTCGCACCGGCGACCGGAAGCGTGGCCGTGGCGCTGAAGCCCTCCCCCTCCGGCTGGAGGCGCAGGAGCTGGCGGATCGCGGGCTCGTGCGGCGCCAGTGCCGTACCGGCGAGGTCGAGCCGCGCCGGGACCTTCTGGCCCGGCTGGAGCCCCTGGTCGGAGCGGAAGCGCCGGACCTCGGTGACGACGCGCTGGACCAGCTCGATCTCCCGCTCGGCGGCCTCGTCGCGGAAGCCGCTGTCACCCGGCCAGTCGGCGGTCACCAGGGACTCGCCGCCGGTGAGCGTGGTCCACAGCGTCTCGGTGACGAAGGGCACCACCGGGTGCAGCAGCCGCAGGGTGACGTCCAGGACCTCCCCGAGGACCCGCGCCGAGACCTTCGCCTGCTCGCCGCCCTCGAAGTACGTCGTCTTGGACAGCTCGACGTACCAGTCGAAGACCTCGTCCCAGGCGAAGTGGTAGAGGGCGTCCGACAGCTTGGCGAACTGGTAGTCGTCGTAGTACGCGTCGACGTCGGCCACGGTCTTGTTCAGCCGCGACAGGATCCAGCGGTCCGCCGCCGACAGCCGTTCGGCGGGCGGCAGCTCGCCCTTGACGGTCGCGCCGTTCATCAGCGCGAACCGGGTCGCGTTCCAGATCTTGTTGGCGAAGTTGCGGGACGCCTGGACCCAGTCCTCGCCGATCGGGACGTCCGTGCCGGGGTTCGCGCCCCGGGCCAGCGTGAAGCGGACGGCGTCGGAGCCGTAGGTGTCCATCCAGTCGAGCGGATTGACGGTGTTCCCGGCCGACTTCGACATCTTCTTGCCGAACTCGTCCCGGACCATGCCGTGGAAGGCGACCGTACGGAACGGGGGCTGCCCGTCCATCGTGTACAGACCGAACATCATCATCCGGGCGACCCAGAAGAACATCAGGTCGTAGCCGGTGACCAGCACGTCGGTGGAGTAGAACTTCTCCAGATCCGGGGTCCGCTCCGGCCAGCCGAGCGTGGAGAAGGGCCACAGACCGGAGGAGAACCAGGTGTCGAGGACGTCCGGGTCCTGGCTCCAGCCCTCGCCCGAGGGCGGCTCCTCGTCGGGGCCCACGGCGACCATCCGTCCGTCGGGCCCGTGCCAGACGGGGATGCGGTGGCCCCACCACAGCTGGCGCGAGATGCACCAGTCGTGCATGTTGTCGACCCAGTCGTAGTAGCGCTGGGTCATGTCGGCGGGGTGGATGGCGACCCGGCCGTCCCGGACCGCGTCACCCGCCTCCTTGGCCAGCGGGGCGACGTTGACCCACCACTGGAGCGAGACCCGCGGCTCCAGGGTCGTCCGGCAGCGGGAGCAGTGGCCGACGGAGTGGGTGTACGGCCGCTTCTCGGCGACGATCCGCCCCTCGGCGCGCAGGGCCGCGACGATCGCCGAGCGTGCCTCGAAGCGGTCGAGCCCCTGGAACGGCCCGTGGACCGTGATGACGCCGCGCTCGTCCAGGACCTCGATCGATTCGAGGCCGTGCCGCTGGCCGATGGAGAAGTCGTTCGGGTCGTGCGCGGGCGTCACCTTGACCGCGCCGGTGCCGAACTCGGGGTCGACGTGCGTGTCGGCGACCACCGGGATCGTACGGTCGGTCAGCGGCAGCTTGATCCGCCTGCCGATCAGATGCGCGTACCGCTCGTCGTCGGGGTGAACGGCGACGGCGGTGTCACCGAGCATCGTCTCGGCGCGCGTGGTCGCGACGACCAGCGTCTCGTCGCCGTCGCCGTACTTCAGCGAGACCAGCTCGCCGTCGTCGTCCTGGTAGTCCACCTCGATGTCGGAGATGGCGGTCAGACAGCGGGGGCACCAGTTGATGATCCGCTCGGCGCGGTAGATCAGGCCCTCGTCGTACATCTTCTTGAAGACGGTCTGCACGGCCCGGGACAGGCCCTCGTCCATGGTGAAGCGGTCGCGGTTCCAGGCGACGCCCTCGCCGAGGCGGCGCATCTGGCCCTGGATCTGGCCGCCGGACTGCGCCTTCCACTGCCAGACGCGCTCGACGAACTCCTCACGGCCCAGGTCGTGGCGGGACTTGCCCTCCTTGGCCAGCTCGCGCTCGACGACGTTCTGGGTGGCGATACCCGCGTGGTCCATACCGGGCTGCCACAGCGTCTCGTACCCCTGCATGCGCTTGCGGCGGGTGAGGGCGTCGATCAGCGTGTGCTCGAAGGCGTGGCCCATGTGGAGCGAGCCGGTGACGTTCGGCGGCGGAATGACGATCGTGTACGCCGGCTTCTCGCTCTTCGCGTCCGCCTCGAAGTAACCGCGTTCTACCCAGCGCTCGTACAGCTTCCCCTCTACCTGGGCCGGCGCGTACTGGGTCGGCAGTTCGGGGTTGCTGGCTGGCTGCTGCTGAGTGTTCTCGGTCACGGGGCTCAGTTTAGGGGTGTCTCGGGGGCGTACTGAAACGGGAATGTTCCGTAACGGTGTGACCCCCGTCGCCCCGCTGCGACCGTGGGTAAGTCAGGATGTCAGAGCCATATAAGTGTGTGGAGGGGGACCTCGGAGATGAGTCACAACCAGCCGGGCCCATACGGCGGCCAGCCACAGCAGCCCGGACCGTACGGACAGCCGGGGCCCTACGGCCAGCAGCCGGGGGCCCCTCAGCCCGGTTACGGTTACCCGCAGCAGGACCCGCAGCAGCCGGGGTACGGATATCCGCAGCAGGACCCGCAGGGGTACGGGCACCCGCAGCAGCCCGGCCCGTACGGACAGCCGCAGCAGGACCCGCAGGGGTACGGGTATCCCCAGCAGCCTCCCCCGGACGTTCCGCCGCAGCAGGGGCAGGGCCAGTGGGGTCAGCCGCAGCAGCCGGGCCCGTACGGACAGCAGCCCGACCACCCCGGCCAGGTGCCGCCCCCGCCGGCCGCGCCGAAGAAGAAGACGGGTCTGATCATCGGCGCGGCCGTGGTCGCGCTCGCGGTGATCGCCGGTGGCGCGTACGTCCTGCTCGGTGACGGCGGCGGCTCCGGCAGCGATGTCTCGGACGCCACCAAGGGCTACAAACTGACCCCCGCGGCGGCCGTCGACGAGTACAAGAAGGCGGGCAACGAGCAGTCGAAGCCCATGACCGACAAGGACAAGAAGGACGCGGCGGCCATGGGGATCAAGAACCCCACCCAGGTCGGCGCCACCTACCGGGCCGGCGACGATCCGCTGACGGGCAAGATGCTCGTGGTCACCGGGCTCTGGGGCGAGGTCGGCGACCCTGGGAAGGCCGTGGACGAGTTCTTCCAGACCGCCGAGAGGGACAGCGCCGAGGATGCGGACGTCGAGCTGGTCGGCAGCCCCAAGGCGTTCACGCCGTCCGGCTTCGAGGGCGCACTGATGAAGTGTCAGAACGCCAAGTTCAAGCCCACCGAGAAGTCGATGCCGGGTGCCAAGGAGTTCGAGATGCCCATGTGCGTCTGGGCCGACTACAGCACCGTGGCCGTGGTGATGTCGATGGACATGGCCTCCATGAGCGGCAAGGGCGAGGTCCTGCCGCAGAGCAAGGTCGCCGATCTCGCCGCCAAGCTCTACAAGACCTCGCGCACCAAGGTCTGACCGCGCCTCGCCGCACCCGGGGGGTCGCGAGGTTCGACGGCGCCGGAGAGTTCGAGGGCGCGCGTGCACACATCGCGCGCGCCGCCACCCGGTCCGGTCGGGTCCGCCGTACGAGACGGGCTCACCGTACGGAACGGGTTCGCGGTACGGGCGGGTGAGCGGGTCCGGTGTGGGTCCGTGGGTCTTGCGCGGGTCCGCGTGGATCTCCGTGGGAAGCAGACCGTGCACCGGGAGCCGTACACCACAAGGGGCGCCCCGCCGGATGATCCCGGCGGGGCGCCCCTTGTGCCGTATGTGCGCGGCGGTGTGCCGCGAGCCGCTACGCCGACTTCTCGTGACGGCCGTCGTTCTTCACGATCCTCGGCACCAGCGTCGGGTTGACGTTGTTGCGCACCACGTCCGCCGTGATGACGACCCGGGCGACGTCCTTGCGGGACGGCACCTCGTACATCACCGACTGGAGGACCTCCTCCATGATGGCGCGCAGACCCCGCGCGCCCGTGCCGCGCAGGATCGCCTGGTCGGCGATGGCCTCCAGCGCCGGACGGTCGAAGTCCAGCTCCACACCGTCGAGTTCGAAGAGGCGCTGGTACTGCTTCACCAGCGCGTTGCGCGGCTCGACGAGAATCTTCAGCAGCGCTTCGCGGTCCAGGTTGTGCACGGAGGTGATGACGGGAAGCCGGCCGATGAACTCGGGGATCATCCCGAACTTCACCAGGTCCTCGGGCATGACCTCCTGGAACTGGTCGCTCGCCTCGATCTCGCGCTTGGAGCGGATCGTCGCGCCGAAGCCGATGCCCTTGGCGCCCGACCGCGACTCGATGATCTTCTCCAGACCGGCGAACGCACCGCCCACGATGAACAGCACGTTCGTGGTGTCGATCTGGATGAACTCCTGGTGCGGGTGCTTGCGTCCGCCCTGCGGCGGTACGGACGCGGTGGTGCCCTCCAGGATCTTCAGCAGCGCCTGCTGGACACCCTCACCGCTCACATCCCGGGTGATCGAGGGGTTCTCGCTCTTGCGGGCGACCTTGTCGATCTCGTCGATGTAGATGATCCCGGTCTCGGCCTTCTTGACGTCGTAGTCGGCCGCCTGAATCAGCTTCAGCAGAATGTTCTCGACGTCCTCGCCGACGTAACCTGCCTCCGTGAGCGCCGTGGCGTCGGCGATCGCGAACGGGACGTTGAGCATACGGGCGAGAGTCTGGGCCAGCAGCGTCTTGCCGGAGCCCGTGGGGCCGAGGAGCAGGATGTTGGACTTCGCCAGCTCGATGGCGTCGTCCCGGCCCTGCGCTCCGCCGGTCTCGCCGGCCTGGACGCGCTTGTAGTGGTTGTAGACCGCGACGGAGAGAGCTTTCTTCGCGGGCTCCTGCCCGACGACGTAGCCCTCCAGGAACTCGTAGATCTCGCGCGGCTTGGGCAGTTCCTCCCACCGCACCTCGGAGGTCTCGGCGAGCTCCTCCTCGATGATCTCGTTACAGAGTTCGATGCACTCGTCGCAGATGTACACACCGGGGCCTGCGATGAGCTTCTTCACCTGCTTCTGGCTCTTTCCGCAGAACGAGCACTTGAGCAGATCGCCGCCGTCACCGATGCGTGCCACGAGGTGCTTCCCCTTCGCCTGGGAGCGGCTTGGTTCAGCCTGCTCCTGGTGCCTCATATCCGACGGTACCTTGCCGGGACCCTCGTTCGGGCCCCCCTTGGCGCGGTTCACATTGTCGTGTACCGCGCCAAGAGTGAAGCACCGGGTCAGGCGGCGGCAGCCGCCGTGGTCTTGCGGGTGGAGACGATCTGGTCGACGAGACCGTACGCCAGTGCCTCTTCCGCGGTCAGGATCTTGTCGCGCTCGATGTCGTCGCGGACCTTCTCCAGCGGCGTGGTGGAGTGCTTGGCCAGCATCTCCTCCAGCTGCTCGCGCATCCGCAGGATCTCCTTGGCCGCGATCTCCAGGTCGGAGAGCTGCTCACGGCCGGTCTGCGAGGACGGCTGGTGGATCAGGACCCGGGTGTGCGGCAGGGCCATCCGCTTGCCGGGGGTGCCGGCGGCGAGCAGCACGGCCGCGGCGGAGGCCGCCTGGCCCATGCAGACCGTCTGGATGTCGGGCTTGACGAACTGCATCGTGTCGTAGATGGCCGTCAGCGCGGTGAAGGACCCGCCGGGGCTGTTGATGTAGATGGAGATGTCCCGGTCCGGGTCCATCGACTCCAGGCACAGCAGCTGCGCCATCACGTCGTTGGCGGAGGCGTCGTCGATCTGCACACCGAGGAAGATGATGCGCTCCTCGAAGAGCTTCGCGTACGGGTCGTACTCGCGCACCCCCTGGGAGGTGCGCTCGACGAAGCGGGGGACGACATAGCGGTTGTCCGGCTGCGGGCCGGTGTAGAGGCCGCTGGCGGAGAAGTTGCTCATGTGGATGTTCACCGTCCTGGAGGCGTTCTGCGTAACGTTTCGCGGGCGTCGCGCGGGGCTGGAATGGCTGGGTGGGAGCGGTGAGGGCTCAGGCGCCGGTGCCGCCGCCGCCCGGGACGTTCGAGGCGGACGACATGATGTCGTCGATGAGGCCGTACGCCTTGGCCTCCTCCGCCGTGAACCAGCGGTCGCGGTCGCCGTCGCGGATGATCGTCTCGACGGTCTGGCCGGAGTGGTGGGCGGTGATCTCCGCCATGCGCTGCTTCGTACGCAGCAGGTACTCGGCCTGGATCTTGATGTCGGAGGCGGTGCCGCCGAGGCCGGCCGAGCCCTGGTGCATGAGGATGTCGGTGTTCGGCAGTGCGAAGCGCTTGCCGGCGGCGCCGCCGGTGAGCAGGAACTGCCCCATCGAGGCAGCCATGCCCATGCCGATGGTCACCACGTCGTTCGGAATGAACTGCATGGTGTCGTAGACCGCCATGCCGGCCGTCACCGAACCGCCGGGGCTGTTGATGTAGAGGTAGATGTCCTTGTCGGGGTCCGCCGCAAGGAGCAGCATCTGCGCGGTGATCTTGTTGGCGATCTCGTCGTCGACCTGCTGGCCGAGGTAGATGATGCGCTCGCCGAGCAGCCGGTTGTAGACATGGTCACCAAGGCCACCGAGGGACGGCTCACCGGCGGCTTGAGGCATCAGATTCGTCACGTGTCCACCTGCTCGTCTCTGACGGCTGCCTGCCGTCTCGCGTCTTCGTAGCCGGGGCGGGTGCTGCCCTGCCCCTCGTACTCATGGACCCTAACGCGCAGGTCGGACAACGCCATCCCGGTTCCCGAACTGTTCGCTCGGAGCGCAAGGTCGTACGGCGGGATTGAGGCACGGCGGCCCCGGGGGCCCGCGCTCGCGTTCGACGCCCGCGGCTCGGTACGGGACGAGCGCGACCGGTCACGGCCGCCCGGGCCCGGGATGCGCGGGGAGGTCCCTGCGCGGGGAGGGTCCCGGGGGCGGACGGGGTGCGCGGGGAGGACTGCCCAGGGTCCGGGACTGCCCGGTCCGGGCAGGTACGGCACCGGCTCGGTCCGGGCGGGTGCGGGGCCTGCCCGTCCGGGTGGGTCGGCACCGGCTCGGTCCGGGTGGGGTACGGATCCGACGGGCGCGGGCGGGTACAGGTCCGGCGGACCGGGCGCGGGCGCTGCGGGGGCGGGGCCGACCCGTCGCCCGAGCCCGGACGAGGTCGGCGGGAGCCGGAAGGCCGGGGCCGGTCCGGGAGCCGGCATGCGCCCGCACCCGCCACGGCCGGGGCCCGGGATGCGCGGGCCCTGGCGCGGGAACGGGCGGAGGGCCCGGACGCGGATGCGTCCGGGCCCTCCGTGGGCGATGCGCGGCGGGCCCGTACGACCCCTGTCAGGGATCCGCACGAGCCCGTGTCCGGGCCGGCCGGGAGCGGTGCTCAGGCCTCCGGCTTGTCCTCGGGCTTGTCCGCCGCGTCGGTCCCGGCGTCGGCGGCGTCGGCCGTCTCGGCGGAGGCATCGGCGGTGGCGCCCTCGGCGGTCTCGCCGTCCTCTTCCTCGTCGTCGTCCAGGTCGACGACCTCACCGTTGGTGTCGAGGACCTTCGCCGCCTCGACGACCACGGCGAGCGCCTTGCCGCGGGCGACCTCGCCGACGAGCATCGGGACCTGCCCGCCCTCGACGACGGCCTGGGCGAACTGGTCCGGGCTCATGCCCGAGGACGCCGCACGCCGCATGAGGTGCTCGGTGAGCTCCTCCTGGTTGACGTTCAGCTTCTCCTGGTTGACCAGCTCGTCGAGCAGGAACTGGGTCTTGATGCCCTTGACCGCCTGCTCCTTGGTCTCGGCGTCGAACTCTTCCTCGGTCTTGCCCTGGATCTCCAGGTACTTCGCGAGGTCGATACCCATCTGGCCGAGCTGGTGGTGCTCCAGGTTGTGCTTGCGGGTGTTGATCTCCTCTTCGAGCAGCTTCTCGGGGACCGGCACCTCGGCGAGCTTCAGCAGCTCCTCCAGAACGCGCTCCTGGGCCTGCGTGGCCTGGTCGTACGCCTTCATGTTCTCCAGGCGCTTGCGGCTGTCCGCGCGCAGCTCCTCAAGGGTGTCGAACTCGCTCGCCAGCTGCGCGAAGTCGTCGTCCAGCTCGGGAAGCTCGCGGGAGGCGACCGCGGTGACCTTCACGGTGACCTCGGCGTCCTTGCCCTCGGCGGAGCCGCCCTTGAGCTGGGAGGTGAAGGTGGCGTCGCCGCCGGCCTCCAGGCCCTTCACGGCGTCGTCGATGCCGTCGAGCAGCTCGCCGGAGCCGACGGTGTAGGAGACACCGGTCGCGACGCCGTCCTCCAGGACCTCGCCCTCGACCTTGGCCTCCAGGTCGAGGGTGACGACGTCACCCTCGTCGGCGGCGCGCTCGACTGGGTTGGTGGAGGCGAAGCGCTCACGGAGCTGCTCGACCGACTTGTCCACGTCCTCGTCGGTGACCTCGACCGCGTCGACGGTGACCTCGATGCCGGAGTAGTCCGGGATCTCGATGGAGGGACGGACGTCGACCTCGGCCGTGAAGTTCAGCGTCTCGCCGTCCTTCAGCTCGGTGATGTCGACCTCGGGCTGGCCGAGCGGGTTGATCTCCGCCTCGTTGACCGCCTCGGTGTAGAACTTCGGGAGCGCGTCGTTGACGGCCTCCTCCAGCACCGCACCCCGCCCGAACCGCTGGTCGATCACGCGGGCCGGGATCTTGCCCTTGCGGAAGCCCTTGACCGTGACCTGCTGGTTGATCTTCTTGTACGCCGCGTCGAGGCTGTCCTTGAGCTCCTCGAAGGGCACCTCGACAGTGAGCCGAACCCGGGTCGGGTTCAGGGTCTCCACGGCGCTCTTCACGGTTCGGTCTCCTTGATGGCTGAATTCTGGGGTTCTGCCGCGTCCGCCGCATATGGAACGCATATGGGGCGGCTCAGCTGATCGACCCTGATCATCGTCTCGGTCGGCCTCACTCGTCCGACTCGTCCGACACACGGGCACGCAGTTTGCATAGTAGCCGCAAGCCGGATGCGCCCCACAATGCGATCTTGCAGGGCGGTGCTGGTGGTGGTCGGGGTGGCCGGATTCGAACCGACGACCTTCCGCTCCCAAAGCGGACGCGCTACCAAGCTGCGCCACACCCCGTCGGTGCGACACGTAGGGTACATGTTCGCAGGCAGTAAGGCTGCCGCTTATCGAGTGGTTGCCGACCGGGGGGAATAGGGTGTGCGCCGCGCGCCCCGGACCCGCTACGATGCTCTTCGTGCCGCGGGCCTGCGGCACCTCGCGGGCGTAGCTCAATGGTAGAGCCCTAGTCTTCCAAACTAGCTACGCGGGTTCGATTCCCGTCGCCCGCTCCATCGGTTCGGGGCCGGTCCCGGGAGGTTCTTCCTCCGGGACCGGCCCCGAACGCTTTCCGGGTCCGCCCGGCTCGGGCGTTCACCTCTCCTGCCGCGGACGCGGGCCTGCCGGGTGCTCCGGCGACGGCGGTGAGGCGGTCGTGGAGTCAGCCGTCGGTGGCCGTGATCATCGCCTTGCCGATGTCCAGGGTGTCGCCGGCCACCTCGCCGTCGACCGGGTGGCCCACCCAGGTGTCCCCGTGGAGCAGGGCGTTCGGGAGCGAACGCGGGACGGCGATGTGCACATGGGTGCCCAGGGCGTCTTCGCCGGAGATCTCCGCTCCGAGTTCCTTGCTCATGGCGGCGCATCGTACTGTCGCCCGGCCCGGCCGCACGGACGGCGGCGAACTGCGGGTGCCCGTCCGGGACACGGGACGGGCGGATCACCGGACCACCGGGCGAGGTCACCGGGTCACCGGACCACCGGGTCACCCGTCACCCGTCAGAAGGTGATCTCGTTGATCGTGTCCGCTATGGAGTTGAGGAACCTGTTGATCGACGGGGCCATGCCGGTCGACGCCAGGAAGAAGCCGAAGAGGATGGCGGCGATGGCCGGCCCGGCCTTGATCGCGCCCGATCGCATCAGCACCACGAGGATGATGCCCAACAGCAGCACCACAGACAGTGAAATGGCCACAACTGATCACACCCTCGATCGTCCGCCTCGCCGGTCCGGGGGCGCAGAACCCTGCACTTCCCCGCCTCATGAACATCGTGCCACTCAACCGGGCCGTCCATGCGACCCTCTGACGAATCGTCGACGGCGGAATCTCGCCATCCGGGCTCCGGCCCACCCCTGCCACGCAGGGTGTTTTCACCTCTGATGGAGCGAGAGGACGCGGCAAGCCGCGAAAGAATTCGGCCTGATCGTCACGGGGTGATCTCAGTCACCGACCCCCGGGCCGGGAAGCCTCAGCAGGGCGCGGGTCCTCGTGTACTTGGCGGTGAGACGGGCGCGGGTCGGCTCGTCGAGGGCGGCGAGCCGGGCGGGGTCGCAGTTGTGGGCGAGATCGGACTCCTTGACCAGGAGCGCGCCCGGGGTGGCGAGGATGCGCGCGGTGTACGACTCCGGTTCCTCGCCCGGCCGTCTGGTGAGCGCGAGGACCAGGTCCTTCACCTGTCGGGGCAGCGCCGCGTCCGCCAGCCACGACGCGGACAGCACTCCGTCCTCGATGGCGTCGTGCAGCCACGCGGCGGCGATCTGCTGCTCGGAGCCGCCGCGGATGCGGACGCCTTCCGCGACGGCGGCCAGGTGCTCGGTGTACGGGCGTCCGGACTTGTCGGTCTGACGGGCGTGGGCTTCCCGGGCGATCGCCTCGACCTCGGCGAGTGTCAGCGGCAGTGGGGTCATGCCCCGACTGTAGGGTCCGGGCGCGCCCCGCGTCCGCCCCCGGAACCGGGCCGCGCCCGGTGCCGGGGCTCCGCGGGCAGGCGCGATCCGCGCGACGGGCGCCCGGCACCCCCGGGGGGGGGGGGGGGGGGGGGGGGGGGGGGGGGGGGGGGGGGGGCCGGGCGGCGCGGGGGGGGGGGGGGGGGCGGGCCGCGGGGGCGGGGGGCCCCCCCCCCCCCCGCCCCCCCCCCCCCCGGGGCGGCCCGGGGGGGGGGGGGCCGGGGGCCCGGCGCCCCCCGCGCGCGGGCCCCCCGCCCCCCCGGGCCGGGGGCGGCCCCCCCGCGGACCGGGGTACCGCTACCGCAGCGCCGCTCTCGCGGGAATCGTCGTCGCCGCGAAGCCCAGCCCGAGGATCGAGGCCACGAAGGATCCGTACACCAGGGGCGGAATATAGGGGGACTGCCCGGTGAGGCCCTGGACCATCGGGATCAGGGTGGCCAGGGCGATGGCCGTGCCGAGAGCGAGACCGGCCAGGGTGACCAGCAGCGCCTCCCAGTGGATCATGCGCAGGACCTGGCGGCGGGTGGTGCCGATCAGCCGGAGCACGTCCAGCTCGCGGCGGCGGTCGAGGACGGTCATCACCAGGGTGTTCGCGGCGGCGACCGCGGCGAAGCCGCCCAGGATCGCCGCCATGGTCGTGTTCGCCCAGGCGCCCACCTCGCGGTCGGTGTTCCGCGCCGTGGCGTAGTCGGCGCGGTCGCGGACCGTGCCGAGCGCGGTGAGGCGCGCCGCCGCGGCCGGAGTGCCCCGGACCAGCAGCTCCTGGGGGTAGGCGGCCGGGACGTGCCGGGTGAGCGCGGACGCGGGGAGGGTGACTTCGGAGAGGCCGAGGCCCCGTCCGTACACCGCGACGACCCGCGCGGACGTTTCCGTGCCGTCGGGCAGCCGCAGCCGCACCCGCTCTCCGACGCCCACCCCGGCCGAGTCGGCGAGGGCGCGGTCGACGGCGGCTTCACCGGGGGCGAGGTCGTCGAGTGACCCCGTACGGACATCGAGGTCCTGGACCTTGCCGAGGGCGGCGGGATCGCCGCCGACGCCCTGTGCCGACGCCTCGTACAGCGACCTTTCCCCGGCGGAGGTGATCGGCACCAGCACGCTCGTCCGCAGCAGCGAGACGGCGGCCGAGACCCCGGGGGTGGCGGCGGCGCGGTCGGCCGCGTCCATCGGGAGGACTCCCTCGGGGCCGGTGACGACACGGTCGGCGGTGATGCCCTCGCGCAGTTGGCGCTCGGTGGCCCGTTCCATGCTGGCGTGCAGGAAGACGAGCACGGAAGAGAAGGCCATCGCCAGGACGATCGGAGTGATCGCGGAGGCCAGCCGGCGCGAGTTGGTCAGGGTGTTGGCGGCGGCCAGCGCGGCGGACGCGTCCCCCGCGCGCAGCGGCAGTCCGAAGAGGAGGGCGCAGACGCGGGCGATCAGCGGGCCGAGGAGGCCGACGGCGAACATGAAGAGCATGACGACACCGAGGGCCGCGTTCGCCGCGTCCTCACCGCTCTCGTTCGCGGCGACACCCGTGAGGGCCACTCCCCCGACGAGGGCGGCGAGGCCCAGCGGCGTACGGATCCAGCCCAAGGTGAGGCGTTCCACGGAGGCGTCGACGAGGGCCTGGCCCGGTTTGATACGGGAGGGGCGGCGGGCGGCCGAGTAGCCCGCGACCAGGGCGGTGACGACGACGGCGCCGACCGCGGTCGCCAGCGGGACGCCGGAGACCGCCAGCTCGACGGGCCCGGGGATCGCGCCCCTGTCCTTGAGCGCGCCGAACCACCAGGTGGCGAGGGCGATTCCGGGCAGGCAGCCGAGCGCGCCCGCGAGGGGTGCCACGAGCATCGCCTCGGTGGCGATGGTGCGGCGGATCTGGCGCGGGGTCGCGCCGATGGCCCGCAGCAGCGCGAACTCACGGCGGCGGAGCCCGACGGAGAGCGCCACGGTGCCGGACGCGGTGAAGATCGCGACCATGGTGGCGATTCCGCCGAAGGACGCTCCCAGTCCCTCCAGGAGTTCCCTGGCCTCGGCCGCCGCGGCGCTCTCGGCCAGGCTCCGGTCCTCGCCGGTGTGGACCTCGGGCTTTCCGGGGCCGGTGCCGTACAGCTCGGTGAGCCGGCCGGTCAGGGTCTTCGCCGAGGTGCCCCGTTCGGGGACGACGGCGATGGCGTCGATCCTGCCGGGGTGTCCCGACAGCGCGAGGGCCTGCCGGTCGGTGAACCAGACGCCGGGCCGCCCGGTCAGGCCGGAGACCGTGAACTCCCGCTTGCCCGCCGGGGTTTCCAGCGCGATCCGGTCGCCGACGCGGGCCCCGCCGCCGATGACCGCTTCGCCGGTGCGCGGTGCGCTCCCGGCCGTCAGTCCGGTGCCGGTGAAGGCGGCCGAGCCCCAGCCCTGGGCCGTCAGCGCCGAGGTGCCCCGCAGGACGGGATAGGTCACATCGGGGATGGCGGAGGCCACTCCGGGCACCGAGGCGGCCCGGTCGGCCAGGGCGCTGTCGAGGCGCGCCTTCCCCGGAATCGGCACGGACGCGTCAGAACGGTCCTCGCCCGTGCCGACGAAGAAGGGGGAGCGGGGATCGGCCGCGACGACGACCGGTGCGCCCGCGTAGCGCTGGGGAGGTACGGAGGCCCGCAGGCCCGTCTCCAGCATGATTCCGCACGCGGAGACGATCATCGCGGTCAGCGTCAGGGCGATGAAGGTGCCCGCGAAGGAGGACGGTTTGAAGCGGACGGCGGCCCGGGCGAGGCCGTTGGGCGTGAACATCAGGCGGCCGCGCCCTCGTACTGAGGGCGGGTCAGGGAGGCCATCCGGGCGGCGATCCTGTCGGCGTCCGCGTGGGCGAGGCTCTCGGCGATCCGGCCGTCGGCGAGGAACAGCACCCGGTCCGCCCAGGCCGCGGCCGCCGGGTCGTGGGTGACCATCACTACGGTCGCGCCCGCCTGGTCCACGGCAGAGCGCAGCAGCGTGAGCACCTCGGCCGCCGTGGTGGTGTCGAGCGCGCCGGTCGGCTCATCGGCGAAGATCACATCGGGCCTGGTGACGAGCGCGCGGGCGATCGCGACGCGCTGCTGCTGGCCGCCCGAGAGCTCGGCGGGCCGGCGTCCGCCCATGTCGCCGAGGCCGACCTGGGCGAGGAGCTCGGCGGCCCGCCGGCGGTCGGCGCGGCGGCCCGCGAGGCGCAGGGGCAGCAGCACGTTCTGTTCCACGGTCAGCGAGGGCATCAGATTGAACGCCTGGAAGACGAAGCCGAGCCGGGTGCGGCGGAGCACGGTGAGCTTGTTCTCGCTCATTCCGGTGATGTCGGTGCCGCCGAGGCGCACGGTGCCTTCGGTGGGGCGGTCGAGTCCCGCCGCGCACTGCAGGAAGGTCGACTTGCCGGAGCCGGACGGCCCCATGACGGCGGTGAAGGTGCCCCGCGGAAGGACGAGGTCGATGCCGCGCAGAGCGTGCACGGTGCGCGGTCCCCTGCCGTACCGGCGCGTTACGCCGCGCAGTTCGACCGCGCCGGAGCCGGCGGGCATCCCGGGTTCCGCGGCCGCGGGGTGCCCGGACGGGAGGCCGGCCGGGTGAACCCCGGGGCCGCCCGCCGGGGCCCGGCCGGAAGCCGGGTGGGCCGTGGGCGGGCCGGACGGGAGGCCGCCGGGCCGCGCGCCGCCGGGCGCGAAGTGGCCGGGCCCCATCGAGCCGCCGGGGGCACCGCCCTCCGTCGTGTGCCGGCGCTTCGTGCGTCGCAGCCCCATGTTCGTGTCCGCCTTCCGGTCGTCACCGTGTCCGTGCCATCGGTCCGTGCCGCCCGCGCAGCCGGTGCGCTCCCTGCCGTACATACGGGGGCGCCTTCGGTCTGCGCAGGTCAACGCCGTAGACGCTACGGATCGGGGCTCGGGCGGACCATGGCGACTGCTGGCGGACCCAAGGTGGGGACAACCCCACCGGCGGGGTTCCATGCAGACAGGGGTAGTTGCGGACATCAATCATTTGGTAAACTAATTACTGACGTTTCCTTGACGCCCCCTTGACTCTTTCCCCCGCCGTTCCCCGATTCGACGAAGGATGAGCCCATCGGACACGCAGACACCCTCATCGCCATGGGCGGCGCCTTTCTCGCCGCCGCCTTCCTCGCCCGCCTCGGCGGCCGCATAGGTCTGCCGACGATCCCCCTGTTCATCCTGGCCGGGATCCTCCTCGGCCCGCACACCCCCGGCGTCGTCCTCGTCGCCGACCCCCACGACCTGGAGATGCTCTCGGCCCTCGGCCTGGTGCTCCTGCTGTTCTATCTGGGCCTGGAGTTCCACCTCGACGATCTGAAGTCGGGTGGCCGCCGGATGGCTCTGGCCGGAGGGACGTATCTCGTCCTGAACGTCGGCGCCGGGCTCGGCTTCGGATTCGCCCTCGGCTGGGGCACCTCCGAGGCGCTCGTCCTCGCCGGGGTGCTCGGCATCTCGTCGTCCGCGATCGTGACCAAGGTCCTGGTCGACCTGGGCCGTATCGGCAACCCCGAGACCAAGCCCATCCTCGGCATCATCGTCGTCGAGGACGTCTTCCTCGCGCTCTACCTGGCCGCGCTCCAGCCCATCCTGTCCGGCGCCGAGAGCCTGTCGGCCGCCGTGATGGACGGCGGCAAGGCCTTCGGCTTCCTGCTGCTGCTCGCGCTCGCCGCCCGGTACGGCACCCGGGTCGTCGGACGGCTCATCAACACCCGGGACGACGAACTCCTCGTCATCTCCTTCCTCGGCGCGGCCGTCTTCCTCGCCGGAGTCTCCGAGTGGTTCGGGGTCGCGGACGCGATCGGCGCGTTCATGGTCGGTCTGATGCTCGGCAGTACGGCCTCCGGCGACCGGATCCGAAGGCTCGTGCACCCCCTGCGGGACGCCTTCGGCGCGATCTTCTTCTTCGCCTTCGGCCTCTCGATCGACCCCGGCGATCTGCCGACCGTCGTGTGGCCGGTCCTCGCGGCCGTCGCGGTCACCCTGGCGATGAACGTCCTCGCGGGCCTCGCCGCCGCCCGGATCTACCGGTTCGGCCCCGGGCCCGCCGCCAACATCTCCACCACGCTGCTGGCGCGGGGCGAGTTCGCGCTGATCCTCGCGACCATGGCGGCGGCGGCCGGACTCGACGACCGGCTCTCGCCGTTCATCGCGGGCTATGTGCTGGTGCTGGCGGTCCTCGGCCCCCTGATGGCGGGCCGCTCGTCCCTGCTGGCGCGGATGCTGCCCGCGCCGGAGCCGCTACGGGTCTGAGACCCCCAGCTGCCGCAGGGTGAACCCGTGGCCCCCGGGGTCCAGTGCCCGGGTGGCGTTCTTGAAGAGATACTCGGCACGTTCGTAGGACAGCCGTCCGCGGCCCGTGTCCGGACTCGTGTCGGCCGGTGCCGGCCGGCGGGCCGGACCGGGCCGCCGTTCGGTGAGGAACAGCGGCCCCCGCGTCCGGCCCGCGAGCAGCGGCGGCAGCAGACGCGCGGTCCCGGAGCGCCAGCTCACCCAGCCGCCGCCCGCGCGGGCCCGGCGCTCGTCCAGGTCCAGGTCCTCGGCGTTCAGCGACAGCACCACACCGACCCCGGCCCGGGACTCGTACAGCAGCCGCCACAGCGTCCGTTCGCGCAGCGGCAGGTCCTCGCGGGCCCAGAGCGCCTCCAGCAGCTCCGGGGCCATCGGGGCCGTACGGACGGGAGTTCCCTCCCGCCGTGCGACCGCCGACACGATCTCCTCGTCCAGGGACGCCCACCGCGCGAAGGAACGCACGGCGGAACGGTGCCGGTTCCAGGTCGCGGCCGCCGCGTCGCCCCAGGCCGCCGTGAAGACGCGTACCAGCTGATCGGCCGTCAGGGACGCGAGCGGCAGCCCGTCGCCCAGGCCCCGGCGCAGCCTGCCCAGGGTCTGGCCGTACGAGCGCACCGTCGACGCGTCGAGGTCGTCGCGGGCGAGGAAGTCGCGCGCCGCCCCGGCGAGGGTGACACCCGTGGCACGGGTGTGGGTGACGGCCAGTCCGGCGGCGTCCGCGCGACGGCGCAGGAAGGTCCGTTCGGCCGCGTTACGGGTGAGGGAGGCGGCGCGTTCGAACTCCAGGCGTGCCTCCTCGTACCGGCCGAGCCGGGCCAGCAGGTCTCCCCGCACCCCCGGCAGGAGATGGTAGTCGCGCAGCGCGGGATCGGCGCCCAGCTCGTCGACGAGGGCGAGCCCGGCCCCGGGCCCGCGCGCCCGGCCCACGGCCACGGCGCGATTGAGGCGTACGACCGGGGTGGGGAGCAGCCGCACGAGCGCCTCGTAGAGCGCCGCGATGCCCTCCCAGTCGGTCTCCTCGGCGGTCCGCGCCTGGGCGTGCTGGACCGCGATGGCCGCCTGGAGGACGTACGGGCCGGGCGGGTCGCCCGTCGTCCGGGCGATGTCCCGCGCGCGCAGCATCGAGGCGAAGCCCCGGCGGATGAGGAGCTGGTCCCAGCGGCCCCGGTTCTGTTCGTGGAGCTGCACCGGCTCGCCGGAGGGGCCCGTGCGGGCTGCGGAGCGGGACTCCTGGATCTCCATCAGGGCGACCAGGCCGTGGGCCTCGGCCTCGCCGGGGGCCAGGCGCGCGAGCAGCCGGCCGAGCCGGAGCGCCTCCAGGGTCAGGCCGGGGCGCAGGAGGTCGTCGCCGCTCGTCGCCGAGTACCCCTCGTTGAAAATGAGGTAGATGACCTCCAGTACGGAGGACAGACGCTCGGCCAGCTCGCCGGCGGGCGGCGTCTCGAAGGGGATCCGCTCGTCGGCGAGGGTGCGTTTGGCGTCGGCGATACGGCGGGTGATCACCGTGTCGGTGACGAGGAAGGCACGGGCGATCTCCGCGGCCGTCAGCCCGCCGATGAGGCGCAGGGTGAGGGCGGCGCGCGCGCTCGTGGGCAGCACGGGGTGGCAGGAGATGAACATCAGCCGCAGGATGTCGTCCTGGTCCGGCGCCTGCCCCTCCTCGTCGCCGGGGGCCGCCTCCGATGCTTCCAGCGGCTGTCGCTGCTGCTCGCGGGCGAGCTGTTCCCGTTTGCCCGCGAGGTTGCGGGAGCGGCGGATCTCGTCGACGGCCCGGCGCTTGGCCACGGCCGTCAGCCAGGCGCCCGGATTGTCCGGGACGCCTGACTGCGGCCACTGTTCGAGCGCGGACACGAGGGCGTCCTGGGCCAGCTCCTCGGCCAGGCCGACGTCGTGGACCAGGCGCGTGAGTCCGGCGATGATCCGCGCGGACTCCTGCTTCCAGACCGCGTCGACCGTGCGACGGGCGTCCATCACGGTATGAGCGCCACGGCGGTCATCCGCTGAAGACCTGCTGGATCACGCTCTCGCCGTCGCCGACGATCCGGCGGAAGCGGCGGGCCAGCTCGATCGCCTCCTCCTTGCTGCGGACCTCGACGAGCGCGAAGCCCGCGACGGCCTCCTTGGCCTCGGCGAAGGGCCCGTCGGTGATCGTGATCTCGCCTCCCGCGGAGGACACACGGACCCCCTCCGGTGCCAGGCCGCCCGTGGCCAGCAGCACCCCGGAAGCCGTCAGTTCCTCGATGAACGCGGCCATCTCCGTGAACAGCCTCTCGTCGGGGGCGGGGGCGTCTTCGGTGGTCTTGGCCGTCATCAGGTAGCGCATGGGATTCCTCGCCTTCTTCGTGGCGGTCGGCGTCACTCGCCCCGCTCTGCGCAGACGTCGAACAGCCTAAGCGACAGGGAAGAGGGGCATTCCCTGTCACATCCCCCGATCGACGTGTGGGTGAGAAGCAGAACCCGAAGAAGCACGATGGGAAAGGCAGCACCCCATGACCCCCACGGTCGGCACCACCTCCCTCTCCTCCTCCCCCGCGGCCACCGCGGTGAGCACCCGTCGGCTCCTTGTGAGCGCGGCGGTCGGCGCCCCCCTGTGGGTGGCCGTCTCCCTGGCCCAGGCGGCCACCCGGGACGGCTTCGACCTCACCCGCCATCCGCTCAGCATGCTGAGCAACGGCTCGCTCGGCTGGCTCCAGATCACGAACTTCGTGGTCACCGGCGTACTGACCGCCGTGGGCGCGTTCGGACTGGGCCGCGCCCTGCGCGGTACCCCCGGGGGCACCTGGGTGCCACGGCTGGTCCTGGTCAACGGGATCGGCAACATCGCGGCGGGGGTCTTCGTCATGGACCCGGGGGACGGATTCGCCGGCGCCCCGGCCGGGACGCCCGAGACCCTCTCCGGCGCGGCCGTCGGGCACCTGATCGCCGGGTCGCTCGCCCTCTTCGCCCTGGCCGCCGCGAACTTCGTGCTCGGCCGCCACTTCAGCCGCGCCGGTGAGCGCGGGCTCGCCATCGGGTCCCGTATCGCCGGAGCGGCCCTGCTGCTCGGCAACGGCTGGGCGTCGGCAGGCGGCGGGAGCGGGTCGCTGACCCTCGCGATCGGGGCGATCATCGCGATGCTGTGGGTGTCCTACGTGGCGCTGCTCACGTTCCGCGGCACAGCAGCAGCAGGGCACGGTCGTCGTTGACGTCCTTGGCGACCGCCTCGATCAGATGCCAGGCCGCTCCCTCGAAGCCCGAGTGGACATAGCGGTCGGCCTCACCGGTCAGGCGGTCCATGCCCTCGCTGATGTCCCGGTCCGAAGCCTCCACCAGCCCGTCCGTGAACAGCATCAGTACGTCACCGGGGCGCAGGGAACCCTTCACGGGGTCGAACTGCGCCCCTTCGTACACCCCGAGGAGCGGGCCCTCCGCCCCCTTCTCCTCCCAGCGGCCGCTGCCGGCGTTCAGCTGGAGCGCGGGCAGATGGCCCGCGGAGAGCAGTTCGTAGTCACCGGAGTCCAGGTCGAGGACCAGATGGATCGAGGTGGCGAACCCCTCGTCCCAGTCCTGGCGCAGCAGATAGCCGTTGGCGGCGGGCAGGAAACCGTGCGGCGGCAGCGAGCCGAGGAGCCCGCCGAAGGCACCGGAGAGCAGGAGCGCGCGGGAGGCCGCGTCCATGCCCTTGCCGGAGACGTCGGTGAGCACGACTTCGAGGGTGCGGCCCCCGTTCGTCCGGGCCGCGACGACGAAGTCCCCCGAGAAGGACTGCCCGCCCGCCGGGCGCAGCGCCATCTCCCGGTGCCAGCCGGCGGGGAGCCGGGGCAGGGCGCTCTGCACCCGGATGCGTTCGCGCAGGTCGAAGAGCATGGTCCCGCCGCGCCGCCAGGGCACGCCGACGCGCGCTCTGAACTGGGCGATCAGCAGCCCGAAGAACCCGCAGGCCGCGACGACGAGGACGGTGCCGGGCGTGACGCGGGCGGGCCCGTCGGCGTACGGGCCGAGCGCGAAGGTCTCCACGATCAGGCCCGCCGCGCACGCCGCGTACAGCCCGAGCAGGCTCGCGGGACGCAGCAGCAGCGCGCCGGCCACGATCGGCAGCACGAGGGCCGCCGGCGAGATCCAGTCGGATTTTTCGGTCGTGCCCCAGGTGAGCAGCGGGACGGTCAGCAGGAGCCCGGTGAGCGCGAGGGTGTCCGAGCCGTCGCCGCGGAAGTAGTCGACCGCGGATTTGCGCAGCGCGGTGCGCACCCGGTGCACCGACTTCCGCATCCGGGCCTTGATCGAATCTGCTGCGCTCCCACGGGCCATTGTCGTGTGACCCTATCGATCCGTCGGGCGTTCGTGCAGGGGGACCCCTGAGACAATGCGTTCGAAATCGGATCGCACTGTCGACATATCGCCTGGTAATGATGGCATATGACAAATGCGTTGCGGGAGCTTCGGCCCCGACGGCGGGAGGCGCCGAACCGTCGTGCGAGCGGCGGGAGTTGCCCCGGCCTGCATAGAGTGAAACCCCTGTGACGTACGTGCCCTCTGATGTGATGCAGGCGTGCTCCCGACGCCTGTGACTGATACCTCTGATGGATGCCTCCGAGACAGGGATGGGTGTATGACGACCGAGCTGCGGGTCCTCAGTCCGAGCGAGTGGGACGTCTGGTACAGCGCGCTGGAACGGACCTTCGGAGACGGGGACAAGGGCTCCGAGCACCGTGAGCTGGTGAGGAGTCTCACCCACTACGACCGCTCACTGGGCGTCTACGACGGCGACGAGTGCGTCGGTACGGCCGGGTCCTTCCCCTTCGAGGTCACGGTGCCGGGCGGCTCTCTCGTACCCTCCGCGGGCGTCACCATGGTGAGCGTCGCGGCGACACACCGCCGGCGCGGGATCCTGACCTCCCTCATGCGCCGCCAGCTCGACGACGTCCGGGAGCGGGGCGAGCCGCTCGCGGTGCTCCTGGCGTCCGAGCCGGCGATCTACGGGCGCTTCGGCTACGGCATCGCGAGCCGTCGCCTCCGTGCCGACATCGATACGTCACGCGTACGGCTGGACGGCCCGGCGGAGGACGGGGACGCGATACGGCTCCGGCAGGTCGCGCCCGCCGACGCGATGGCCGCCTGTGAGGCCGTCTACGCCGGGATCGTCCCGACACGCCCCGGGATGATCGACCGGCTGCCCGGCTGGGACCGCCTCCAGGTCTTCGACCGTGACCCCTCGGCGCCGCTCCAGTGCGTGCTCGCGGAGCGGGACGGGGAGGTCTCCGGCTACGCGCTCTTCCGCCACCGCTCCTCCTGGAACGCGGCCGGGCCGGACGGGACGGTCGAACTGCGGGAGCTGAACGCCCTGGACGCCTCCTCCTACGCGGCCCTGTGGCGGTTCCTCTTCGGCATCGACCTCACCTCGACGCTCAGCTGCGACAACCGGCCCGCCGACGACCCGCTGTTCCATCTCGTCTCCGATCCGCGCCGGTGCGCGCTGCGCGTCTGGGACGGGCTGCACCTCAGGCCCGTGGACGTCGGGGCCGCGCTGGCCGCGCGGACGTACCGGGTGCCGGTGGACGCCGTCCTGGAGGTCGAGGACTCCTTCTGCCCCTGGAACGAAGGACGCTGGCGGCTCTCCGGCGACCACAAGGGCGCGGTGTGCGAGCGTACGGCGGACGCCGCGGACCTGGTGCTGTCGGTACGGGACCTGGGCGCGCTCTATCTGGGCGGGTCGTCCCTGCGGGAACTGGAGGGCGCCGGGCGGGTGCGGGCGGTCTCGCCCGCCGTGGTGGAAACGGCGTCCATGGCCTTCGGGAGCGATGTGGCGCCTTGGGTTCCGCACGACTTCTGAGGGTTTTCAGGGGTGCGGGCGAGGCGGGGCGGGGACGCGGTGGAAGCGGTGCGGGCGCCCACCGTACGGCGGGTGCCGTGCGGCGGGCGCCCGGGGGCGCGAGGCCGCCGGAGACGGGCGCCCGGGCGCGGGTCCGCACGGGCGCGGGTCGTCCGCACGAGGGGGCGCCCGGACGCGGCCGGGGCGCGGGCCGGGTGCCGTCAGCCGCGCTGGCAGCGCGGGCACCAGAACAGATTGCGCGCCGCCAGACCGGCGGTGCGGATCTCCGTGGCGCAGATGTGACAGGGCAGGTTCGCCCGGCGGTACACGTAGACCTCGCCGCCGTGGTCGTCGATCCGCGGGGGCCTGCCCATCGCCTCGGGGGTGTGCTCGGGGCGGACGGTGTCGATGCGGTTGTTGCGTACGCCCTCGCGCATCAGCTCCACGAGGTCCGCCCAGATCGTGTCCCACTGCGTACGGGTCAGCTCCCGGCCCGCGCGGTACGGATCGATGCCGTGCCGGAACAGGACCTCGGCGCGGTAGACGTTGCCCACGCCCGCGATGATCTTCTGGTCCATGAGCAGCGCGGCGATCGTCGTACGGGACCGGGCTATCCTCGACCACGCGCGTTCCGGGTCGTCGCCGGGCCGCAGCGGATCGGGCCCCAGGCGGTCGTGTATCGCCGCCTTCTCGCCGTCCGCGATCAGCGCGCAGGTCGTCGGCCCCCGCAGATCGACGTACGAGTCCTCGTCCGCGAGGCGGAGGCGGACGGTGTCCGAGGGCGGGGGCGCGGGCGCGTCGCCGAAGTCGACCTTACCGAAGAGGCCGAGGTGGATATGGATCCAGCCGAGGGGGCCGAAGCCGAGGAAGAGGTGCTTGCCGTGCGCCTCGGCGTCGTCGAGGACCTGGCGGTCGAGGAGCGCGGCGGAGTCGGAGAACTTGCCCTGCGGGCTGCGGACGGTGACCCGGCGCGCGAGGAAGCGGGTGCGGTGATCGGCGGCGAGGCGGTGGATCGTATGCCCTTCGGGCACGGTACGGCTCCTCTCACACGGGGCTCGGGCCCTGGTGGGGAAGCCGCCCCCGGACCCCGCTCCTCGATCGCCGCAGGGGCCGGGGACTCCCGCCCCTGAGCCGGCCGGTCGCGTCCGGTCGTCCGGGACGGTCCCCGGTCGCCGGACGGGGAGGATTCTTCCATCCCACCGGGCGACCGCGGACCGTCCCCGGCCCGGGGTACCGGGCACACGGTGTCAGGACTGGGGGTGACCCTCGGGGATCGGGGGGAGCTCGCCCGTGGTCTCGTACGCCGTCAGCATGTCGATCCGGCGGGTGTGCCGCTCCTCACCGGAGTACGGGGTGCCGAGGAAGATCTCGACGAACTTCGTGGACTCCTCCACGGAGTGCATCCGCCCGCCGATCGCCACCACGTTCGCGTTGTTGTGCTCGCGCCCGAGCGCCGCCGTCTGCTCGCTCCACGCCAGCGCCGCCCGTACCCCCTTCACCTTGTTCGCCGCAATCTGCTCACCGTTGCCGGAGCCGCCGATGACGATGCCGAGGCTGTCGGGGTCGGCGGCCGTCCGCTCGGCGGCGCGGAGGCAGAAGGGGGGGTAGTCGTCGAGGGCGTCGTAGATATGGGGACCGCAGTCGACGGGGTCGTGGCCATGGGCCGTGAGCCACTCGACGAGGTGGTTCTTGAGTTCGTATCCGGCATGGTCGGAACCGAGGTACACGCGCATGATCCGAGTGTGGCACGGCTGGGGGCGCCTTCCGGCCAGGGGGTCCCGGCCATCAGGTTCCCCGGTCGGCAGGTTCCCGGGCGCAGGGAAGCCGGGCCGCCGGAAGACCGGAGGGCGGGCCGTCAGGGAGGAGTCCGGCCGTCACCGCCGGCGCCGCCCGTACCCGGGTGTCCCCGTCGTCGGGACGGAGGCCGAGCACGAGTCGCCGGGCCGTGGCCCGCGGCAGGGCGCTGAAGGTCACGGCCGGTCCCGCCGTCGGCTCGGGGTCCGCTCCCGGAGTCCCTGAACGCCCGAGGCCGAGTGCGGCGGAGCACTGACGGGTTCACCCCCGGCGCTCCGCCGCACTCGGCCTCGGGTACGGGCCTCGGGTACGGGCCTCAGCCCTTGCGGCCGATGAGCTTCCAGGCCGCGGGCAGCGCGCCCATCGCCAGGGCCGCCTTCACCGCGTCACCGATCAGAAACGGTGTGAGTCCCGCCGCGACCGCCTGAGTGAGCGTCATGCCCGTGGACAGGGCGAGATACGGGACGCCGACCGCGTAGATGATCACCGAGCCGAGCACCATCGCGCCCGCCGCGCGCGGGACGGAACGGTCGGCCCCGCGGCGGGCCAGCGCGCCGACGACGGTCGCCGCGAGCAGCATGCCGAGGATGTACCCGAACGACGGCATCCCCCAGCCCGACTCGCCCTCCGCGAACCACGGCAGGCCCGCCATGCCCGCCACGGCGTACAGCCCGAGGGAGAGGAAGCCCCGGCGCGCGCCGAGCGCCGTGCCGACGAGGAGCGCGGCGAACGTCTGCCCGGAGACCGGGACCGGGGAGCCGGGGATAGGCAGGGCGATCTGGGCCGCCACACCGGTGAGCGCCGCGCCGCCGACGACGAGGGCGATGTCCCGCGTACGGGAGGCGGGCAGCAGGTCCGCGAGGACCGCTCCGGGACGGGAGGTGACTGAAGCAGTGCTCATCGGAACTCCGCGAGGCGAGGGTGCAGGAAAGTGCAGGGGGAACACAGTGACCGTAGCCCACGGGGATTCCCCGGATCACCGTCAGCCGCCGACAAAGGCGGACGAGCGCGCTTCATGGAGATCCCACAAAACTTCCACCACACCCAGACACCCGCGTGACACTTTTCACTTGAGGTAGGGGGTTGTCTGATCCCGATACGCGAGGTAGGCGAACTGTAGGTTTCCACCAAAGCGCCCTGGATGCCGGAGCCCTCGCCGCGAGGTGCTCGCGTGGACACCTTGTGTGAGCCTCATGACCGTATAGCGGACAGCTGTTCCCCATTGTCGGTACGTCCGCTCAGACTGTGGCCCGTTCCCCACAGCCAATGAACAGGGCACTCCCCCCATGTCCCGTACCTCCGCGCCCGCGCCCGCCGACCGCTCCGGCGGGTCCGAACGCCGCCCGGACGACATCACGCTCTCCCACGGCCTCAAGCAGCGCCATCTCTCGATGATCGCCCTCGGCGGGGTCATCGGCGCCGGGCTCTTCGTCGGATCCGGCACGGGCATCGCGAAGGCCGGGCCGTCCATCGTCGTCGCGTACGCCCTCTCCGGGCTGCTCGTGATGTTCGTGATGCGCATGCTCGGCGAGATGTCGGCGGCCAATCCGGCGTCCGGGTCGTTCTCGGTGCACGCCGAGCGCGCGATCGGCCCCTGGGCGGGGTTCACCTCCGGCTGGGCGTTCTGGTTCCTGCTCTGTGTGGCCGTCGGCCTCGAAGGCATCGGCGCGGCGAAGATCATGTCCGGCTGGCTGCCGGGTACGCCCGAGTGGGCGTGGGTCGCGCTGTTCATGCTGGTCTTCTGCGGGACGAATCTGGCCTCGGTGAAGAACTTCGGCGAGTTCGAGTTCTGGTTCGCCGCGCTGAAGGTCGGCGCGATCGTGCTGTTCCTGGGGATCGGCGCGCTCGCGATCGCCGGTCTGCTGCCGGGGACCGACGCGCCCGGGGTCTCGAACCTCACCGGCGAGGGCGGCTTCATGCCGATGGGCGCCGACGGGTTCGTCGTCGGGCTCCTCGCGTCCGTGTTCGCGTACGGCGGTCTGGAGACCGTCACCATCGCGGCGGCCGAGTCCGAGCACCCGGTGAAGGGCGTCGCCAAGGCGGTACGGACGGCGATGTGGCGGATCGCCGTCTTCTACATCGGCTCCATGGCCGTCATCGTCACCCTGGTGCCCTGGGACGACCCGCAGATGATCACCAAGGGCCCGTACGTCGCCACGCTCGATCACCTCGGGATCTCCGGAGCCGGCCAGATCATGAACGTCGTCGTCCTCGTCGCGCTGCTCTCCGCGATGAACGCGAACGTCTACGGCGCGTCGCGCATGGCCTGCTCCCTGGTCGCCCGTGGCCAGGGTCCCCGGGCACTCGGCCGCGCGCCCGGCGGGGTGCCCCGGACGGCGGTGCTCGCCTCCTCCCTCTTCGGCTTCGGCTGCGTCCTGCTCAGCTACTGGCGGCCGGACGACGTCTTCCTGTGGCTCCTCAACATGATCGGCGCGATCATCCTCGTCGTCTGGATCTTCATCGCCGTCTCCCAGCTGATCCTGCGGCGCCGGACCGAACGCGAGGACCCCTCGCGGCTCGTCGTACGGATGTGGCTCTACCCGTGGCTGACCTGGGCCGCGCTGCTCGGCATGGCGACGGTGTTCTTCCTGATGGCCCGCGAGCCGGGGACGCGGACGCAGCTGTACTACACGGGCGGGCTGACGGTGGCGCTGGCGGCGGTGGGGTACGCGCGGCAGCGGATGGGTGTCCTCGAACGCCGGACGGGCTGACACACCTCTTCTCGCCGCCCGAACGGAAGGAAAACCAGACCCAACGGCGATCGAGGCGCGGGGGCCCGGGGCCCAGCCCCGCGAGCACCCCACCGGGCACCAGGCCCGCGGTCCGTCCTTCACCACCCGAACGGCTGGCACAACCCCCAACACCGCCGGGGCGGACGGACATCCGGCCGTGCGGAGAGGTGGGGCAGGTTCTGCGCCCGGTGATAACGCAGGGGCGGTTGAGGCGGATGAGTGACGGGCAGTCGCGGGGAGATGACATCGCACGGACACATTCCGGTCCCCCGCCCGCCATATGAGGTGATCAGCGTGGTGGATCGCCCCCCACCATGTCCGAGACCGGAATGGGAGAGCTCCATGTCCGCAATGCCACGACGCCGATCCCTCCTCCTCGCCGCCGGCGCGGCGACCGCCGCGACCGCACTCACCGGCACCGCCCAGGCGCAGGAGCAGCAGAACGGCAAGGGGGAGCCCCGGCATCCGCAGGGCCCGGTGGTGATCGGCCACCGGGGCGCGGCCGGATGGCGCCCCGAGCACACCGCGGGGTCGTACACCCTCGCCGTGCAGACGGGCGCCGACTGGATCGAGCCGGATCTGGTGGTGACGAAGGACCATGTCCTGGTCGTGCGCCACGAGAACGAGATCTCGCAGACGACGGACGTCGCCTCGCACCCGGAGTTCGCGGAGCGCAGGACGGAGAAGCTGATCGACGGACGGAAGGTGAGCGGCTGGTTCACCGAGGACTTCACGCTCGCCGAGCTGAAGACGCTGCGCGCGGTCGAGCGCCTGCCCCTGGTCCGCAACCGCAACACCGTGTTCGACCGGACCGAGCGGATCATGACGTTCCAGGAGGTCGTGGATCTCGCGCGGGAGCTGTCGAAGCGTCATGAGCGGCGCATCGCCGTCTTCCCCGAGACCAAGCACCCCACCTATTTCCGCTCCATCGGGCTGCCGCTGGAGCCGGAGCTCGTCCGGGTGATCCGCCGCAACCGGCTCGGCGCGCGCGAGTGCGTGGTGCAGTCCTTCGAGCCGTCCAGCCTGCTGCGGATCGCCGACGCGCGGCTGCGCCTGCCGCTGTGGCAGGCGCTCGGCACCACGGGCGGCCCGTACGGCCACGACCGGACGTACGCGCAGATGTCGACGCCGGAGGGCCTGCGGAGGATCGCGGAGTACGCGCAGTGGATCGGCCCGGACAAGTCCTCCCTCGTGCCGCCGTCGCCGCTGCTCACGGACGCGCACCGGGCGGGGCTGCGGGTCGGCGCGTACACGTTCCGCGCCGAGAACCAGTATCTGCCCGCGGATCTGCGCCGGGGCACGGTCGGCAGCGAGTTCGGTGACGCGCTCGCCGAGTACGCCCGGCACTACCGCCTCGGGGTGGACGCCGTGGTCACCGACTTCCCCGACCTCGCGGTCATCGCCAGGGAACAGGCCCGGGAGCAGACCCCGGGATAGGTCAGGCGGCCGGCCGGGCACCGGGCCCGTCGGCGGGTCCCGGCAGTGCTCCCGGAAGCAGGGCCGGGGAGCACGGGACCCGCCGGTCCTAGGACCAATGCCTGATCCTGTCCGGTTCCTTTCTGCTGCTAACGTGCACTTGCATAGAATGCGCAACAAGCAGCACGGAGGGACCGGACCATGGCCATCTACACGCTTCCCGAACTTCCCTACGACTACGCGGCGCTCGAACCGGTCATCAATCCGCAGATCATCGAGCTGCATCACGACAAGCACCACGCCGCGTACGTCAAGGGCGCCAACGACACGCTGGAGCAGCTGGCGGAGGCGCGCGACAAGGACGCGTGGGGGGCGATCAACGGGCTGGAGAAGAACCTCGCGTTCCATCTCTCCGGCCACATCCTGCACAGCATCTACTGGCACAACATGACCGGCGACGGCGGCGGCGAGCCGCTGGAGAAGGACGGTGTCGGCGAGCTGGCGGACGCGATCGCGGAGTCGTTCGGCTCCTTCGACAAGTTCAGGGCCCAGCTGACCAAGGCGTCCGCGACGACACAGGGCTCGGGCTGGGGCGTTCTCGCGTACGAGCCGGTCAGCCGGCGCCTGATCGTGGAGCAGGTCTACGACCACCAGGGCAATGTGGGTCAGGGTTCGGTGCCGATCCTGGTCTTCGACGCCTGGGAGCACGCGTTCTACCTTCAGTACAAGAACCAGAAGGTGGACTTCATCGACGCGATGTGGCAGGTCGTGAACTGGCAGGACGTGGCGAAGCGCTACGCCGAGGCGAAGGAGCGCACGCCGCTGATCGCGCCCTGACGGGCGGGCACAGTCGTCCTGCTCGTGATCGTCTTCTCAGCCTTCACCTGCAGGCGGATGAAAGAAGGACCCCCGCGAGGACGTGACTCGCGGGGGTCCTTCCGTATCCGGCCGCGGGAGGGCGCCGGCCGGGGCGCGTGCTCAGAGGTTGGAGAAGTCCGGTCCGAGGGTGCGGGTGCGCTTGATCTCGTAGAAGCCGGGAATCGAGGCCACCAGCAGTGTGCCGTCCCAGAGCCTCGCCGCCTCCTCGCCCCGCGGCGCGGGGGTGACGACGGGACCGAAGAAGGCGACCTGCTCGCCGTCCGCGCCCGGGACCGCGATGACCGGGGTGCCGACCTCCTGGCCGACCTTGTCGATGCCCTCCTTGTGGGAGGCCCGCAGCTGGGTGTCGTAGGTGTCCCGGTCCATGTACTCGACCAGATCGGCGGGCAGGCCCGCTTCCGCCAGGGCGGCGGCGACGGCCTCCCGGCCGACGTCCTCGCCGCGGTTGTGGAACCGGGTGCCGAGGGCGGTGTACAGCTTCCCGAGGACCTCGTCGCCGTGCAGTTCCCGGGCGGCGATCGCGACCCGGACCGGGCCCCACGCCTCTTTCAGGCCCTCCCGGTACTGCTCCGGGACCTCGTCCATCTTGTCCTCGTTGAGCACGGAGAGGCTCATCACGTGCCAGCGGACCTCGACGTCCCGGACCTTCTCCACCTCCAGCATCCAGCGGGAGGTCATCCAGGCCCAGGGGCACACCGGATCGAACCAGAAGTCCACGGGGGTCTTGCCGTTCTCGGACATATCTCTCCTCATCGCGTACGCCTCCCCCGGACAACACCCCCGGTCGGCGGCCGATTCCCGGATACCGGCCGCCAGGTGCCCGTGGGAGTATCGATTCCGTTCGAACGAGACACAAAGGAGTGCCCGTGCCCGGTGAGAATCTGTCCCGCGACGAGGCCCGTGGGCGGGCCGAGCTGCTGTCCGTCGACGGGTACGAGGTGGCGCTCGATCTGCGGTCCGCGGTCGGGGACGTCCCCGAGGGCTCCGGGCCGCGCACCTTCCGCTCGGTGACGACGATCCGTTTCCGCGCGGCACGGCCGGGAGCGGCCTCCTTCGCCGATCTGATCGCTCCCTCGGTCACCGCCGTGACCCTGAACGGCACGGAGCTGGACCCGGCCGCCGTCTTCGACGGCTCGCGCATCGCGCTGGAGGGCCTGGCGGCGGAGAACGTCCTGGTGGTGGACGCGCAGTGCGCCTACAGCCGGACCGGCGAGGGCATGCACCGCTTTGTCGACCCGGAGGACGGCGAGGTCTATCTCTATACGCAGTACGAGCCGGCCGATGCCCGGCGGGTGTTCGCGAACTTCGAACAGCCCGACCTGAAGGCCCCGTTCCGTTTCGAGGTGACCGCGCCGGAGGGGTGGACCGTCTGGAGCAACGGCGCCGTCGAGCACGAGGAGAAGGGGGTCTGGCGGTTCGCCGAGACCCTCCCGGTCTCCACGTACATCACGGCCGTCGTCGCCGGTCCCTACCACTACGAGACCGATCTCTACACCCGGACGCTCGACGACGGCACGAGCCTGGAGATCCCGCTCGGCGCGCTGTGCCGCAAGGGCCTCGCCCGGCACTTCGACGCCGACGACGTCTTCCTCGTCACCAAGCAGGGCCTGGACTTCTTCCACGACCGCTTCGACTTCCCGTACCCCTTCGGAAAGTACGACCAGGCGTTCGTCCCCGAGTACAACATCGGCGCGATGGAGAACCCGGGGTGTGTCACCTTCCGCGAGGAGTACATCTTCCGCGGCCAGGTCACCCAGGCGTCGTACGAGCGACGGGCCACCACGATCCTGCACGAGATGGCGCACATGTGGTTCGGCGATCTCGTCACCATGGAGTGGTGGGACGACCTCTGGCTGAAGGAGTCCTTCGCCGACTTCATGGGCTCGTACGCGCTCGTCGGCGCCACCCGCTTCACCGACGGGTGGATCACCTTCGCCAACAACCGCAAGGCGTGGGCGTACCGCGCCGACCAGCTGCCCTCCACACACCCGGTCACGGCCGACATCCGTGATCTGGAGGACGCCAAGCTGAACTTCGACGGCATCACCTACGCCAAGGGCGCGTCCGTGCTGAAGCAGTTGGTCGCGTACGTCGGCGAGGAGGCGTTCCTGGAGGGCGCGCGGCGCTACTTCAAGCGGCACGCCTGGGGGAACACCCGGCTCGGGGATCTGCTGTCCGTACTGGAGGAGACCTCCGGACGGGACCTGGCCGCCTGGTCGCGCTCCTGGCTCCGGACCTCCGGGGTCAACTCGCTCACCCCCGTGGTGACCTGTGACTCCGCCGACCGGATCACCGAACTCGCGATCGTGCAGGACGGGGACGCGGAGCTGCGCCCGCACCGGATCGCCGTGGGGCTGTACCGGTTCGAGGGCACGGATCTGGTGCGGTACGCGCGTGCCGAGGCGGATGTGACGGGCGCGCGCACGGCCGTCGCCGCACTGGCGGGCTCCGAGCGGCCCGAGCTGATCCTGGTGAACGACGAGGATCTGACGTACTGCAAGATCCGCTTCGACGAGGGTTCGCTGGCCACTCTGCGGGGGCACCTCGGCGATCTCACGGATCCGCTGGCGCGGGCGCTGTGCTGGTCGGCGCTGTGGAATCTGACCCGTGACGCCTTGATGCCCGCCCGGGACTTCGTGGATCTGGTGCTCAGGTTCTCCGGGCAGGAGTCCGGCATCGGCGTGCTCCAGATGCTGCACGCCTGGACCCGTTCGGCGCTGGTCCACTACGCCGCGCCGGAGTGGCGCGAGGAGGGCGGACGGCTGCTTGCCCAGGGAGCGCTCCGGGAGCTGCGGCTCGCCGCGCCGGGGAGCGAGCACCAGCTGGCGTGGGCGCGGTTCTTCGCGTCGGTCGCGGTGTCGGACGCCGACCTCCAGCTGCTGGCCGGGCTGCTGGCCGGCACGGCGAAGATCGACGGTCTGAAGGTGGACCAGGAGCTGCGCTGGGCGCTTCTGGAGCCGCTGGCGTCCCACGGTCTCGCGGACGAGTCCGTGATCGCGGCGGAACTCGCCCGGGACGACACGGCGTCCGGCGCCCGCCACCGCGCCCGCTGCCTGGCCGCGCGCCCGTCCGCCGCCGTCAAGGACCAGGCGTGGGCGCAGGTCGTCGAGTCCGACACACTGTCCAACGCGCTGGTGACGGCGACGATCTCCGGATTTGTGCAGCCGGGGCAGCGGGAACTGCTGGCGCCCTATCTGCCGCCGTACTTCGCGGCGATCGACCGACTGTGGAGCGAACGTTCCATTCAGAGCGCCATGGATGTGGTGTCGGGCCTGTTCCCCTCCCTCCAGGGCGAGCCCGCCCTCACGGCGGCCGACGAGTGGCTCGCCTCCCACGGGGAAGCGCCGCCCGCGCTGCGGCGGCTGGTCCTGGAGGCCCGGGACGATCTGGCCCGGTCCCTGCGCGGCCAGGCGTGCGACGCGGGAGCCGCCGGATAGCCCGGCCCGGGTGCGCGGCGGCGTCACGGAGGCCGCCGCGCACCCGGCCGGGGTGGTGAATCCGGCACCAGGAGCCGGGAGGGGAGCCTGGAAGACCCCGGAAGGCGGGACGACGAGGGGCGGCGGCACGGCGAGGGCGGCCGGAGCGGCCCGAGGCCCATTCGGCATTCGAACTCCCGTACTTTAGGACGGTGTTGTCCGGAATTGTCGACGACCGTGTAACAGCGGTTAGCTCCCACCCCGTCCGCGGGCATCCCCCCGCCATGAACCACAACACCCCGCTCTCACCGCTCTCTCCCCTCCCCCTCTCCCACCTCTCCGACGTCCAGCGCCGGGTGCTCTCCGCCGCTCAGCTCCGCGCGCACGGGGTGTCGGCCGCCCGCACCACCGCGAAGTGCCGGCCCGGCGGCCCCTGGCAGGCGCTGCTGCCGGGTGTGTACGTGCTGCACCCCGGGCCGCCCACCGGCGCGGAGCGCCTCCACGGGGTGCTGCTGTACGCCGGGCGGCCCGCGATCCCGGCGCAGGGCGGGCGGCACGGGACGCCGTACGGGGAGGCGGTGATCACGGGAATGGCCGCCCTCGCGCTGCGGGAGTTCTCCACGGCGACCCCGCTGGCCGCGCTGGACCGGATCGATGTGCTGGTACCGAGGACGCGGCGGCTGCGGTCCACGGGGTGCGCCCGGATCGTCCGCGCCCAGGTGATGCCCCGGGCCGAGCAGATCACGGGGCTGCCGGTCGCCCCCGTGGCCCGGGCGCTGGCGGACGCCGTCGCGCAGTCGGACGACCCCGACACCGTACGGCTGCTGATGACCGAGGCCGTGCGCGGCGGTCACTGCGAACCGGGGGCCGTGGTGGCGGAGTTGAACCGGGCACGGCTGCTGGAGCGGCCGCATGTCGTGGACGCGGTGGACGCGCTGCTCGCGGAGGGGCGATCGGTCGCGGAGGACCGGCTCTACGAGATGGTGTTCCTGCACGGGCTGCCGGACCCCGTCTGGAACGTGGATCTGCGGCTGCCGGGCGGGCCGCATCTGGGCGGGGTGGACGCCTACTGGCCCGAGCAGGCGGTCGCCGTGGAACTGGACACCCGGGCGCCCCGGCAGGACGAGGACATGATGTGGACGGAGCACGTGCGCAAGTGGGAGCACCTGGAGCGGCTCGGGGTCACCGTGGTGCACATCACGCCGAGGAAGCTGCGGGACTCGCTGGAACAGCAGGCGACGGTGGTGCGGACGGCGCTGATGGCGGCGGGCGACCGGGAGCCCGCCGCGTATCTGGTGGTGCTGCCCCGCTGAGGACACGGCGGGGCAGCGCCCCGGTTCACCGGCCGCAGAACTCCGCTTCGACGACCGCCGAGCTGTCCCCGGTCCAGTCCCCGTTGAAGTTGAGCGTCAGCGCGTGCCGGGTGTCCCGGGTCATCAGTGCCTCGGACGCGGAGCCGTGGATGCCGCCGCTGTGGCCCCACACCTCCGTGCCGCAGCTCAGCCGGAGCCGCAGCAGCCCCAGGCCGTAGCCGGCTTCGGGTCGCTGAGGGTCGGGACTGACGGTGGTGGTCATCTCCTTCATCTGCTTCGGGGGCAGCAGACGGCCCTTCAGCAGTTCGCTGAAGAAGCGGTGCAGATCGGCGGAGTCGGAGATCATCTCGCCCGCCGCCCAGGCGGCCGACGGGTTCAGCTCGGTGACGTCATGGGTCCTGGCGTTCGGATCGGCGGAGAGTTTCGAGTACGCGCGGCTCGCGGGGCGCGGGACCCGGTGGTCGTTGCCGGGCACGGACGTGGACCGCAGCTTGAGGGGGCGCAGGACGCGGCGTTCGATCTCGGAGCCGTAGGACCGGCCGGTCACCTTCTCGATGATCATGCCGGCGAGGATGTAGTTGGTGTTGGAGTAGTTCCAGCCCTCGCCGGGGGCGAAGTCGGGCCGGTGCTTCATCGCGATCGCGACCAGCTGCTGCGGCTTCCAGGAGTCGTAGCGGTGCTCGAAGAAGCCGCTGCCGAAGAACGTGTCCTGGACATCCGGGTCGTCGGTGTAGTTGTAGACGCCGCTGGTGTGGTTGAGGAGCTGGCGCACGGTGATGCGGCGGCCGTCGTGGCCGTTGCCCCGGACCACTCCGGGCAGCACCCGGTCCACGGTGTCGTCGAGGTCCAGGCGCCCCTCGGCCTCCAGTTGGAGCACGACGGTGGCGACGAACGTCTTGGTGATGGACGCGACGCGGTAGCGGTCCTGCGGCAGCCGCTCGCGGCCGGTGCGCAGATCACCGACACCCGCGGTGCCGTTCCAGGTGCCGGCGCGGTCGCGCGCGCGGGCGACGACTCCGGGGACCCCGTCCCTCACGGCCGCCTCGATGGCCTGCTGGGTGCGCTCGTGGCCCCGGCCGCCCGAAGGGCCCGCGGCGGCCGGGTGTCCCGCGACGGCGGGTGCCGTCAGAGCCGCGGTGGCGAGGACCGCCACCGCCGCGATCACTGCCGTACGGGCCGTATGTGCCGGCATATCAGCTCCCTGTTCACTGTGCGCGGTCGTCGACTCGGTCGGCTGAGGGGACCCGGACGGGGGGCCACGGGTTGACCGGCGGCGGTGAGTTGAGCGGGTACCGGACATTCCTCCGCGTCACCGTAGGGTCACCGGCCGGACCGAGGACAGGCGCGCGGGGCCCGTCGACCGGCGAGGGCCGCTGACGGCCCCGGGCCGTATCCGCGCCGCGAGGGCCGCCCCGGCGTACGACTTGTTCCCGATGGCGCATCGTCCGCGCTGGCGGGTGTACGCCATGGACACATCACACACCCGTCGGCTCTCCACAAACACCCGCCCCGTACGCAAGGCTGAGCGGTCGTCCGACACCGCAATCCGGACTGGCTCCACCCCCACAGGGAACCGTTTCCTCACCCACAGGGATGCTGATGACCCCCCACCCCCCGAACTCCATACCCGGAAGTTCCCCACCCGGGCGCAGACGACGCGCGGTCCGCATCGGGGCAGCCGCCTCGCTGGTGGCCGCGCTGGTGGCGATAGGAATGGCCCCCGCCTTCTCCACCGCGCCCGCGGACGACCCGGTGGCCACCCCCGGGACCAAGGCGGAGCTGGATCCGGCGGAGAAGAAGATCGGCGCGGCCGACCTCGAACTGCTCGCCGACGCCGAGGCCAAGGGCGACAAGAGCGTCACCGTCATGGTGGCCACCGCCCCCGGGGCGACCGAGCGGGTCGCCGGCCAACTGGACGCCGTCAAGGGCGCCATGGTCGGCAGGACCGACGACAAGCTCGGCTATGTACGGGCCACACTTCCCACGGCGAAGGCGGAGAAGGCCCTCCGAGCAGCCGCGAAACTCCCCGCCGTGCACGGCATCGACCTCCGGCACGAGGTCGTGCTGGACGACCCGGTCCCGGCCGCCGACAGCACCCGGGCCTCGGGCAGGGCGGCCCGGCAGGGCGTGGCCCACCCGGCGCCCGGACCCGCCACCCCGGCGAAGAACCCGTACAACCCGTCCTTCGAGACGGGCGCGGTGGACTTCGTCCGGGAGAACCCCCGCTACGACGGCCGCGGTGTCACCATCGGCATCCTGGACTCCGGCATCGACCTCGGGCACCCCGCGCTCCAGCGGACCACCACCGGCGAACGCAAGGTCGTCGACTGGGTCACCGCGACCGATCCGGTCGCCGACCGTGACGGCACCTGGCGCCAGATGCGGCTGGAAGTGAACGGTCCGACGTTCCCCGTCAACGGCCGCACCTACACCGCCCCCGCCGGCTCGTACCGCTTCGGTCTCTTCGCCGAGAGGGCCACCCTCGGCGGGGACATGGCCGGAGACCTCAACCGCGACGGTGACACCACCGACGTGTGGGCGATGCTGTACGACCCGGCCGCCGGCACCGTCCGCGTCGACCTCGACGACAACGCCGACTTCACCGGCGACACCGCGATGAAGCCGTACAAGGACGGCTTCCAGATCGGCTACTTCGGCACGGACGACCCGGCCACCCCGATCGCCGAACGCATCCCGTTCGTCATCGAGATCCGCAAGGACGTCGTCCACAACGACGCGGGCGACACGGCGGACTACGTGAGCATCGGCGTCATCGAGGGCTCGCACGGCTCGCACGTCGCCGGTATCACCGCCGCCAACGGACTGTTCGGCGGCCGGATGAACGGCGCGGCCCCCGGCGCCGAACTGGTCTCCTCGCGGGCCTGTTCCTGGGGCGGCGGCTGCTCCAACATCGCCCTCACCGAGGGCCTGGCCGATCTGGTCGTCAACCGTGGTGTGGACATCGTCAACATCTCCATCGGCGGTCTCCCGGCGCTGAACGACGGCGACAACGCCCGCGCGGAGCTGTACAACCGGCTCATCGACGCCTACGGCGTCCAGCTGGTGATCTCCGCGGGCAACGACGGACCGGGCACCAACACCATCGGCGACCCCGGTGTCGCCGACAAGGCGATCTCCGTCGGCGCGTCCATCTCCCGGGAGACCTGGGCCGCCAACTACGGCTCACAGGTGGCCGCCCGGTACGCCATGATGCCGTTCTCCTCCCGCGGCCCGCGCGAGGACGGCGGCTTCACCCCCACCGTCACCGCGCCCGGATCGGCGATCCAGACCACCCAGACCTGGGCCCCCGGCGGCCCGGTCAGGGAGGCCGGCTACACGCTGCCGCCCGGCTACTCGATGATCCAGGGCACCTCGATGTCCTCGCCGCAGGTGGCGGGCGCGGCCGCGCTGCTGCTGTCGGCCGCCGGGCAGCGCGGTATCGCGCTCACCCCGGCGAAGCTGCGCACCGCGATCACCAGCACCGCACGGCCGATCCCCGGGGCGAAGGCCCATGAGCAGGGCGCCGGGCTGATCGACGTCGTGGACGCCTGGGAAGCCGTCGAGGACGGTGCCGCCGCGCACGAGTACAAGGTGAAGGCCCCGGTCGACACCGCGATCGACGACGCGCTGCGGACCCCGGGCTTCGGCACCGGCCTCTACGACCGCGACGGCGGCCTGCGGCCCGGGCGGACGAAGACGTACGACATCACCGTCACCCGTACCACCGGCCCCGAGGGCTCGCTCTGGCACGACCTCGACTGGAAGTACGGCGACGGCTCCTTCCGGCTGCTCGGCGGCGACCGGGTCCGGCTGCCGCTGAACCGGCCGGTGACCGTCCCCGTGCAGGCCCGGCCGGGGACGGAGGGCGTGCACAGCGCCATCCTGGAGGTGGACGACCCGCGGACCGAGGGCGTCGACAAGCAGATCCTGGCGACCGTCGTCGCCGCGGCGCCGCTGGCGTCGCCGTCGTACGCGTACTCCGCGCGCGGCTCGGTGGACCGCAACAGCCACCGGTCGTACTTCGTCACGGTGCCGGAGGGCGCGAAGACGCTGGAGGTGGCGCTCGGCGGACTCGCGGCGGGCAGCCAGACGCGGTTCATCAGCATCCACCCGCACGGGGTGCAGATGGAGGACAGCGCGACCGTCAACTGCTACCCGGACTACCCGAACCCCGCCAACACCTGCCGTCCGGACCTGCGGTCGTACACCGACCCGGCGCCGGGCGTGTGGGAGATCGAGGTCGAGTCGAGGCGTACGTCCCCGCTGCTGAGCAACCCGTACCGGCTGGACGTCACCCTGGTGGGGGCCGACTTCGACCCGGCCGTCAGGACGCTGCCGGAGGCGAAGGCCGACACCCCGGCCCCCGTCGGCTGGAAGGTCACCAACCGCTACGGCACCGTCGACGGCAGGCTGGAGGGCGGCTCGCTGGGCTCCGCGAAGGTCACCCGGCCGTCCATCGGGAACGGTGACACCCAGGAGACGACCGTCACCATCGGTGAGGGCGTCGAACGCCTGGACGTCGCCATCGGCGGAGTGTCCGACCCGAGCGCGGACCTGGACCTCATCGTCTACCGCGAGGGTGTGCAGGTCGGCCAGGCCGCGGACGGGGACTCGGAGGAGTCGGTCAGCCTGACCGACCCCGCTCCGGGCGTCTACACCTTTGTGGTCGACGGCTACTCCGTGCCCTCGGGCACGACCGAGTACGACTACCGCGATGTCTACTTCACGCCCTCTCTCGGACGGCTGACGGTCGGCTCGGCCAAGCCGGTCAGACTGGGCACCGGCGAGTCCGCGGAGGTCGGCGCCGAGGTCGTGGTCGCGGGCGCGGCCCCCGAAGGCCGGCGGTTCTTCGGTGAGGTCCGGCTGGTCAACGCGCGCGGCACGTCCGCGGGCGCGGGCAGTGTGGTGATCGGGAAGGTCGTCCCCTGACCCCGTCCTCCGGGGTTCCGGCGAACCCCGGAGGACTCGCGGGGGCGGGCGTCCACGACGGGCGCCCGCCCTCTCGCGTACCGGGCGGGTGCCCGGGCCCGCTGCGCCGTCATCCCGCGCCGGGACAGGGGAGGTCGGCGTCTCCGGCGAGCCCCTCGGTCACCCACGAGCGGCCCGACGGGATCTCCGCGCCGGTGTAGTAGCTGACGCCCTCCTCGGGGAGCCGCGACACGATCACCAGCAGGCGCGTCCCCACCAGGACGTTCGCGGTCTCCTCCCGCGGTACGAGGAACTCCTGCTCCTTCGGGCCCGCCGCCGGCTTCAGATAGCTCTCGACCTTCAGTACCACACGGGTGCGTCCGGGCACGGACTCGGTACGGACCACGGTGCCCTCGGCGATCAGCCGGGCGCAGGCCGTGTACCCCTCGGCGGTGAGCTTCGCCGACTCGGCGTCGGCGGCCCCGCCCCGGGCCGCCTGGTACTGGACGCCGATCCCGATGCCCGCGAGGGTGGCGAGAACGGCGGCCGAGGCCGCGAGCGCTGCCGCCAGACGGCGGCGCCGCTTCGGCCGGGGGCCCCGCTGCGGCACGGGCCTGAGCCCCGGGCCCGGCTGCGACCGTGGCCGGGGGTCCGGCCGCGACGGCGAGCGGGGGTCCGGCCGGAGGTCCGGCTCGGGGGACGGGCCCGGCCGCCGCGGTGGCTCCTCACGGGCCAGCGCGTCGCCGATCAGCCGGAGCTGCTCGCCGAGGATCCGCATGTCCCGCGCGGCGGCGGCCGCCCCGCTGTCCCCCTCGGCGGGTGACTCACCCAGCAGGACCGCCATCAGCGCGTCGTCCGCGCCGGGCTCCCCGACGGCCGGTCCGTCGCCGAAGCCGCTGTCGGAGCCGTCACCGAAGCCGTTGTCGAAGCTGTTGTCGGAGCCGTCGCCGGATCCGCTGTGGGGGCTGCCATGGGCCGCGCCGTGGGTTCCGCCGCCGGGCCCGTCGTCCGGCCGGCTGCCCGGTCCGCCGCCGGACCGGTGGTCCGGTCCGCTCTCGCGCGCGTCGCCGAATCCGCCGCGGCCGTCGATGCCGTCCTTGGACATGTCAGACCACCTCGTCCGTGTGGAGCCGGCTGCGCATCGCCTTCGCCGCCGCGTGGAGCCGGCTCTTGACCGTTCCCTCGGGCAGTCCGAGTTCCCGTGCGATCTGCGGCACGGTGAGATCCGCGTAGAACCGCAGGACCAGCACCTGCCGCTGCGCCTCGGGGAGCGCGTCCAGACCGTCGGCGACGGTGAGCGCGAGGAGCCGGGCCTCCTGGCCGCCCTGGCTCTCCGCGCTCCACACCTTGAGCGCGGCGAGCCGTGCGCCGGTGCGCTCCCGGCGGCTGCGCTCGCGGTGCCAGTCGGCGGCGAGGTTCGACGCCACGACCGCGGCCCAGGCGCCCACGTCCCGAGGCGGTTCCTTGCCGCTCGCCCGGCGCTCCAGCAGACGCAGCCTGACCTGCTGCACCCCGTCCGGCAGATCGGCGTACGGCACCCCGCCGAGCGCGAGGACGGCGCATACCCTGCCGACCTGCGCCGGAGTGAGAGGGTCCTCTCCCCCGCCCCTCCCTCCGCCCCACGCTCTGCCGCTGCTCAGCAAGGCTGCCTCCCCACGATGCGTTTCCCCTACGACGCGGGAACCGGGTGAATCGTTCGCCCGACCCGGCACGTCGGCCATGGTCTGCGTCACACATCCCGCCCGTTGGACAATGGACTGGACAAGTCGGCCGTGGGGATACGCATCATGGAACGGAACCCAGGCCAGTCAGATCAGTACGAAGGAGTCTTCCGTGAGGGTCGGAATCGTCGGAGCCACCGGTCAGGTGGGCACAGTCATGCGCGGGATCCTCGCGGAGCGGAAGTTCCCGGTCGAGGAGCTGCGGCTGTTCGCCTCGGCCCGCTCGGCGGGTTCCGTCATCGAGTGGGAGGGGCAGTCGATCACGGTCGAGGACGCGTCCGCCGCGGACTACTCCGGCCTGGACATCGTCCTCTTCTCCGCGGGCGGCTCGACCTCCCGGGCGCTCGCCGGGAAGGTCGCCGGACAGGGCGCGGTCGTGATCGACAACTCCTCCGCGTGGCGGATGGACCCCGAGGTGCCGCTGGTCGTCTCCGAGGTCAACCCGCACGCGGCGAAGGACCGCCCCAAGGGCATCATCGCCAACCCGAACTGCACCACGATGGCCGCGATGCCGGTGCTGAAGCCGCTGGCGCTCGAAGCGGGCCTGGTGTCGATGGTCGCCACGACCTACCAGGCCGTGTCCGGGTCCGGTCTCTCCGGCGTCGCCGAGCTGGACGGCCAGATCAAGAAGACGGCCGAGCACGCGGCGGCCCTCACCCACGACGGCGGGGCCGTGGACTTCCCCGAGCCCGCCGTCTACAAGCGGCCCATCGCCTTCAATGTGCTCCCGCTCGCCGGCAACCTCGTCGACGACGGCTCCTTCGAGACGGACGAGGAGCAGAAGCTCCGCAACGAGTCCCGGAAGATCCTGGAGCTGCCCGGTCTGAAGGTGTCCGGCACCTGTGTGCGCGTGCCGGTGTTCTCGGGGCACTCGCTCCAGGTGAACGCGCGGTTCGAGCGTCCGCTGAGCGTCGGGCGCGCGTACGAGCTGCTGAAGGACGCGCCCGGGGTGGAGCTGTCCGAGATCCCGACGCCGCTCCAGGCCGCGGGCAAGGACGCGTCGTACGTGGGCCGGATCAGGGCGGACGAGACGGTGGAGCACGGTCTCGCGCTGTTCGTGTCCAACGACAACCTCCGCAAGGGTGCGGCGCTGAACGCGGTGCAGATCGCGGAGCTGGTGGCGGCCGAGCTGAAGGCCCGGTAGCACTCCGGTCCATCCGGCCCCCGGCCCCCGGCACGCACCCCGCGCGCCGGGGGCCGCTCCGTCCCCCGGCGCGCGGGTTCCTTCCCCGGGCTACCGGGCTACCGGGCTACCGGGCTACCGGGCTACCGGGCTACGGGGCTACGGGGCGCTCGACCAGGAAGTGGAAGCAGCCGTACTCCACCGCGCGGACATGGACGAGAGCCACCGCCGGGTCGGCGAACGCCTCCGCCAGGGCCGCGTCGAACGCGGGCGCGGGGTCCTCGGGGATCTCCAGGAGGTGGCCGCCGGCGATACGGCCGTCCGTGGTGTAGCGGCGCAGAACGCGGAGGGCGCCGGCGCGGACGAAGGGAAAGCGGGTGTCGGCGGGGTCGGGGTCCCCGCAGGGCCCGGCGTGGATGAAGACCGGGCCCTGTTCGTCGTACGCCCCGGGCCTCGCACCGGACCGGGCGGCCCAGCGCCGCAGGGGCGCGTACGAGACGAGGGCGAGGGACTCCCCCGCGCGGCTCGGCCGCAGACAGCACCGCAGCGGCGCGCCGCCCTCGTGGTCGGTGAAGGGGACGCAGGGGCGCCCGGCGTCGTCGGTGACCCGGAGCCGGTCGAGGGCCCCGGGCTCGATCGGGACGGCGTGGTACCGCTCGGCAGGCATGGGTTCAGCAGTCATGGGCTCGGTGGTCATGCAGTGAGCCTCCCCCGGAAAGCCAGAGGATTCCGGCGGAAATCGGACATGACGTTCGCCCGCCCGCGCCCGGCTCCACTCGGCGGCGGGCACCCCGCACCCCATGGAAGGATGGCGGAAACCGTCACGAAATCCGTCGTCCACGAGGAGACCGCGTGCCCGGCACGAATCTGACCCGCGAAGAGGCGCAGCAGCGCGCGCGCCTGCTCAGCACCCATGCGTACGAGATCGACCTCGATCTGAGCGGGGCCCAGGAAGGGGGTGTCTACCGGTCGGTGACGACCGTCCGCTTCGACTCCGCCGAGGCGAACGCGGAGACGTTCATCGATCTGGTCGCCCCCGCCGTGCACGAGGTCGTGCTGAACGGCAAGTCGCTGGATGTCGCCGCCGTGTTCCGGGACTCGCGGATCCAGCTGAAGCATCTGCACCAGGGACCGAACGAGCTGAAGGTCGTCGCGGACTGCTCGTACACCAACACGGGCGAGGGACTGCATCGCTTTGTCGACCCCGTGGACCAGCAGGCGTATCTCTATACGCAGTTCGAGGTGCCGGACGCGCGCCGGGTCTTCGCGAACTTCGAGCAGCCGGACCTGAAGGCGACCTTCCGGTTCACCGTGAAGGCCCCCGAGGGATGGACGGTGATCTCCAACTCGCCGACGCCCGGGCCCGAGGCCACCGAGGACAACGTCTGGCGCTTCGAACCGACGCCCCGGATCTCCACGTACATCACCGCGCTGATCGCCGGGCCGTACCACTCGGTGCACAGCAGCTACGAGAAGGACGGGCAGTCCGTACCGCTGGGCATCTACTGCCGGCCGTCGCTGGCGGAGTTCCTGGACGCGGACGCGATCTTCGAGGTGACGCGGCAGGGCTTCGACTGGTTCCAGGAGAAGTTCGACTACGCGTACCCGTTCGCCAAGTACGACCAGCTGTTCGTGCCGGAGTTCAACGCGGGCGCGATGGAGAACGCGGGCGCGGTCACCATCCGCGACCAGTACGTGTTCCGCTCCAAGGTGACGGACGCGGCGTACGAGGTACGCGCGGAGACGATCCTGCACGAGCTGGCGCACATGTGGTTCGGCGATCTCGTCACCATGGAGTGGTGGAACGACCTGTGGCTGAACGAGTCGTTCGCCACCTACACCTCGATCGCCTGCCTGGCGTCCGCGCCGGGCTCGCGGTGGCCCCACTCGTGGACGACGTTCGCGAACTCGATGAAGACCTGGGCGTACCGCCAGGACCAGTTGCCGTCCACGCACCCGATCATGGCGGAGATCCGGGATCTCGACGACGTCCTGGTGAACTTCGACGGAATCACCTATGCCAAGGGCGCCTCCGTCCTGAAGCAGCTGGTGGCGTACGTCGGCCAGGACGAGTTCTTCCGGGGAGTGCAGGCGTACTTCAAGGAGCACGCCTTCGGCAACACCCGGCTGAGCGATCTGCTCGGCGCCCTGGAGAAGACCTCCGGGCGCGATCTGAAGACCTGGTCGCAGAAGTGGCTGGAGACGGCGGGCATCAACATCCTGCGCCCGGAGATCGAGGTGTCCCCCGAGGGGCACGTCACCTCGTTCGCCGTACGCCAGGAGGCTCCTGCGCTGCCCGCGGGGGCGAAGGGCGAGCCCACCCTGCGCCCGCACCGGATCGCGATCGGCTGCTACGACCTCGACGGCGGCGGCAAGCTCGTCCGTACGAACCGGATCGAGCTGGACGTCGACGGCGAGCTGACCGATGTGCCGTTCCCGGCGGGCACCGCCCGTCCCGCCGTGATCCTGCTGAACGACGACGACCTGTCGTACGCCAAGGTCCGGCTGGACGAGGAGTCGCTGAAGGCGGTCACCGAGCACCTCGGCGACTTCGCGGAGTCGCTGCCGCGTGCCCTGTGCTGGGCCTCCGCCTGGGACATGACACGGGACGGCGAGCTGGCGGCGCGGGACTATCTCTCGCTGGTCCTGTCCGGCATCGGCAAGGAGTCCGACATCGGCGTGGTGCAGTCGCTGCACCGCCAGGTGAAGATGGCGATCGAGCTGTACGCGGCGCCGGCGTGGCGCGAGAGGCTGCTGGGCCGCTGGGCCGACACGGCCCTGGAGCATCTGCGGGCGAGCGAGGCGGGCGGTGACCACCAGCTGGCGTGGGCGAGGGCGTTCGCCGCGGTGGCCCGCACGGACGCGCAGCTCGATCTGCTGAGCGGTCTGCTGGAAGGCTCGCAGTCGATCGAGGGGCTGGCCGTGGACACCGAGCTGCGCTGGGCGTTCGTGGAGCGGCTCGCGGCGACCGGGCGCCTCGACGAGGACGGCATCACGGCGGAATACGAGCGGGACAAGACGGCCGCGGGCGAGCGGCACGCGGCGACCGCGCGCGCCGCGCGGCCGACGGCGGAGGCGAAGGCGGCGGCCTGGGCATCGGTCGTGGAGAGCGACACCCTGCCGAACGCCATGCAGGAGTCGGTGATCGCGGGCTTCGTCCAGACCGATCAGCGCGAGCTGCTCGCGCCGTACACCGAGAAGTTCTTCTCGGCGGTCAAGGGCGTGTGGGAGTCCCGGAGCCATGAGATGGCGCAGCAGATCGCGGTCGGGCTGTACCCGTCGTTGCAGGTGTCGCAGGCCACGCTGGACACGACGGACGCCTGGCTCGCGTCGGCGCAGCCGAACGCGGCGCTGCGGCGGCTGATCTCGGAGTCCCGGGCGGGCGTCGAGCGGGCGCTGAAGGCCCAGGCGGTGGACGAGGCGGCCGCGGGCTGATCCGCGGACGTCCGGCGCCGCGGGCGGGCGGCCGTGCCGCGCCCGCGGCGGGGCGCCGCCGACCGCCGCCGGCCGCACACCACCGGCTGGTCAGGCGCCTGACACCGGCCGGTGGGCATCGGTAGGTGGGGCGCCGTACAAGGGGCACGCGACGACGGCAGACGGGGTGCGGCCCCGCCGCGTGAGGCGTCCGGCATCGGGCGGCGCCGCAGGGCGCAGCACGGTCGCCGCAGGGGCGCCGACCAGGCGATTGGCATCGCAGGAGCGTGAGCGGCTCCGGTCTTCAAGGACCGGAGCCGCTCTCCGTGGGTCATCCTCGGCCGGGCCCGGCAGGAGATGCCCCTGCCGGGCCCGCCCGAGGCGCCGCTCGTGCACTCCGTTTCCCCTCGGGCTCGCCCGGCCCCCGCGCCCCGCAGGGCTGCCGCATCCGGTCCGGGAGCCGCGCCTCCGGTCCGTCCGGCTACCGGGGGACGGACGGGCCCCGAGCCGCCGGGTCGAGGTAGGTATCGCGTCGCGATGACCGCGGGGCGGCGAGAACGGGTCGAGCGCCGCCCGGAACTCCCTGGGCCGGAGGAACAGCAGGCCCGGGAGCCCTTCTCCGGCCTGGAGGTGTCGGAGCCGGAGCCGCCGCGGGTGCGGTGAACCGGTGCCCGGCACCGCCGGAGCCCGCGGCACCCCTGCCCTGGACCCATGGGGCCTGTGGTACTGGTGAGGCTTGAGGGACGAATGGTGTTTGCGGAACGGGTGAGGTTTGCGGGAGGCGAGAGGTCCGTACGGACGGACCGCGCGCGGGCGTACGCCCCCGACCGGCCACCGTCCGGCCGGAGTCCGCATGCCGGACTCCGGACCGAACACCTCTTCGGACGGCGGCCGGTGAAGGCCCCGCTCCGGATGCGCCCGGCCTCCCCGTGAGGTCCGACAGGGCCCGCCGTATCGATCGGTTCGCAGCTCAGCGCCCCTCCGAGCACTTCCGTACGGATTCCGCTTGAGCCCCGTGGCCGCGACGGCGGCCGCCCTCGGGGCCGGGACGATCACCGCAACTGACACCCGTTCTAACTTGGCTGAAAATAGTCGATTGTCAGTCCAGCCCCCACGGCCCCAGCGCCTTCGCAGATTTCAAGCGCATACATCCCGCCAAATCATTGACCTCCCGTCATCTCCCGTAACAAGACACGGATATGCTTCCGGACCGTCGTCTTATGATCATTCCCGTTCCGATGGTTTGAGGGTGCTGATGGTTCGACAGGAAACGTCGACCGGAAGTCCGCGGCGCGCGGCCTCCCCTGCGTGGCTCGTGCCCGTTGTCGTCACCGCCGCCGCCGCGGCGGCCGCCGCGTCCCTGGTCCCCGATTCGGCGCGTGCCGCCGTGATCTGGGTGGGTGTCGTCGCCGTGGTCGCGGTCGCGGTCGCCTGCCTGGAAGCGGTCCGCCGCGGCCGGCAGGTGGAGGCCGGGCGCGCGAGGCTCGCCGAGCTGGAGGCGGTGCTGTCGTACCGCCAGGCCGAGACCGCGCGGCTCTCGGGGCAGTTGCTGCCGGAGGTGATGGAGCGGCTCCGGCGGGGCGAGTTCCCCGAGGACGTCCTGGAGTCGATCACCGCTCCGGCCGAGCACCACGCCGTCCTCAGCTCCGTCCTCGACGCGGTCGTCGCCGCGGAGGACCTGCGTGAGTCCGCGCAGCGCGCCTTCGTGAACATCGCCCGCCGTGTGCAGGCGATCGTCCACCAGCAGGCGCAGGAGCTGCGGGACATGGAGGACCGGCACGGCAAGAACCCCGAGGTCTTCGGCGATCTGCTGAGGATCGACCACGGCACCGCGCTGATCGGCCGGCTGGCCGACTCCATCGCCGTGCTCGGCGGTGCGCGGCCCGGCCGCCAGTGGAGCAGAGCCGTTCCCCTCTACAGCGTGCTGCGCGGCGCGATGTCGCGGATCATCGACTACCAGCGTGTGGAGCTGCACTCGGTCTCCGAGGTCGCCGTCGTCGGCAACGCCGTCGAGCCCCTGATCCACGCGCTCGCCGAACTGCTCGACAACGCCACCCGGTACTCGCCGCCGCAGACGCGGGTCCACCTCACCGCCGTCGATGTGAACTCGGGCATCGCCGTCGAGATCGAGGACGGCGGTGTGAGCATGAGCGAGGAGGCCCGCAAGCGCGCCGAGCGGATGCTCCGCCAGGCCCAGGAGGGCATCGACCTCAACGACCTCGGTGAGACTCCTCGCCTCGGTCTCGCGGTGGTCGGCCGGCTGGCCCAGGCGTACGGATTCCAGGTGTCACTGCGCTCGTCGGCCTACGGCGGAGTGCGCGCGGTCATCGTCGTACCGAAGGAGCTCATCACCACCGTCGCCTCGGCGACGGGCCTCGCCCACGGCATCGGCGCCTCCTCGGGGCCGCGTGCCAACGGCACGCCCGTCCTCGAACCGCGCCCGGTCACCCATGCCGCCGCCCCCACGATCGCGGACATGATGACGACGAAGGACGACGACATACCGGTCGTGACCGAGCGGACGCCGACCGGCCTGCCGCAGCGCCGCCGCAAGGGCCCCTCCACCCCGGCCCCCGTCGTGACCGTGCCCGAGCCCGATTCCAAGGATGCACCCGCGGTGCAGCCCGGCATGTGGCTGGCGGCGTTCCAGAACGGCCTGGCCGGCGAGGATCCGCAGACGAACAAGGGGAGTACGCAGCCATGATTCAGCAGCAGTCCAACCAGACCAACATGGACTGGATGCTCAAGGACCTGGCGGAAGGCGTACCGCAGACCAGACACGTGGTCGTGTTGTCCGCGGACGGGTTGCGCATGGCCCAGTACGGAGCGGACAACGACACGGCCGACCGGCTCGCCGCCGCCTGCGCGGGGCTGCAGAGCCTGGCGGGCGCGGTCGCGGCCGAGCTCCCGGGCAGCGACGGCCGGATGCACCTGGTCGTCATCGAGATGACCGGTGGCTTCTTCTATCTGATGGCGGCGGGCTCGGGCGCGTTCCTCGCGGTGCTCGCGGACGAGGGCGTCGACGCCGGGCTGATGGGCCAGCGGATGCGCGACCTCGTCCTGCGCATCGGCGAGCACCTCAGCGCCCCGCCCCGGCAGGACAGGCAGTCCGCGTGAGCAAACCGGGGGACTGGGAAGAGGGCAGCCCCGAGCGGCTCTACGTCATCACGGGCGGCCGCAGCGGCTCACAGGTACCGGCGACGCTCGACCTGGTCACGCTGATCGTGGCCAAGTCGGGCCCCCGGCACGGAATGCAGCCGGAGCACGCCGCGATCATCCGGCTCTGTCAGGCGCCGCTCTCGGTGGCCGAGATCTCCGCCTATCTGAGGCTTCCGGTGAGCGTCGTCACCGTACTGCTCGGCGATCTGCTGCTCGACGAGCAGGTGATCGCCCGCGCACCGGTCCAGCCCGCTCTACTCCCCGACCGCGCGTTGATTGAGGCAGTGATCGATGGACTTCAGAAGCTCTGACCAGGCCGTGGGGCCGCGCAGCGAGGACGCGCTGCCGGAGACGGCCACCGCCGCGGTCAAAGTGGTCATCGTGGGCGGCTTCGGTGTCGGCAAGACCACCCTGGTCGGCTCGGTGAGCGAGATCAGGCCGCTGACCACCGAGGAGACCATGACCCAGGCCGGGGTCGGCGTCGACGACCTCCAGGGCGTGGAGCGCAAGACCTCGACGACCGTGGCCATGGACTTCGGCCGGATCAGCATCAACGACGAACTGGTGCTGTACCTGTTCGGCACCCCCGGTCAGGAACGTTTCTGGTTTCTGTGGCGGGGCCTGTTCGAGGGTGCGTTGGGCGCCGTCGTCCTCGTCGACACCCGCCGGCTGGAGGTCAGCTTCGACGTCATCGGGCGGCTGGAGGAGCGACGGGTGCCCTTCGTGGTGGCCATCAACTCCTTCCCGGACGCGCCCGCCTATCCCGTGGACGAGATCCGGGGAGCGCTCGACCTCCCCGAATCGGTGCCGATCATCGACTGTGACGCACGGCTGCGGCGTTCGAGCCGTGATGTGCTGATGTCGCTGATGCGGTATCTGCAGAATCTCGCGGTGTCGGCCGAGGCGTCGTAGCGGCGGTCCCGGCGGTCGTACGGGGAGTGTGCCGGGCACGGGATGCGCCGGACTCCCCGTGGGACCGCCCGCGGGACCTGGCGGGGACCCTTCCGCGGGGCACTCCCTGACCCCGGCCGCGGCGCCCGTGCGGGCGGGGCTGGAGCTGTCCCGCCAGCGTCGCCCCGAACGCGATCGCCATGCCCGCCAGTTGTACGGCGGTGAGTGCCTGCCCGAGCGCGGCCCATCCGATGACGGCCGCGGTGAGCGGTGACAGCGGGCCGAGGAGTGTGACGGACGTGGCGGTCAACTGCTCGACGCCACGGAACCAGAGCCAGTAGCCGACGGCGGTGTTGGCGAGTGCCAGATACAGGTACCCGGCGAGGTTCGTGCCGTCGAGCGCGGGCGGCGCGCCCTCCACCAGGAAGGCGATCGGGGCGATCAGCAGGCCGCCCGCGGTGAGCTGCCAGCCCGTCATGGCCAGCGGGCCGACGCCCTCGGGGCGGCCCCAGCGCTTGGTGAGCACGACGCCCGCCGACATCGAGGCGGAGGCCACGAGGCCCGCCAGCACGCCGACGAGGTCCAGCGCCGCTCCGGCGCGCAGCACCACCAGGCTCACTCCGAAGGTCGCGGCGATCGCCGCGAGCAGCGTGCGGGTCCTGGGCTTCTCCCCCAGCAACAGCGCCGCCAGGCCGACGACGAACAGTGGCCCGACCGAGCCGACGACGGCGGCGACCCCGCCGGGGAGGCGGTAGGCGGAGAGGAAGAGCAGCGGGAAGAACGCCCCGATGTTGAGCGCTCCCAGAACGGTCGCCCGCCGCCACCAGGCGCCGCGCGGGAGGACGCGGGTGAGCGCGAGGAGCAGCAGTCCCGCGGGCAGGGCCCGCATCAGCCCGGTGAACAGCGGCCGATCGGGCGGCAGGAACTCGGTGGCCACGAAGTAGGTGGAGCCCCAGGAGACCGGGGCCAGCGCGGTCAGGGCGATGACGGCGGCGCGATTCATGGAAAGCCTCCCGGGCCAAGTAAGTCAGTCACAAGTAGCTCATAAGTAAGCTACTTGCAGACAAGCGTCTTAGTGCTCACTAGCTCTCTACTCGCTTGTTTGCGGAACACCTGCCCGTCGCCCGATAATTCCCCCATGGCGTTCCGCTCCTCCTCCAGGCCTCCGCCCGCCCCCGACGCGGTCGACGCGATCGTCGACCAGTGGGCCGCGGTCCGCCCCGACCTGGACACCGCGCCCATGGCCGTCTACGGGCGGATCCACCGGATCTCCCGCGCCATGGGAGACCGGACCGAGAAGGAGTACGCGCGTTTCGGCATCAGCCGGGGCGAGTTCGACGTCCTGGCGACGCTGCGCCGTTCGGGAGAGCCGTACACCCTCTCACCGCGCCAGTTGTCGGCGACGCTCATGCTGACCACGGGCGGGATGACCGGGCGGCTCGACAAGCTGGAGAAGGCGGGGCTGCTCACCCGCAGTCCGGACCCGAACGACCGGCGCGGGCTGCGGATCACCCTCACCCACCGCGGCCTGGACGTGGTCGACCGGGCGGTCGCCGCGGGCCTCGCCCTCCAGCACGAGGCGTTCGCGTCGGCGCTGTCCGAGGAGGAGGGCGCGCAACTGGACGGCCTCCTCCGGAAACTGCTGCTGGGCTCCGACGCCCGGTAGGCACGGTGTTCGCGACGGGCCGTGCCCCGGTACCCGGCGACCCGAGGCCTGGGGCTCGTGCCGACGCGTGACCCGTAACCCGTGACCGTGCCGACCCGGGACCGCATGGCCGAGGGTGGCCGGTGGCCGCGGCCCCGCGACCGTGACGGCCCCGCACACCCGCGCCCCGGCCCGCCCGGACACGACAAGGGCGCCCCGGAGTGCGTGTGCACACCGGAGCGCCCGTGAGAGTCTCAGTGAGCCCCGGGGGTCCGACCCCCGAGGGCCCGATCGGTCATCGGGCTACTGGGGCAGCTTCTTGGACTTGTCGAAGATCATCACCAGGATCACGATCCCGAGGAAGATCGCCAGCGGCGTCAGAACGAACAGGCCCAGCGTCTCCATCAGGCTCAGGCCCTGGCCCGGGTCGTCGCCGTCGTCGCGCGTCAGGGCGAGCGCGGGCGACGACATGAGCAGCATCATCAGCGTCGTACCGGCCGCGACGGTGCCGGCGCGCATAGCGTTCTTCTTGTCCACGGTGCCAACGTAGCGAACCCCCGATCCGGGCGCGCGCCCGGGGTGCCGTATGGCGGGGCGGAGGGGCCGGCCACCGGAGCCGTACGACGTGCGCACCGGGTGCGTACGGGGAGGCCGCGGAGGTCAGCGGGGCTCCCCGACGGGCGCCTCGCGCGGGCCGAACACCTCCATCAGGGCGTGCAGCCGCGGCGAGGCGGTCAGTTCCTCCAGGGTGAGCGGGCGGCCCTCGGCGTCCGCGATCGGCAGCCGCCAGTTGGGGTACTGGTCCCAGGTGCCGGGCAGATTCTGCGGGCGGCGGTCACCCACCGCGTCCGGCAGCCAGACGCCGACCAACCGGGCGGGCGTACGCAGCAGGAAGCGGTGGACCGCCCGGATCCGGCCCTCCTCGTCGCCGGTGCCCTCGGGCAGCAGCTCCAGACCCTTGAGAAGGCCGATCCACTCGGCGACGTCCGCCAGCTCCCTGGTGCGCTCCCGCTCCAGGGGCTGGGCGAGCAGCCCGAGCCGGCCGCGCAGCTCGACGTACTCCCCCGTCAGCCGGGCGGCCGTGGGCGGCAGGTCGTGGGTGGTCACGGTCGCCACGCAGCCCTCGCGCCAGCTCTCCGGCGGCAGCGGAAGGCCCGTACCGGCCCAGTCGCGCTCGAACCAGAGCACCGAGGTGCCGAGCACACCCCGGCGCGCGAGGGCCTCCCGGACACCCGGCTCGACCGTGCCGAGGTCCTCCCCCAGGACGACGGCGCCCGCGCGGTGGGCCTCCAGGACGAGGACGGCGAGCATCGCCTCGGCGTCGTAGCGCACATAGGTGCCCTCGGTGGGCGCACCGCCCTCGGGGACCCACCAGAGGCGGAACAGCCCCATGACGTGGTCGATCCGCAGCGCGCCCGCGTGTCTGAGCAGGGCGCGCAGGAGATCGCGGTAGGGCGCGTATCCGGACGCGGCGAGTGTGTCGGGGCGCCAGGGGGGCAGACCCCAGTCCTGGCCGTGGGCGTTGAAGCTGTCGGGGGGCGCGCCGACGGACATGCCGGAGGCGAAGACCTCTCCCTGGGCCCAGGTGTCCGCGCCGGCCGGGTGGACCCCGACGGCCAGGTCGTGGACGATGCCGACGCCCATGCCCGCCTCACGGGCGACCCGGCCGGCCGCTTCGAGCTGGGTGTCGGTGAGCCAGGCGAGCCGGGAGTGGAAGTCGACGCGGTCCATCAGCTCGTGCCGGGCGCGGGCGGTCGCCGAGGAGCGCGGGTCGCGCAGCCCCTCGGGCCAGGTGCGCCAGTCGGGGCCGTGGACCTCGGCGAGGGCGCTCCAGGTGGCGTGGTCCTCCAGCGCGCGGCCCTGGCCGGCGAGGAAGTCCCAGTAGGCGGCGCGGCGGCCCGGCCCCAGCGGGACGCGGCACACCAGCTCCAGCGCCTCGCGCTTGAGCGCCCACACGGCGTCCCGGTCGATCAGCTCGCCCCTGTCCAGGACGGCTTCGCGCAGGGTCGCGCCCGCGCGGCGCAGCTCCTCCAGCCGGGTCCGGGCGGATCCGCTCACATACGCGTACTCGGGGACTTCCTCGACGCGCAGATGAACGGGGTCGGGGAACCGGCGCGACGAAGGGCGGTACGGGGAGGGGTCGGTGGGTGATTCCGGGGCGCCGGGAAGGGCCGCGTGCAGGGGGTTGACCTGGACGAATCCGGCGCCGAGCGCCCGCCCGGACCAGGTGGCCAGCTCCGTCAGGTCGCCGAGGTCGCCCATGCCCCAGGAGCGGCTGGAGAGCAGGGAGTAGAGCTGGACGAGGAATCCGTACGACCGCTCGGGGGGCTCGGGGGCGCGTGAGGGCGCGACGACCAGGGTGGTGCGGGCCGTGCGGCCGTCGAGGGCCTCGGCCGTCAGCCGGTGCACCCCGTACGGCAGGTCGCTCCAGGGGCCCTCCCAGGGCGGGCCCTGGCCGGCTCCGGCCGGGTCACCGGCGGCGGGGTCGCCCGCCGCCTCGCCGCTCTCCAGGGCGAGTCGCAGGACCGTGCCCTTCGGCAGTCCGAGGTCCGGGGTGCCGTCGTCCTCCCGCCAGTACACGACCGCCGGCGGCAGCAGCCGGGCGTCGGCGGCCGCCTCGGCGCGGTCGAGCGCCTCCCGGACCTCCCGGTCACCGGTCGCGTCGACGCCGAGCGCGGCGAGGACCGCGACGACGGTGGGTTCGGGGACGGGGACGGTCACGCCTTCGGAGGGCGAGAAGGCGGTGGCGACTCCGTGCAGCGCGGCGAGCCGGTCAAGGCTCATTCAGACTCCTGGGGACTGGGTCCCTCCGGCCGAACCGGGAGCGGTCGGCTCACTGGTGAGGGGGGTGCTGTCGGCGAGTGGGGGTTCGCTGGTGAGCGGGGCGGGGCCGGGGAGCGGGGGTTCACTGGTGAGCGGCCCGGGGATCGAGTCGATCCCCGGCACCTGTTTGGACAGGGCGGACAGAAGGAGGTGGGCTGCGGCCACGGCGATCACTCCCAACGGACGGTAACGGGTCTCCGCAGCCCTACCCAGCGGGCGCGGCGGCAGACGTACACGATCAGGCAACGTGTCCCCCATCACCTTCCGTTCCCGGTGGGCCGGTTGGCCGAAAACCGGCCGTCCGCCGGAACAGTCTGTTTCGTCTCTACTCCCCGGACCAGGCAAAAGGCACAGAACGGCCACCCACGTTGACACTTCAGGACGGGGGTGATGGGCTCGTTATCTGTTGGAGACATTTCGAGGACTCCGAGGGGAGACGAGCGTGCGGCTCGGACGCGGAAGGCGTACGGCCACGGCCGTCGCGGTCGCCGTCATCGGCGGTCTCCTCGGCGGTACCCACAGCGCCTCCGCGGCTCCGGGGGACCCCGGCGCCCCCGCCGGCACCACGGAGAACCCCACGAGCGAGGGGGCGGTTCCCCCGGTGTGGCCGCGACCGCAGTCGATGCGCGCGGCCGGCCCCTCGGTGCCGCTGGGCGACCAGGTCACCGTCCTCGCGGACCCCGGAGCCGACCCGCACGCCGTCGCGCTGGCCCATCAGCTGCTGCGCGACGCCGGCGTCCGGACCCTGTACACCGCGCTGCCCGGCCGCGGACCCGTGCTGCGCCTCGGCGGCACGGGCGCGCAGGACGCGCTGCGGGCCCTACGGGTGGCCGAGCGGGCCGACCTGCCGGTGGGCGGGTACCGGCTGGCGACCGGCCGGGTCGGGGGCCGGGACACGATCGCGCTGGACGGCGTCGGCGAGGACGGCCTGTTCCACGGCGTCCAGACACTGCGCCAGCTCGTCACCGGCCCGCAGGGCACAGGCAGGACGGTCGCAGGCGTCGTCGTCCGCGACTGGCCCGGCACGGTGGTACGCGGAATGACGGAGGGCTTCTACGGGGAACCGTGGAGCCACGCGCAGCGGCTGGCCCAGGTGGACTTCATGGGCCGTACCAAGCAGAACCGCTACCTCTACGCCCCCGGTGACGACCCCTTCCGCCAGGCGCGCTGGCGCGATCCCTATCCGGCGGCCAAGCGCGCGGAGTTCCGCGAGCTGGCCGACCGGGCCCGGCGGAACCATGTGACGCTCGCCTGGGCGGTCGCTCCCGCGCAGGAGATGTGTCTCGCCAAGGACGAGGACGTCAGGGCGCTCACCCGCAAGATCGACGCGATGTGGGCGCTGGGGGTGCGGGCGTTCCAGCTGCAGTTCCAGGACGTCAGCTACAGCGAGTGGCACTGCGACCGGGACGCGGAGGTCTTCGGCCGCGGCCCCGAGGCGGCCGCGCGGGCTCAGGCGCGGGTGGCGGGCGCGGTCGCCGAGCATCTGGCACGGCGCCATCCGGGCGCGGAGCCGCTGTCGCTGATGCCGACGGAGTTCTACCAGGAGGGTGACACGGAGTACCGGCGCGCCCTCGCGGAAGAGCTGGACTGGCGGGTCCAGGTGGCGTGGACGGGCGTCGGCGTGGTGCCGCGCACGATCACCGGCCGTGAACTGGCGGGCGCCCGTGAGGCGTTCGAGCATCCGCTGGTCACCATGGACAACTACCCGGTCAACGACTACGCGCAGGACCGGCTGTTCCTCGGCCCGTACACGGGCCGGGAACCCGCCGTGGCGTCCGGCTCCGCCGCGCTGCTGACCAATGCGATGGAGCAGGCGTCCGCGTCCCGTATCCCGCTGTTCACCGCCGCCGACTTCGCCTGGAACCCGAAGGGCTACCGCCCCCAGGAGTCCTGGCAGGCCGCCATGGACGACCTCGCCGGCGGTGACGCCGAGGCCCGCGCGGCGCTCGGCGCGCTGGCGGGCCATCACGCCTCGTCGATCCTCGACCCGGCCGAGTCCGGCTACCTCAAGCCCCTCCTCGACGACTTCTGGCGTACGCGTACGGGCCCCGACACGGCGGCCCGCGACCGGGCGGCGGCCGCGCTGCGAGCCGCGTTCACGGTCATGCGGCAGGCCCCGGCGAACCTCACCCGGCCCGCCGGGGGCCGGCTGGACGACGAGGTACGGCCGTGGCTGGACCAGCTGGCCCGGTTCGGCCGGGCGGGCGAGCTGTCGGTCGACATGCTCCTGGCCCAGTCCCGCGGCGACGGCGAGACGGCCTGGCGGGCCTCCCTGGAGCTGGAGAAGGTGCGCAAGGGACTGGCGGCGAGCCGGGCCGTGGTCGGCAAGGGTGTGCTGAACCCGTTCCTGGTACGGGCCGAGAAGGAGTCCGCCGCCTGGACGGGCGCGGCGCGTGCCGCGAGGACCGCGGGCGACGACACGGTCTGGCTGGACCGCGCCCGCCCCGTGAGCACGGTCACTGCGATGACCGTCCCCGGGGCTTCCCCCGGCCGGCTGGAAGCCCATGTTCCCGGCGAGGGCTGGCGTTCCCTGGGCGGTCTGTCCCCCAGCGGCTGGACGCAGGCCGACACCAAGGGCCTGCGGGTGGACGCGATACGCATCGCCTCCGACGGGCCCTCCCCCGTCACCGTACGGTCCCTCGTGCCCTGGTTCGCCGACGAGCCCGCGGCCGGGCTGGAGCTCGTACGCACCGAGACGGACGCGGAGATCGGCGGCGCCCCCCAGCGGACGGACGTCCGCCTGACCGCACAGCGCCCCGCGACCGTCCAGGGCACGCTGACCGCGAAGGCGCCCGCGGGGATCAAGGTGACGGTTCCCCGGCAGACCACTGTCCCGCGCGGACTGCGGACAACGGTCCCGGTACAGGTCTCCGTCCCCGCGGGCACCCCCGCCGGGGAGTACCGGGTGCCCCTCTCCTTCGCGGGCCAGGAGCAGACCCTGACGGTCCGGGCCTTTCCCCGCACGGGCGGCCCCGACCTCGCGCGCGCCGCGGGCGCGTCGGCGGCCTCGTCCGGCGACGAGACCCCCGACTTCCCGGCCTCCGCCGCACTCGACGCGGACCCCGCCACCCGCTGGTCCTCCCCCTACGAGGACGGCGCCTGGTGGCAACTCCAGCTCGCCTCGCCCGCCCGCGTCGGCCAGGTCGTCCTCCACTGGCAGGACGCGTACGCCAAGCGCTACCGCATCCAGGTCTCCGCCGACGGCCGCACCTGGCGCACCGCCGCCACCGTCACCGACGGCAAGGGCGGCCGCGAGTCCGTCCGCCTCGACGCCCCCGCCACCCGCTTCCTCCGCATCCAGGGCGACCAGCGGGCGACCCGCTTCGGCTACTCCCTCTTCTCGGTGGAGGCCTACGCGGTGGCGGAACCGTAGGGGGTGGGGGGGTCGAGGGGCCGTGGGGATGCGGTCCCACGGCCTACCCGGTCGAGCACGATCGACCGTCGACACCCACTGAAGGCCCCCGGTGGGGCCCCGGACGGAGTCTGGGGGAGAATCGAACCCCCAAAAAAAGAAGCCCTCTCAGGCGGAGATGCCGTCGATTCGGGCCATTGCGTCTTCCGCGCCGTACGGTTGCAGGTATGGGAGCCAGCGCGGGTCCCGGTGTCCCGTGCCGATGATCCGCCAGGCGAGGCCGCTCGGCGGTGCGGGCTGGTGGCGCAGGCGCCAGCCCAGTTCGCGGAGGTGGCGGTCCGCCTTGACGTGGTTGCAGCGGCGGCAGGCGGCCACCACGTTGTCCCAGACGTGCTTTCCGCCACGGCTGCGCGGGATGACGTGGTCGACGCTGGTTGCGACGCCACCGCAGTACATGCAGCGCCCGCCGTCGCGGGCGAAGAGCGCTTTGCGGGTCAAGGGGACGGGCCCCCGATAGGGGACCCGGACGAACCGCTTCAGCCGTACGACGCTGGGTGCGGCGATGACACGGGTCGCGCTGTGCATGAAGGCGCCGGACTCCTCGAGGCAGAGAGCCTTGTTCTCCAGGACGAGGACGAGCGCGCGGCGGAGCGGTACGACGCCGAGGGGCTCGTACGACGCGTTGAGGACCAGGACGTGCGGCACGGTTGATGCCTCCTTGTACGCCGGCGGCGCGTGGCTCGCGCCGGGACGATCTGCTCTCAGTCTCTCCTCCTGCCTGGTCCGAGCGCCACCACCGAGCGGTAACGGGCTCGAAGTGTTTTCAACCACATCACATATAACGACCACCTCCCCCGGTGTTCATCCCCAGGTGAGCCTTGTCTCTCCCCCGGCTGTGGCAACGGTGTGGACGAGATGCCCCGTTAGGGTGGTTGATCCGCCGTAAGCAACACCTGGAGGTTCGCCCTCGTGACCGCAGTCTGGTCATCTCTCTCCCTGGCCGTCGATCCGTCGGCCCCCGCTCCGGGGCCGGTCACTCTCGACGAGGCCGCCGAGAAGGCGGGGAACGCCGCCGGCTGGGTGGAGGAGAACTGGTCCACCTGGTTGAACACGGGTCTGCGTATCGCGCTGATCCTGGTCGTCGCGCTGGTGCTGCGGATGCTGGTGCGCCGGGCCCTGACGAAGCTGATAGCGCGGATGAACCGTTCCGCCCAGGCGGTGGAGGGCACGGCACTCGGAGGGCTGCTGGTCAACGCCGAGCGGCGGCGTCAGCGTTCCGAGGCGATCGGGTCGGTGCTGCGTTCGGTGGCGTCGTTCCTCATTCTGGGCACGGCGGGGCTGATGATCCTCGGTGCCTTCCAGATCGATCTCGCGCCCCTGCTGGCGTCTGCGGGTGTGGCGGGCGTGGCGATCGGTTTCGGCGCGCGGAACCTGGTCACGGACTTTCTCTCCGGAGTGTTCATGATCATGGAGGACCAGTACGGGGTCGGCGACTCGATCGACGCGGGTGTGGCCTCGGGCGAGGTGGTCGAGGTCGGCCTGCGGGTGACGAAGCTGCGCGGTGACGACGGCGAGATCTGGTACGTGCGCAACGGCGAGATCAAGCGGATCGGGAACCTCAGCCAGGGCTGGGCGACCTCGACGGTGGACGTCACGGTCCGTCCGTCGGAGGATCTGGACCGGGTTCGCGCGGTGATCGGTGAGGTCGCGGACGAGCTGGCGAAGGCCGAGCCGTGGAACGAGCAGCTCTGGGGTCCGGTGGAGACGCTGGGTCTGACGGAGGTCCTGCTGGAGTCGATGACGGTCCGGGTGGCGGCGAAGACGATGCCGGGCAAGGCGCTGGGGGTCGAGCGGGAGCTGCGCTGGCGGATCAAGCGGGCGTTCGACGCGGCGGGCATCCGTATCGTCGGCGGGCTTCCGGCGGTGGAGGAGGCCGCCCCGGCGCCGGATCCGGCGGCGACGATCTCGCCGCCGTCGGCGCTGGCGAGCCCGGTGTCGCCGCAGTCGCTGGCGGCGTCGCCGATACCGCAGCCGACGTCCCCGCCGAACCTGACGAAGTAGGGCGGACCGGGAACGGGGGGGGGGGGGGGGGGGGGGGGGGGGGGGGGGGGGGCGGGGCGGGGGGGCGGCGCGGGGGGGGGGGGGGCGGCGGGGGGGGGCGGGGCGCGGGCGCGCGGGGGGCGGG